>NZ_PSTN01000011.1:0-114602 GCF_002930955.1 Rathayibacter sp. AY1A4 | reverse complement strand
GGCCTGTCGGTCGTGCTGGTGCTGAACGAGGTGCTGCCGGGTCGGCCGGTCGCGCCCGAGGGCGTCTCCTACAGCCCGATCCCGGACATCGTGCCCGGTCTCGGGGGTGGGGCTCGGGGTGGCGTCGGCGTCCGGCGCAGTGGTGCCGGAGTCGGCGCCCGGTGTGGAGTCCTGGACGCGGATCGACCCGCCCTCCTGGGCGATGCGGACCACGAACGGCTCGGCCTCGGGATCGCCGAAGGTCTGCGTCCACAGCTGACGGCCGTCGGCGGTGCGGACCTCGCGGGGCGCGTCGATCGCGCCTCCGTCGGCGTCCAGCACGAGGAGCTCGGTGTCCTCCGTGGTCGCCTCCAGGCGGACCGCCGTTCCCGCCATCGTGGCGACGGACACGTGCCCGTAGCCGATCCACAGGTCCAGCGGCTCGCCGGAGGTCTCGTAATCGGGTGCGACCGTGACGCGCAGGTCGCTCGCCGCGAGCGTCGCGTAGCGGCCGGGGGCGGCGCTCGAGAAGCCGTAGGTGCCGAGCACGGGGAGCAGCTCGCGGTCGGTCGGCAGCACGGCGGCGCAGGCGGCCGTGACCAGCGCGACCGTCGCGAGGGCGATCAGCGCGATCGCGCGCCTCCGGAACAGGCCGGCGAGCACGATCACCACGGCGAGCACGAGCGCGGCCGAGGCGGCTCCGACGACGAGGGCCGTCGGTCCGGAGGCGGTGAGCGAGACCAGTGCGCCGGTCAGGGCGGCGGCGCCCAGGGCGAGCAGCGTGAGGCTCGCCCGCAGCCGGGGGTTCGCGGCGCGTCGGAGGCGCTGGCGCTCCAGGCGCGCGGCGGTGACGGCGGCGGCGGCGACTCGCGCCTCCTCCGCTCGGGCGCGGGCCGTCTCGCGGGCCGACGCGCTCTGCTGGGCGCGGAAGGCCTCCCGCTCGGCCCGCCAGGCCTCCTGGCGCTCGCGCCACTCGGCGACGGCCTCGGGGGACGAGGGGCGCTCGTCCTGCAGCCCGGGGTCGGGTGCGGGGTAGGCGGGAGCGGAGGGCGCGGGGTAGGGGAGCGTCGCGGAGGGGTGTGCGGACGGGGAGCCCTGGGCCGGGTGAGCGGCCGCGTCGTCCGATCGCCGGCTCCGCCGCACGATCCAGACCACGAAGGCCACGATCAGCCCGAGCACCACGAGCGACCACAGCGTCCGCCCGGTCGCGGGCGCCCAGGGCATCGCCCCGGTGTACGCGCCGCCGAGCGACCAGAAGCCCTGCGCCACCGGCAGCATCGAGGCGAGCACGAGGACGCCGATCCCGGCGTGCACCCGGTCGAGCGAGCCGCGGAGCAGCCGCTCCACCGGCAGGGCGCCGTCCTGGTCGGGCAGCAGCAGCCAGGCCGCGGCGTAGAGGAGGAGCGCGGGCCCGCCCAGCACCGCGACGACGAGCACGATCCCGCGCACGATCAGCGGGTCGATGCCGAGCCGGTCGGCGATCCCCGCGCCCGAGAACCGCTTCGTGCTCTGGCTGCGAGGCCTCGACCTGCCCCGCCGTCCCGGCTGGATCGGCGGGTCCGGGGGCTCCCGGGTCGGGGCTCTCGGGGCCGGTGCTGTCCGGGCCGGCGCTGTCGGGACCGGCCGCTCCGGGATCCGTCCCGATCGGCGTCGTCGCTGTGCTCGCCGCCTCCGTGCCGTCCGGCTCCGCGGAGCCCGGCGGGGTCGTGCTCTGTCCTGTCATGCTGCGAGTCTCCCGTGCGCTCCACGGCCCGGACCATCGGGGGAACCCCTGATCCGACCCCGAGAGCACCCCCGATCGTGCGGCCGACCTGTTTGGATGCAGGGGTGAGCACAGTCCCCGGCACCGCCGTCCGCCCCCCGCTGCAGCGGCCGCGGACGATGCTGCTCGGCGGAGTGTGCACCGCGGTCGCCGACCACCTCGGCTGGAGCGTGCGGAGGACCCGCCTCCTCGCCGTTCTCACGACCGCGCTCGGCGGGGGCGGCGCGCTCCTCTACCTCTGGCTCTGGGCCCTGGTGCCCCTCGCGCCGCTCGACTCGCGCGACGCGGATCCGGCCGTCCGCCGCTCCGCTCCCGTGGCCGGCCTGCTGACCCTCGCCGCCGCCGTCGCGGCGCTCGCCGTGCTGATCACCGTCGACAGCGGCGACGACGCCGACATCACGCGCGCGCTCGTCGCCGTCGGCCTGCTCGCGGGAGGAGCCGTCGGCTGGAGCCTCGGGCTCGACCGCGGCGACGCCGTCCGCCCCGCCCGGTACGGCTCCGCGGTGCGCCTCGCCTCCTGCGCGCTGCTGGTGCTCGCCGGAGCGGCCGTGCTCACCGGCCGCCCGAGCGCCCTCAACGCGGTCCTCGCCGTGGGCGTGCTGCTGATCGCCGCCGGTGTGCTGGCCGCGCCCCGGGTGGTGACCCTCTGGTCCGAGCTGATGGGCGAGCGCGCCGCCCGCGTGCGCGAGGAGCAGCGGGCCGAGATCGCCGCGCACCTGCACGACTCCGTGCTGCAGACCCTCGCGCTCATCCAGAACCGCGCCGGAGCCTCGAGCGAGGTCGCCCGCATCGCCCGCGCCCAGGAGCGGGAGCTGCGCGACTGGCTGTTCGAGCGCGACGTCCCGGTCGCCAACGACCTGGCCGCCGAGGTCCGGGCGATCGCCGCCGCCGTCGAGCTCGACTACCCCGTGCACCTCGAGGTGGTGGCCGTCGGAGCGTCCGTCCCCGGCGCCGCCGCGCTCCTCGCCGCGACCCGCGAGGCCGTGCTGAACGCGGCCCGGCACGCGGGCGGCGACGTCTCGGTGTACCTCGAGTCCTCCGTGCAGGGCGTCGACGTGTTCGTGCGCGACCGCGGCCCCGGCGTCGTCCTCGACGAGGTGCCCGGGGACCGCCTCGGCATCCGCGAGTCGATCATCGGCCGGATGGCGCGCGCGGGCGGCAGCGCGACCGTGCGCCCCGGAGTCGGCGGCACCGGCACCGAGGTGCATCTGCGGCTCCCCGCGGAGGTCGAGCGGTGACCCGCGTGCTGCTGGTCGACGACCACTCCATCTTCCGCTCCGGCCTGCGGGCCGACCTCGCCCCCGAGCTCGAGGTCGTCGGGGAGGCGGCCGACGTCGACTCCGCCGTCGGCCTGGTCGCCTCGCTCGCGCCCGAGGTGGTGCTGCTCGACGTGCACCTGCCGGGCGGTGCGGGCGGAGGCGGGGCCGAGGTGCTGCGGCGCAGCGCCGGGTCGTCGTCGCGCTTCCTGGCGCTGAGCGTCTCGGACGCTGCGGAGGACGTGGTCGGCGTGATCCGCGCCGGCGCCCGCGGCTACATCACCAAGGCCAGCTCCGGAGCCGAGGTGAGCCGGGCCGTGCTCGCGGTGGCGGGCGGGGACGCCGTGTTCTCGCCGCGCCTGGCCGGCTTCGTGCTCGACGCCTTCGGGGCGCTGGCGGGCGAGCAGGCGGAGTCGGTGGACGAGCTCGACCGGCTCTCGGCCCGCGAGCGCGAGGTGATGCGCCTGATCGCCCGCGGCTACGCCTACAAGGAGGCGGCGGCCGAGCTCTTCATCTCGGTCAAGACGGTCGAGTCCCACGTCTCCGCCGTCCTCCGCAAGCTGCAGCTCTCCTCCCGCTACGAGCTCACCGCCTGGGCCTCCGCGCGCCGCCTGCTCTGAGGCGCGCGCGAGCAGTCAACCCCGTCCCTCCTCCCGCTCCTGCCGTCCGACACTGTCGGGACCGACAGGAAAGGACGACCGATGGTGACCACCACCCCCGCTCTCCCGACCCTGGCCGAGCTCCTCCGCGACTCCCGGCCCGTGTCGCAGCTCTACGTCGACCTCGCGATCGACTCCGGGGATCCGCCGGACATCTCGCTCGAGCGCGCCACGTCCCTCGGAGACGAGCTCGCCCGCCAGGGTGCGCCGCAGGCCGACATCCAGGCCCTCACCGCTCTGCTCGAGGGGGCCGGGCGCCCCCAGGGCGGCTGCTGCCTCTTCGCGGTCGCCGTGGACGGGAGGGTCGTGCTGAACGAGGTGCTGCCGGGTCGGCCGGTCGCGCCCGAGGGCGTCTCCTACAGCCCGATCCCGGACATCGTGCCGCTGCTGCAGCACCGGCCCGACCTGCGCGTCCTCGTCGTCGAGACCTCGCGGGACGGCGGCGAGATCCGCCTGCACCGCCTGGGCGCGCAGCGACCCGAGGCCGAGCAGGCCGTGCAGGGCCGCACCGACACCCTCCACAAGGCGCAGGCCGGCGGCTGGCGGCACGACCGGTTCCACCACCACGCGGAGGAGATCTGGCGGCGCACGCAGGCCGAGCTCGCCGCCGCGGTGGACGAGCTCGTGCGCGTGCACCGGCCGTGCCTGCTGGTCGTCGCGGGGGACATCCACGCCCGGCAGCTGCTCGCGCAGCAGCTCTCGCCGAGCAGCGCCGCGATCCTGGCCGTCGAGCCCGTGAACACGCGGGCCGCCGGCAGCGAGGAGGGGGCGCTGGAGCGGTTCGTCGACGAGCAGCTCGACCGCATCCTGCTGCGCGAGAAGGAGGACGTGCTCGACGCCCTGCGCACCGGGGAGCCGCGCCGCATCGTCGAGTACTCGCTCGGCGCGATCGTCACGGCGCTGGCCTCGGCGCAGGTCGAGACGCTGGTGCTCGACCCCGGCCGACTGCGCAAGCGCGCTCTGCTGGCGCTCGCCGCGGAGCCGTGGGTCGCGTCGGCCCCGGAGGAGGCGCTGGGCGGCGAGGTGATCGACTCCGTCGACGCCGCCCTCGCGCTGGCCCGCGCCGCCGTGCTCACGGACGCGCGCGTGCTCGTCACCGACTCCCGCACCGCCCCGGAGGGGGTCGACGTGGTGACGCTGCCGCACGACGCCGACGCCGCGGCGATCCTCCGCTGGCGCACCGGCCCGCCGGTCCCGGGGGCCTGAGCGGCGGGTCCCCGAGCGTGGCAGGGCCCGGGCCCCGATCCTGTGATCGGTCCCGGGCCCTGTCCGGCCTCACGCCTGCTGGTCGTCCTCGCCCTCAGCGGCCGCGCGGCGGCGCGCTCCGAGTCCGAGCGCGGTGGCGCCCGCGGCCAGGAGCGCGGTGGCGCCCGCGATCAGGCCGACGCTCTCGACTCCGGTCGAGGCCAGCCCGCCGCCCGAGCCGCCGACGGGCAGCGGGGTCGGCGTGCCGGTCGGCGCGGTCGTGGGCACCGGGGACGGAGCCGCGGTGGGCGCCGCGGTCGGCCCGGCGGTCGGTGCCGTGGTGGGAGTCGCCGTGGGCGCGGTGGTCGGCGGGGTCGTCGGTGCCGTGGTCGGCCCGGCGGTCGGCGTCGGAGTCGGCGCCACCACCTGCGACGCCGGCAGGATCTGCACGATGGTCGGACGCGGTGCCGCCACCGCTCCCGCCGCCGTCGATCCGTAGTCCGGGAAGAACGAGGTCGGCGCCTCGAAGGTGCCCTCCTCGCCCGGGTGCTGCACCGCCACGAACACGTGCTGGTCGAGGTCGTGGACGATCGGTCCGCAGGTCTCGGCGTCGCGGGGCACCGAGAGGAACTGCTCCACCCTGCCGCGCGTCGCGCCCTCGAGCGCGACCTTGAAGAGCCCGTCGTTGTAGCCGATGCCGCTCGGGGCGCCGTCGGTCGAGATCCAGAGGTTCCCGACCGAGTCGAAGGCCAGGTTGTCCGGGCACGAGATCGGCGAGACCTGGTCCGCCGGGAAGCCGGAGAAGTAGACGACGTCGCCCTGCGCCTGGTCGCCGCAGAGCATCAGCAGGTTCCAGGTGAAGGTGCGGCCGGTCTGGTCGCCGCCGTCCTCGATGATCTCGACGATGTGGCCGTCGCGGTTCTCGGTGCGCGGGTTGACCTCGGTCGCGCCCTCCTTGGCGCCCTCGGTGCCGCGGGCGGAGTTGTTGGTGCAGGCCACGTAGATCCGGCCGCTGACCAGGCTGGGCTGCACGTCCTCGCAGCGGTCCATCTTGGTCGCGCCCGCGGCGTCCGCCGCCTGGCGGGTGTGCACGAGCACCTCGGCGACGCTCATCCCGGCGATCGTCGAGGCGCCGTTCAGCACCAGGGGCAGCCACTCGCCGATGCCGTCGAAGCCGCCGTCCGAGGGGACCGCCCCGGTGCCGGTGATCTCGGCGACGGGGGAGTCGCCGGCGAAGCGGGCGACGTAGAGGTCGCCCTCCTCCAGCAGGGTCTTGTTGTGGGCGCGGTCGCCCTCGATGTAGCGCTTCGTCGAGACGAACTTGTAGAGGTAGTCGAAGCGCTCGTCGTCCCCCTGGTACGCGACCACGCGGCCGTCCGGGGCGATGATGACGTTCGCGCCCTCGTGCTTGAGCCGGCCGAGCGCCGTGTGCTTCTTCGGCGTGGAGTCGGGGTCGAAGGGGTCGAACTCCACGATCCAGCCGAAGCGGTTCGGCTCGTTCTCGTAGCCCGGGGTGCGGGCGTCGAAGCGGGGGTCGTCGAGCTCCCAGAGGCGCGAGGTCTCGGAGTCGGCGAGGCCGTAGCGCTTCTCGGCGTCGCTCGTGCCGACGGCGCGGAAGTAGCCGTTGAAGTTCTCCTCGCCCGAGAGGATCGTGCCCCACGGCGTCGTGCCTCCGGAGCAGTTGCCGAGCGTGCCGAGCACGGTGCGGCCCTCGGGGTCGGCGACCGTCTTCAGCAGGTCGGTGCCGGCGGCGGCGCCGGTCACCTCGTAGGGGGTGTCGAGCAGGTAGCGGCGGTTGCGCTCGCCCCCGCGGACGTAGGCCCACGGGCGGTCGACCGCGGTGCGGACCAGCTCGACGACGCTGAGGCCGTGGGCGGCGCGGCCGACGGCGCGCACGCGCTCCGGCTCCGCCTCGAGCTGCGCGGCCGGGAACATGATGCTCTCGTTCGTGTACTCGTGGTTCACGACGAGCAGGGCGCGGAGGCGCTTCGAGCCCGGGATCTCGACGATGTCGGTGTAGTCGTTGTTGTAGCCGAACTGCGCGGCCTGGGCGACCTCCGTCTGGTCGGCGATGTCGAAGGCGGGGCTGTCGGCGAAGAGCGGGTCGCCCCAGCGGATGATCGGCTGCCAGGCGAAGCCCTCGGGGACGGTGAACCGGTCGACCGTGTACGGCACCGGAGCGATCGGAGTGAAGGCGAGCGGCGAGCCGTCGGCCGCGGTCGCCACGGCCGCCTCGGCGGTGGGCGCTCCTCCGGCGGAGGCGACGGCGACGGTGACCGCGCCGGCCAGGCCGAGGCCGAGGGCACTGCGGCGGGAGAGCTGCGACGAGACGATGTCGCGGAAGTAGCTGTTGTGCGACGTGTTGCAGGTCGCGGTGGAGCAGGCATTGGCGCACTTCAGCGCGCAGGTGACGGGGCTGCGCTTGCCGCGCACGTGGCCGGCCATCGGGAGGAGGAGCGGGCGGCGGGCGGTGTCTGACATGGAGGTCCTTCGATCACGAGCAGGAGACGCGATCGAGGCAAGCAGGGGGAGGGGGCGCCGATGCCGCCGGGTGGAGGCTCCTCCCTGAACGGAATGTGAACGTTCTCACAAGAAGGTGAGGCTCACCTTCCCTCCCTGCGGCCCTCCGAGCGTGCCTCCAGGACCGCCCCGACGTTCCCCGCGATCCACTCGACGACCGGCAGCAGCCGCTCGGCCAGCTCCGCTCCCAGCGGCGTCAGCCGGTACTCGACGTGCGGCGGGACGACCGGCCGCGCCTCGCGGTGCACGAAGCCGTCCTCCTCCAGGATCCGCAGCGTCTGGGCGAGCATCTTCTCGCTGATCCCGCCGATCCGGCGGCGCAGAGCGCCCCAGCGCAGCGTGCCCGGAGCGAGCGCCGCGAGCACCAGGACGCCCCACTTGCTGGTGACGTGCCCGAAGACCTCGCGGCTCGGGCAGTCGGCGGAGTAGACGTCCCCGGCGAGCAGGGGGGAGTCGGCGATCGTCATGGGTGCTCCTCGGGACAGGGGTGGTGACTGTACTAACGAAATAGTGGGTACTGCATTCCGGGAAGCAGGAGGAGGATGCGCCGGTTGCACCCTCCTGGCGGCGGACCCCGCCCGCCCCACCCGTCAGGAAGGACCCCTCATGACCCTCGTCGTCACCGGAGCCACCGGCCACCTCGGCCGTCTCGCCGTCGAGCACCTGCTCGCCCGCGGCACCGCCGCCTCCGACATCGTCGCCACCGGCCGCGACGCCGCGAAGCTCGAGGCGCTCGCGGCCGACCTCGGCGTCCGCACCGCCGTCGCGGACTTCGACGACCCCGCCTCGCTCGACGCCGCCTTCTCCGGCGCCGAGGCCGTCCTCCTCGTCTCGGGCTCCGAGGTCGGCAGGCGCGTCGCGCAGCACACCGCCGCGATCGACGCCGCCGTCCGCGCCGGCGCGCGCCTGGTCTACACGAGCGCCCCGAAGGCGACCACGAGCGCGCTCATCCTCGCCCCCGAGCACAAGGCCACGGAGGAGGCGATCGCCGCCAGCGGCGTCCCCGCCGTCGTCCTCCGCAACGGCTGGTACAACGAGAACTACGAGCAGACCGTCGCCGAGCTCGCCTCCACCGGCAGCACCCTCTCGAGCGCCGGCGAGGGCCGCGTCGCCAGCGCCGCGCGCACCGACTACGCCGAGGCCGCAGCGGTCGCCCTGACCGACCCGTCCCTGGTCGGCACCGTGCACGAGCTCTCCGGCGACACCGCCTGGAGCTTCGACGAGCTGGCCGCGATCGTCGCCGAGGTCGCCGGACGCGACGCCGCGATCGGCCACGTCTCCTCCGACGAGCACGCCCGCGTCCTCACCGGCGCCGGCGTCCCCGAGGGCGGAGTCGGCTTCGTCGTCGGCCTCGACGCGAACATCGCCGACGGCCTCCTCGGCGGGACCGACGGCTCGCTCGCCCGCCTGATCGGGCGGCCGACCACGCCGATCCGCGCGTACGTCGAGGAGCAGCTCGGGCGCTGACGCTCCGGCGTCCCCGTCGGCCGGGTCCGGCTCGCAGGAGCACCCCGCTCCCGCGAGCCGGACGGTGGCGCGCCCGGCCCTCCCGCGGCACCGCGCCGGGCACTCCCGTCCGCGGCTCCGCGCCCGCCCTCCGCGGCTCCGCGCTCGACCCGCCGCACCTCGCGCCACCGTGTCGGCGCCCCGACGTAGGCTGTCCGCCATGACCTCGACGACGCCTCGCTCCGGTATCGACCGCTCCGAACTCGACCCCGCGACGCGCCCGCAGGACGACCTCTACCGGCACGTCAACGGGCTCTGGATCGACCGCACCGAGATCCCCGCCGACAAGGCGCGCTACGGCTCCTTCCACGTCCTCCAGGAGGAGGCGGAGAAGGCCGTGCGCGACATCATCGTCGAGGCGCAGACCGCGCAGCACGGCACCGAGGAGCGCCTGTTCGGCGACCTCTACGCCTCCTTCATGGACGAGGAGCGGGCCGAGGAGCTCGGCGCCGCCCCGATCGCCGACGACCTCGCCGCCGTGCAGCGGGTCGACTCGATCCCCGGCCTGCTCCGCGCGGTCGGCGCCTTCGAGCGCACCGGCGTCCCCGGGCTCTTCGGCCTCTTCGTCGACAACGACCCGGGCAGCCCCGAGCGCTACCTCGTCTTCGTCAACCAGGGCGGCCTCGGCCTGCCGGACGAGAGCTACTACCGCGAGGAGGAGTTCGCCTCCGTCCGCGAGGCCTACACGCCGTTCGTCGCGCGGATGCTGGCGCTGGCCGGCATCGACGCCGCCGAGGCCCGCGCCGAGCGCATCGTCGCCCTCGAGACCGACCTGGCTGCCGCGCACTGGGACAAGGTCCGCAGCCGCGACAGCCAGGCGACCTACAACCTCCGCTCCTGGTCCGAGGTCGAGGAGCTCGCCGCGGGCGTCGACCTCGGCGTCTGGCTCACCGCGATGGGCGCTCCGGAGGGGGCGCTCGCCGAGGTGGTCGTCCGCCAGCCGAGCTTCCTCCAGGGTCTCGCGGGCCTGCTCACCGAGGACCGGCTCCCGGCCTGGCGCGACTGGCTGTCCTGGCAGGTGATCCGCGGAGCCGCGGCCTACCTGTCCAGCGGCTTCGTCGACGCCAACTTCGACTTCTACGGCCGCACCCTCACCGGCACCCCGCAGAAGCGGGAGCGCTGGAAGCGCGCCGTCTCGCTCGTCGAGGGCTCGCTCGGCGAGGCGGTCGGCCGCACCTACGTCGCCCGCCACTTCCCCGAGACGGCGAAGGCCGCGATGGACGTGCTGGTCGCGAACCTCATCGAGGCGTACCGCCGCTCCATCGTCGACCTGGAGTGGATGAGCCCCGCCACCCGCGAGCGCGCGCTCGAGAAGCTCGCGAAGTTCACGCCCAAGATCGGCTACCCGGTGCGCTGGCGCGACTACTCCGCCCTCTCGATCGACCCGGCCGACCTGCTCGGCAACGCCCGCCGCGTGGCCGAGTTCGAGTTCGCCCGCGAGCTCGGCAAGATCGGCCGCCCGCTCGACCGCGACGAGTGGTTCATGACCCCGCAGACGATCAACGCGTACTACAACCCGGGCTTCAACGAGATCGTCTTCCCGGCCGCGATCCTGCAGTTCCCCTTCTTCGACGAGGCCCGCGACCCCGCCGCGAACTACGGAGCGATCGGCGCCGTCATCGGTCACGAGATCGGCCACGGCTTCGACGACCAGGGCTCGCGCTTCGACGGCGACGGCCGCCTCACCGACTGGTGGACCGAGGAGGACCGGGCCGCGTTCGAGGAGCGGACGAAGGCGCTCATCGCGCAGTACGACGCGCTCGCTCCCGCGACCACGCCCGGGCACCACGTGAACGGCGCCCTGACCATCGGCGAGAACATCGGCGACCTCGGCGGTCTCGGCATCGCCTGGAAGGCGTACCTGCTCTCGCTGGACGGCGAGGAGCCGCCCGTCGTGGACGGCCTGACCGGCGCCGAGCGCTTCTTCCTCTCCTGGGCGCAGGCCTGGCAGCAGAAGTCGCGCGACGAGGAGACGATCCGCCTCCTCGCCATCGATCCGCACGCTCCGGCCGAGTTCCGCTGCAACCAGATCGTCCGGAACATCGACGAGTTCTACGCTACTTTTGACGTCTCCGAAGGCGACGCCCTCTGGCTCTCCCCGAGCGAGCGCGTCACCATCTGGTAGTCGCCGCCGACCACCTCCGCACCACGGACGAGGAGCCCCGGGCATCGAGAGCCGACCGATGCAGCGGGGTCGTCCGCCGATCGCGCGTCCTGCCGGCGCGTGAGGACCCAGGTCCCCCTCCGCACGACCGCACTCCCGACCCGTAGAGGGGCCGTACCGTGGTGATCCCCACCAGCGAGACCCGCCGTGAGAGCCGACGCAACCGCCGGGGGCGCCACAAGGGCGGCGGTGACCGCGAGAACTTCCAGCGCGGCTTCGACGCCCTCGGCCGTCTCGCGATCGACGGGGTCGTCGTCTCGGCGCGCGCCGTCGACCTGGCGACCGGCCGCACCCTGTTCGCGGTCGACGACTCCGTCTCGATGCCCACCGCCTCCCTCGGCACCGTCGTGCTGCTGATCGAGGTCGCCGCCCGGCTGGCGAACGAGCCGCAGGAGAACCTGCGCCTGGTCGACCGGACCGCGGCGGACGCGGTCTCGGGCTCCGGGCTCTGGCAGCACCTCCAGGTGCCGTCGATGCCGATCGCCGACCTCGCCGCCCTCGTCGGTGCCTCCAGCGACAACCTCGCGACCAACGTCCTGCTGCGCCGCGTCGGCCTCGATGCCGTGCGCGAGCGGGCGGAGGCGCTCGGCCTCTCCCGCACCGCCCTGCTCGACGTCGTGCGCGACGAGCGCGGCCCGGACGACGCGCCGCAGCTCTCGATCGGCTCCGCCCGCGAGCTGACCTGGCTGCTCGCCACCCTCGCGAACGGCGAGATCGTCGACGCCGCCGTGAGCTCGCGGGTGATCGGCTGGCTCTCGCTCGGCACCGACCTCTCGATGGTCGCCGCCTCGTTCGGGCTCGACCCGCTCGCGCACCGCCACCCCGACCACGGGGTCCTGCTCGTCAACGCGACCGGCACCGACGTCGGCGTCCGCGCCGAGGCGGGCGTCCTCCGCGGCCCGCGCGCCGGAGTCGCCTACGCGGTCGCCACGCAGTTCGACGACACGACCCTGCACTACCGCCTCGCGGTGCTGGAGGGCATGCGCACCCTCGGAGCCGACCTGCTCGAGTACGTGCACTGACGGCTGCCGGGGCGGAGGCTCCTCCGGAGCAGGCCGACCCCGCGGAACCCCTCGGGTGCCCCGTCAAGTCCGTGACCGCCTCCGGGGGCGCGACCTAGGCTGCCCGCAGCGGCGCCGCCTCCCGGGCGCACCGCGGAGAGGGAACCATGAGCAGCTTCGGCTTCGACGCCCCCGAGGACGTCACCGACACCACCCGCCCCGACGGCGACTCCCTGCCGGTCCCGCCGGAGGACCCGGCCGAGATCGACGACCCCGAGTCGATCGACGAGGCGCTCGACCAGGGCGCCGACGCCCGCCTCGGCGACGACCAGGACCCGCCGGAGCACCCCTTCATCCCGTCGCCCAGCTGATCGGCCGGCCGGGCGCCCCAGCGGCGCCCGGCCTCCTCCGACCTGGCTGCTCCTCCGAGCCGGCTACTCCTCCGAGCCGACTACTCCTTCGACCCCGGCTTCAGGCGGTTCGCGAGGCGCTTGATCGGGTGGGCGGGCTCGCGCTCCGCCGGATCCTCGACCTCGAGGCCGTAGAACGTGCCGATGTCGCCGACGAACGCCTTGCGGCGGGCCTTGTCGTAGGCGCGGATCTCGCGGCGGAAGGCGATCACCGTCGCGACGCACATCAGGATCATCACGACGCTGAACGGCAGGGCCGAGAGGATCGCCGCGGTCTGCAGGGCGTCGAGGCCGCCGGCGACCAGGAGCGACAGGGCGAGCAGCGCGGTCGCGACGGCGAAGAACACGCGGATGCGGTTGCGCGGCTCCGGCTCGCCGCCGGTCGCGATCATCGACATCACCAGGGCGCCGGAGTCGGCGGAGGTCACGAAGAAGACGCCGATCAGGAGGATCGCGCCGATCGTCAGCACCGAGCCCGCGGGCAGGCCCTGCAGCATTGAGAAGAGCGCCAGGTTCGTGTCGACCGAGCCGTCGGCGCCGACGAGGCCGCCGTCGCCGTAGAGCTCCCGGTAGATGGCCGTGCCGCCGAGGACGCTGAACCAGAGGAAGGTCATGATCGTCGGCACGAGCAGCACGCCGCCGACGAACTCGCGGACCGTCCGGCCCTTCGAGACGCGGGCGATGAAGATGCCGACGAACGGCGCCCACGACATCCACCAGCCCCAGTAGAACGTGGTCCACGAGGCCTGCCACTGCTCGCCCTCGCGGCCGGCGTAGGCGCTGACCGTGAAGGTCAGGCCGATGAAGTTCTGCAGGTAGTTGCCGAGCGACTGCACGAACTCGCGGAGGAGGAACTGGGTCGGGCCGGCGACGAGCACGAAGACGAGGAGCGCGGCGGCGAGCAGCAGGTTGCCGGTCGAGAGCCACTTCATGCCCTTGCCCACGCCCGAGATCAGCGAGAAGACGGTCAGGCCCGTGACCACGGCGATGACCACGATCTGCACGGTGAGCGACGACTCCACGATGCCGCTCGCTTCCAGGCCCGCCGAGATCTGGGTGACGCCCAGGCCGAGCGAGGTCGCGACTCCGAACATGGTGCCGACCAGGGCGACCACGTCGATCGCGTTGCCCCAGCCGCCGCGGACCCGGCGGCCCAGCAGCGGCTCCAGCGCCCAGCGGATCGACACCGGCCGCTTGCGGCGGTGGATCGCGTACGCGAGGGCGAGGCCGACCACCACGTAGATGGACCAGGCGTGGACGCCCCAGTGCAGGTAGGTCTGCGAGATGGCGCTCTGCGCGAGCTCCGTCTCGGTGCCGGTGACGCCCGGGCGCGGAGTGGCGAAGTGGGTGAGCGGCTCCGCGACGCCGTAGAAGACGAGGCCGATGCCCATGCCGGCGGCGAAGAGGAGCGAGATCCAGGCGAGCATCGAGAACTCGGGCTCGTCGTCGTCGGCGCCGAGCTTGATGTCGCCGAAGCGGCTGACCCCCATCCAGATCGCGAAGGCCACGAAGACCGCGGCGATCAGCACGTAGTACCAGCTGAACGTGTTGACGACGGTGGTCTGCAGCGTCGAGAACACGGAGGTCGCGGCGTCGGGCGCGAGGATCGCGAAGGCCGCGATCGACAGCGTGAGGACGGCGGCGGGCCAGAAGACCCACCGCGCGAGGCGGTGCGGAGGGGCGGTCGTGCCCGCGGTGGCGGGGGCGGTGTCCGGGGAGGACGGGTGCTCGGACATGGGGTCCTCTCGTCGGCGGAAACCGTCCACGGTACACGGGGGCCCGTCGGCGGCCCCGGCCGGGGGAGCCGGGCTGGCATGATCCGGCCCCGGTGCGGGAGGCTGGACCCGTGCAGTTCAGAGTCTTCACCGAACCCCAGCAGGGCGCGAGCTACGAGGACCTCCTCGCCGTCGCGCAGGCCGCCGAGAGCCTCGGCTACGACGGCTTCTTCCGCTCCGACCACTACCTCCGGATGGGGGACGGCGATCCCGGCGTGGGCCCGTCCGACGCGTGGACGACGCTAGCCGGCCTCGCCCGCGAGACCGAGCGGATCGCGCTCGGCACCCTCGTCTCCTCCGTCACCTACCGGCCGCCGGGGATCCTCGCGATCCAGGTCGCCCAGGTCGACGCGATGTCCGGGGGCCGTGCCGAGCTCGGCCTCGGCACCGGCTGGTTCGAGGAGGAGCACGCCGCGTACGGCATCCCCTTCCCTCCGCGCCGCTTCGACCTCCTCGAGGAGCAGCTCGAGATCGTGACCGGCCTGTGGTCGACGCCGGTCGGCGAGCGCTACTCCTTCGCCGGCGAGCACTACACGCTGACCGACTCCCCGGCCCTGCCCAAGCCCGCCCGCCTGCCGCTGCCGGTGATCGTCGGCGGCGGCGGCCCCAAGCGGACCCCGGCGCTCGCGGCGCGGTTCGCGAGCGAGTTCAATCTGCCCTTCCCCGAGTTCGACGCGATCCCGGGGGCCTTCGAGCGCGTCGACGAGGCGTGCCGGGCGATCGGGCGCGAGCCCTCGTCGCTCGTGCACTCGGTCGCGCTGATCGCGGTCGGCGGAGGCGACGAGGCGGAGTTCACGCGTCGTGCGGCGGCGATCGGCCGCGAGCCCGCCGAGCTGCGCGAGCACGGAGTGGCCGGCGGCGTCGACGAGGCGGTCGACCGCCTCGAGTCCCTCCGCGAGGCCGGCTGCGAGCGCGTCTACCTGCAGTTCATGGACCTGCAGGACCTCGACCACCTCGACTTCTTCGCCCGGGAGGTCCTGCCGCGCCTGTCGGCCTAGGGCGGGCGGCGCTGGCGCCGACTCCACGTCGACCGTCCAGGAGTCGTCGCACTCGCGCTCGACTGCGACGACTCCTGGCTTCTCGCGATCTCGTCCTCGCGGCTCCGCGCCGAGTGCGACGACTCCTGGTCACTCGCGGGCTGCGGGCAGCACGCTCCGGCCTGCGCGCCCGGGCGTCCGCCCGCGCCGCGGCCTACGCTGGAGGGATGGCGGACACGATCGAGCGCGCGGACGAGCGCCTGGCGACCCGCTCGGCGGCCGAGGTCCCGTGGATCGTGCTGGTCTGGGACGATCCGGTCAACCTGATGTCGTACGTCTCGTACGTCTTCCGCAGCTACTTCGGCTTCGGCCGAGCCGAGGCGGAGCGGCTGATGCTGCAGGTGCACACCGAGGGGCGCGCGGTCGTCGCGACCGGCAACCGCGAGGAGATGGAGCGGCACGTGGAGGCGATGCACGGCTACGGCCTGTGGGCGACGCTGCAGAAGGCCGACGCGTGAGCGCCCCGCTGCGCCCCGCGGCCGCGGAGACCGGAGAGCACCCCGCTCGCGGCATCCGAGGACTCGGCTGATGCGCGCGTTCCGCCGCGACGCCTCCGGAGCGGCCGTCGCCCGTTTCGACCGCGAGGAGGCCGGGATCCTCCGCCATCTGGCCGGCGAGATGCTCGAGCTGCTCGATCGCGGGGCGTCCTCGGAGGAGGCCCGATCCGATCCGGCGCTCGCCCGCCTCCTGCCCGACGCCTACCGCGACGACGCCGAGGCGGCCGACGAGTTCCGCCGCTTCACCGCTCCGGACCTCGCCGCCCGCAAGATGGACGACGCCCGCGCCGTCACGGCGGCCCTCGACGCCGGCGACGGCACGAGTCACGGCCGGATCTTCGAGGGGCTGGGCGAGGTCGCGGTTCGTCTCGAGGAGCCGCAGGCGATCGCCTGGCTCCGCGCACTGACCGACATGCGGCTCGCTCTGGCCGTGCGGCTGGGGATCGACGACACCGACGACGTCGTCCCGGAGGAGGGGAGTGCGGCCGCGATCCGCAGCGTCTACGACTGGCTGGGCGGCGTGCAGGACGGGCTCGTCCGCGCCGTCGACGTGTGATCCGCTCGTCCCTCCAGCGATTCCACAGCTGTGGACAACCCTGTGGAAAGGTGTGGAGAACCGGCTCCGGAAGCAGCTCCGAACGGCGGAGCGCCGGGCGCGGGGGTGTGGAAACGCGTAGCGTCCACCCTGTGAACACTCCGAGCACCGCCGACGCCCAGCGCACCGCCGACGACATCCAGGACTCCCGGGCGGTGCGGACCCTCGCCCGCGGCGGCTTCGCGGCGAACGGCCTCGTCCACCTCCTGATCGGAGTGATCGCGCTCGGCGTGGCCCGCGGCGGCGGAGGCGAGGCCGACCAGAGCGGTGCTCTCGGCGCCCTCGCGGCGCAGCCCGGCGGTCTGGTGGTCCTCTGGATCTGCACGGTCGGCCTCTTCGGCCTGGCGCTGTGGGGGCTGCTCGAGGCGTTCCTCGTCCGCCCGCGCGAGAGCGCCCTGAAGACCTGGGGCAGCCGGCTCAAGGAGGCGGGCAAGGCCGTCGTCTACGGCGCCCTCGGCGTGACGGCGCTGAAGTTCGCGACGGGCGGCGGGTCGAGCTCGTCCGAGTCGTCCGAGAGCGCGAGCGCGCAGGTGCTCTCGGCGCCGGGCGGAGTCGTGCTGCTCGTGATCGCGGGACTGGCCGTCCTCGCGGTCGGCGGCGTCTTCGTGTACCGCGGAGCGAGCAGGAAGTTCCTCGAGAACGTCGCGGAGCCGGGCGGCACGGCGGGCACCGTCGTCACCGTGCTCGGCATCGCCGGCTACGTCGCCAAGGGCGTGGTCCTCGGCGCTCTCGGCGTGCTGCTGATCGTCGCCGCCGTCACCCACGATCCGGAGCAGGCGGGCGGGCTCGACGAGGCGCTGAAGTCGCTCGTGGAGCTGCCGGCGGGCGTGCTCCTCCTCGGCTTCGTCGCGGTCGGGCTCATCGCCTACGGGCTCTTCTGCTTCGCCCGCGCGCGCTGGCCGCGCCTCTGATGTCGGATAGCGGATCAGCTCTATACCTGTCACCCCCCTTCCGCGCAACTGGTCCCGCCGTCCCGGAGTCGGTGACACGCTGAGGCCTGTGAGTGCTGGAGGCGAGGACGCGACCGGTGGACGGGTGCGTCCGCCGCTGACGCAGGACGCCGCACGTCTGCTGACCCGCTCCGCCACGGGGGACGCCTCCGCTCTGGGAGAGCTCGTCGACCGCTTCGGCGGCCTCGTCTCGGCGTGCGTCGGCACGGTCCAGGCCGACCCGGCCGGCCGCGACCGGCTCTGCACCGACGTCTTCACCGCCGTCTGGCGCCGCGCCCGCGAGGGTGCCCGCTCGCCGGAGCCCGTGCTCTGGGTGCTCGAGGTCCTCTGCGAGACCCTCGGGTCCGCGCACGAGCTCGCCCGGCGTCCGCTCGGCAGCGGCCTGCTCGCCCTCGACTGCCCGGACCGCGAGCTCCTGCTGCTGGCTGCGGCCGGCGGCTTCTCGCAGGCCGAGATCTCGGCGCTGACCGGGATCGACGAGTTCCGGCTGCGCTCGATCCTCCGGAACGCGCTCGAGGCGCTCCAGGGTCGCGACAGCGATCTTCTGACGGCCTGACCGCCGGAGCCGTCGCGGGAGTAAAGTTGAGTCCGTCGAACTCAACTTTCGAGCCACGGAGGAGACCACCATCATGCAGGCCGGTCGGATGCCCCAGCAGGACGAGAAGTCCGCACTCGAGCAGTACGGCGTCAACCTGACCGCCATCGCGGCGAGCGGCAAGCTCGACCCGGTGATCGGGAGGGATGCCGAGATCCGGCGCGTCAGCCAGGTGCTCACGCGCCGCACCAAGAACAACCCCGTCCTCATCGGCGAGCCCGGCGTCGGCAAGACCGCCGTCGTCGAGGGGCTCGCGCAGCGGATCGTCGCGGGCGACGTCGCCGAGAGCCTCAAGGGCAAGCAGCTCGTCAGCCTCGACCTCTCGGCCCTGATCGCCGGAGCGAAGTACCGCGGCGAGTTCGAGGAGCGGCTGAAGGCCGTGCTCCAGGAGATCGAGGAGTCCGACGGCCGGATCATCACCTTCATCGACGAGCTGCACACGCTGATGGGCGCGGGCGGCGGCGAGGGGTCGGTGGCGGCCGCGAACATGCTCAAGCCCATGCTGGCGCGCGGCGAGCTGCGGATGATCGGCGCGACGACGCTCGACGAGTACCGCCAGTACATCGAGAAGGACGCCGCTCTCGAGCGCCGCTTCCAGCAGGTCTTCGTCGGCGAGCCGACCGTCGAGGACACCGTGGCGATCCTCCGCGGGCTGAAGGAGCGCTACGAGGCGCACCACAAGGTGGCGATCGCCGATTCCGCCCTGGTCGCCGCCGCGTCGCTCTCGAACCGCTACATCACCTCCCGCCAGCTGCCGGACAAGGCGATCGACCTGATCGACGAGGCCGCGTCGCGGCTGCGCATGGAGATCGACTCCGCTCCCGTCGAGATCGACGAGCTGCGCCGCTCCGTCGACCGGCTGAGGCTCGAGGAGCTGGCGCTGAAGAAGGAGAAGGACGAGGCCTCGAAGGCGCGGCTGGAGAAGCTGCGCGAGGACCTGGCCCGCCGCGGCGCCCAGCTCGAGGAGCTGCAGGAGCGCTGGGAGCGCGAGCGCGCCTCCCTCAACCGCGTCGGCGAGCTCAAGAACCGGCTCGACGCCCTGCGGATCGCCGCCGAGCGGGCGCAGCGCGAGGGCAAGCTCGAGCGCGCGTCGAAGCTGCTCTACGGCGACATCCCGGTGATCGAGCGCGAGCTCGCGGCCGCCGAGGCGGAGGAGGAGCCGGCCGAGGGCCGCATGGTCAACGAGCAGGTGACGGCCGACGACATCGCCGCGGTGATCGCCGCCTGGACGGGGATCCCCGTCGGGCGCCTCCTGCAGGGCGAGACCGAGAAGCTGCTGCACCTCGAGACCGAGCTGCACCGCCGACTGATCGGCCAGGACGAGGCGGTGTCGGCCGTCGCGGACGCGGTGCGCCGCACCCGCGCGGGCATCTCCGACCCCGACCGGCCGACCGGCTCCTTCCTCTTCCTCGGGCCGACCGGCGTCGGCAAGACCGAGCTGGCGAAGGCGCTCGCCGACCACCTCTTCGACGACGAGAAGGCGATGGTCCGCATCGACATGTCGGAGTACGGCGAGAAGTTCGCCGTCTCGCGGCTGGTCGGCGCCCCTCCCGGCTACATCGGCTACGAGCAGGGCGGCCAGCTCACGGAGGCGGTCCGCCGCCGCCCGTACTCGGTGGTGCTCCTCGACGAGATCGAGAAGGCGCACCCCGAGGTGTTCGACGTCCTGCTCCAGGTGCTCGACGACGGCCGGCTCACCGACGGCCAGGGGCGGACGGTCGACTTCCGCAACACGATCCTCATCCTCACCTCCAACCTGGGGTCGCAGTTCCTCGTGGACCCGGCGCTGTCGCGGCCGCAGAAGGAGGAGGCGGTCCAGCAGATGGTGCGCCAGGCCTTCAAGCCCGAGTTCGTGAACCGGCTCGACGACATCGTGATCTTCGACGCGCTCGACCGCACCGAGCTCGGCGAGATCGTGTCGCTGTACGTCGACCGGCTGTCG
The DNA here is from genome assembly GCF_002930955.1 of Rathayibacter sp. AY1A4. Taxonomy (NCBI): domain Bacteria; kingdom Bacillati; phylum Actinomycetota; class Actinomycetes; order Micrococcales; family Microbacteriaceae; genus Rathayibacter; species Rathayibacter sp. AY1A4. The sequence continues at coordinate 94,769 of NZ_PSTN01000011.1, read as the reverse complement.
AGGAGGCTCTCGGAGCGACGGCTCGACCTGGCGGTGACGCCCGCGGCCCGCGGGTGGCTGGCCGAGCGCGGCTACGACCCGCAGTACGGCGCGCGGCCGCTGCGCCGGCTGATGCAGCGGGCGATCGACGACCAGCTGGCGACGGCGCTGCTCGGCGGCACGGTGCGCGACGGGGACGTGGTGCTGGTGGACGTGGCGCCGGACGGCGAGAGCCTGTCGGTGACGGCCGGGATGCCCGCGTCGGACTGACCGGGGTGCTCGACCCCTGTCGCGAGTCCGACGTCTGCGTTCTCGCAGGGGGACGGGAAGGAGCGCGCCGGCGGTGACGGGAGGTCCCTCCACAGGGCGCTCGCGGGCGGTACTCGTCCACAGTGGCGGGATCCGCGGGCGGCGCGTCCGGCGGGCTCCGTATCGTCGGCGGCATGTCCTTCGAAACGCCCGGCCCCCGCATGGCCGACCTCCCTCCCGAGGAGCGGCCGAGGGAGCGCCTCCGCGCCTACGGACCGGAGGCGCTCACTGACGCCGAGACCCTCGCCGTGCTCATCGGGGCCGGCGTCCGCGGCGCCAACGCGACCGTCGTCGCGCAGCGCCTCCTCGCGCGCTTCGGCGGCATCGACGCCGTCGCCCGGGCCGGGGTGGGCGATCTGATGCGGCACCGCGGAGTCGGCGAGGTCGCCGCCTGCCGCCTGGTCGCCTCCTTCGAGCTGCGGCGGAGGATGAACCGCGCCTCGCGCGCCGCCCGGGTGACCGACGCCGCCGGCCTGGCCGGGCTCGTCGCTCCGCTGCTGGCCGCCCGGCCGGTCGAGACCGTGCTGGCGGTGGCGCTCGCCGAGTCCGGAGCCGTCCGCGACGTCCTGACGCTGGCCGACGGAGCCCCGGCGCACGCCGAGATCCCCGTCGCCGCCGTGCTCGCCGAGGTGCTGGCGCGCGGCGCGGCGGGCATCGGCCTGGCGCACAGCCACGCGGGCGAGGCCGTGGTGCTCCCCTCCGACCGTGCGGCGACGCGGGCGATCGCCGAGGGGGCAGAGGCGTGCGGCCTGCGGTTCCTCGCGCACGTCGTGATCGGGCGCGACGGCTGGGCGGAGGCGCGGCCGTGACGCGGCGCAGGGCTGCTGCGGGGCCCCTCCGTTCCGGCAGGACGCCTCCCGCCCGGCGCCGGACCGCCCCCGGCCGCGCCCCGGCTCTCCACCTAGGCCGCGTCGGCGCGCGTTCGTGCAAGCCCCCGCCTCTCCGGCGCCCGCGGCCGGTCGCGGGCGTACCGTGGACGCCGACCCCATCCCCCTCCCGACCAGGAGCACCCATGCGAGCAACACTCATCCACGGCGAGCGCGACATCCGACTCGAGGAGGTCCCCGACCCGCAGCTCTCGACGGGGCGCGACGCGATCGTCCGCGTCACCGCGGCCTGCGTCTGCGGCTCGGACCTGTGGCCCTACCGCGGCGTCACTCCCACCAAGGAGGCGCACCGCATCGGCCACGAGTTCGTCGGCGTCGTCGAGGAGATCGGCGACGACGTGCACGACGTCGCGGTCGGCGACTTCGTGATCGCCCCGTTCTACGTCTGCGACGGCACCTGCGCGAACTGCGCCAACGGCGTCTCCACCTCGTGCCTCACCGGCGGCTGGTGGGGCGCCGAGGTCCGCGAGGAGGGCTTCGCGGACGGCGCCCAGGGCGAGAAGGTGCGCGTGCCCCTCGCCGACGGCACGCTCTTCCGCGTGGGCATCGATCCGGATCCGGCGCTCATCCCGAGCCTGCTCACCCTCGCCGACGTGATGGGGACCGGCCACCACGCCGCGGTCTCGGCCGGCGTCACCGCGGGCTCGACCGTCGCGGTCGTCGGCGACGGCGCGGTCGGCCTCTGCGCCGTCCTGGCGGCCAAGCGCCTCGGCGCGACCACGATCATCGCGATGTCGCGGCACGAGTCGCGGCAGAACCTCGCCCGACGCTTCGGGGCGACCCACATCGTCGAGACCCGCGGCGACGAGGGCGTCGCGCGCGTCCGCGAGCTGACCGGCGGGATCGGCGCCGACTGCGTGCTCGAGTGCGTCGGCACCAAGGAGTCGATGCAGCAGGCCCTCGACTCCGCCCGCCCCGGCGGCATGGTCGGCTACGTCGGCGTCCCCAACGGAGGCCCCGAGCTGCCCGTCCGCCAGATGTTCGGCTCGAACGTGGGCGTCAACGGCGGAGTCGCGCCGGTCCGCGGCTACATGGCCGAGCTGCTGCCCGACGTGCTCAGCGGCGCGATCGAGCCCGGTCTGGTCTTCGACCTCGAGCTGCCCCTCGAGGAGATCGCCGAGGCGTACGCCGCCATGGACGAGCGCCGCGCGATCAAGACCCTCGTGCGTCCGTAGTCCCGCCGAGGGGCGCCGGCACGGTCGCGAGGAGTAGCCTCCCGCGCATGACCGCGTCAGCCCGCACCGCCGCGACGGCGCCCCTCTTCCACCCCGACCTCGCGCTCGGCCGCTTCCTCCCGCCGATCGTCCTCGGCCCGCGACTGCTGCGCCTCGCCACGCGACGCGCCGCCGAGGGAGGCGAGGCTCCGCCCGACATCGTGGTCGACGACGTCGAGATCCCCGTCGCCGGAGCCGCTCCCGTCCGGGCCCGCAGCTATCGGCCGCGCATCCTCCGCGGTACCGCTCCCGCGCTCCTCTGGGTGCACGGCGGCGGCATGGTGCTCGGCAGCCACCTCCAGGACGAGGCGTCCTGCATCGACTTCGCCCGCACCCTGGGTATCACGGTCGTCTCCGTCGACTACCGCCTCGCGCCCGCGCATCCGGCCCCGGCTGCCGTCGAGGACGTGCTGGCCGCGTTCGACTGGCTCGTCGAGCACGCGCAGGAGAGCGGCGTCGACCCGGCGCGCATCGCCGTCGGAGGCGCGAGCGCGGGCGGCGGCATCGCCGCGGGTGCGACCCTCCTCGCCCACGACCGCGGAGGAGCGCAGCCCGCGTTCCAGCTGCTCGTCTACCCGATGCTCGACGACCGCACCGTCACCCGGCCCGGTCCTCCTCCGCGCGGAGTCCGCGTCTGGACCCCGGGCAGCAACCGCTTCGGCTGGACCGCCTACCTCGCCGGCGAGCCCGGCGGCCCCGGCGTCACGGCCTACGCCGCCCCCGCCCGCCGCGACGACCTCACGGGCCTGCCGCCGGCCTGGATCGGCGTCGGCGGCCTCGACCTCTTCCATGACGAGGACGTCCGCTACGCCGAGCGCCTGCGCGCGGCCGGAGTGCCGTGCGGGCTCGAGATCGTGGAGGGCGCCTTCCACGGCTTCGACGCCCTGTTCCGCCGGACCGGTGTGGCGAGGCGCTTCTGGGCGGCGCAGGCCGCGGCGCTCGGCGAGGCCCTCCTCGCCTGACCTCCGCGTCGACGCGCCGGGCCGATTCCGTCTCCGGCGCTCGGCACTGCGAGGCTGAGGGGCGACGGCCGCCGCCGTCCGCGCGTCACCCGTGCCGTGCCTGCCGCGCATCCGTCTCCGCTCCGTCGCCCCGCCGCCCCGCCCCGCCCCGTCTCCCGGAGGACCCATGGACATCGACCGCCTCGCCACCCGCTACGAGATCGCCCTGCCCGCCTGGATCGGTGAGGCCCTCCGCGACGTCCCCGAGGTCCTCCCGAGCCTCGAGGACCGGATGGCCCTCGTGCATGCGCTCGCCGACCGCAACTTCCGCGAGGGGAACGGCGGCCCGTTCGCGGCGATCGTCGTCGAGCGCGACTCCGGTCGTCTCGTCTCGGTCGGAGTGAACGTCGTGCTCGGCAGCGGGGTCTCGTCCGGCCACGCCGAGGTGACGGCGCTCGGTCTCGCGCAGACCGCGCTCGGCACCTGGGACCTCGGCGGCGAGGGCCTCCCCGCGCACGACCTGGTCGTCAACTGGCGCCCGTGCGTGCAGTGCTACGGAGCGACGATGTGGTCGGGGGTGCGCCGGCTGGTCGTCGCGGGCTCCGGCCCCGAGCTCGAGGAGATCAGCACCTTCGACGAGGGGCCGATGCGCGAGGACTGGGCCGCCCAGTTCGAGGCCCGCGGCATCGAGGTCGTCGACGGCGTGCTCCGCGACGAGGCCCTCGACGTGTTCCGCGCCTACCGCGCCTCCGTCGACTCCGGCGAGGTGCTCGTCTACAACGCCCGCGCCGACTCCTGATACCGCGGCGGGACCGGACCGCGCGGCGGTTCCTGACCTCGCGCCCATTCCTGACCTCGCGCCCATTCCTGACCTCGCGCCGGTTCCGCGCCGGACGCACGGGAGCCCCGCCTCAGCGGGGCCCCGTGCGGTCCTGAGCTGCCGGCCGCTGGAAGCGGTCAGCGGCGGCTCAGCGCCACCAGTCGTCGAACATCGACAGCGGCACCTGGCGCTTGTGCTCGGTCGCGGCGTACCGCGCCTCGATGGCCTCGGCGACGGCCTGGTCGACCTCGCCACCCTCGAGGTACGTGTCGAGGTCGGCGTAGGTGAGCCCGAGGTTCGTCTCGTCGGTCTGGCCGGGGTTGTCGTCGAGCAGGTCCGCCGTCGGCGCCTTCTCGTAGAGCCGGGCCGGTGCGTCCAGGTGCTCGAGGAGCGAGCGGCCCTGCCGCTTGGTGAGACCGGTGAGCGGGAGGACGTCGGCGCCGCCGTCGCCGTACTTCGTGAAGAAGCCGGTGACCGCCTCGGCCGCGTGGTCGGTCCCGACGACGAGCATCCCGGCCTGGCCGGCGATCGCGTACTGCGCGATCATCCGCATCCGCGCCTTCACGTTGCCCTTCACGAAGTCGCTGATCGGCTCGTCGACCGCGTCACCGAACGCCGCGGCCACGCCGTCGACGCCCTGGTGGATGTCGAAGACGACCTGGCGGTCCGGGCGGATGAACGTGAGGGCGCGCTGGGCGTCCTCCTCGTCGGCCTGCACCTTGTACGGCAGGCGGACCGCGATGAAGGAGGCGTCGCCGCCGCTCGCGCGGACCTGCTCGACCGCGAGCTGGCAGAGGCGCCCGGCGAGGCTCGAGTCCTGGCCGCCGCTGATGCCGAGGACGAGGCCCTTCGCGCCGGTGCTGCGGAGGTAGTCGGCGAGGAATCCGCTGCGCCGTTCGACCTCGACGGCCGGATCGACGGCGGGGGAGACGTGGAGCTCGGAGATGATCTGCTGTTGGACGTCGCGCACGGCTTCACGCTACTCCGGATGCTCCCCGGCGGCCCCTCCTCGCCGCGGACGCGCAGGCTCCCGACGCCTCCCCGAAACAGGCGCCGCCCGCCGCGTCCGCTCGGCGCGGCGCCTACCCGCGCTCGGCGACGATGCGGGCGATGCGCGCCGGGACGGTGTCGTCCTGGAGGCTCGTCACGTCTCCGAGCGGGCGGCCGTCGCGGATGTCGCCGAGCAGCCGCCGCATGATCTTGCCGGAGCGGGTCTTGGGCAGATCCGGCACCACCACCACGTCGCGCGGCTTGGCGATCGGACCGATCGCGACCGCCACGTGGTCGCGCAGGAGCGCCGAGAGCGTCGTGCCGAGAGCGGCCCAGTAGGCCGGGTCCTCCTCGGCGCGGTCGACGGCCTCGTCGGAGGGGATGACGAACGCCGCGATGGCCTGGCCGGTCGTCGCGTCGGCGACTCCGACGACTCCGGCCTCGCCGACGGCCGGATGGGCGACGAGTGCCGACTCGATCTCGATCGTGGACAGGCGGTGCCCGGAGACGTTGATGACGTCGTCGACGCGGCCGAGCACCCAGACGTCGCCGTCGGCGTCGTACTTCGCGCCGTCCCCGGAGAAGAACCACCCCTGGGACGCGTAGCGGGCCCAGTAGGAGTCGCGGTACCGCTCCGGGTCGCCCCACACGGTGCGGGCGAGCGCCGGCCCGGTCCGGTCGACCACGAGGTAGCCGCCGGAGCCGTTCGGCACCCGCTCGCCGTGCTCGTCCACCACGAGGACGCCGAGCCCGGGCAGGGCTCCGAGCGACGAGCCCGGCTTGAGGGTCGAGACGCCCGGCAGCGGGCACATCACCGCGGCGCCGGTCTCGGACTGCCACCAGGTGTCGACGATCGGGCAGCGCCCGCCGCCGATCGCCTCGTGGAACCAGACCCAGGCCTCGGGGTTGATGGACTCGCCGACGGTGCCGAGCAGGCGCAGGCTCGACAGGTCGTACCGGTCGGGCACGCCCTCGGGGAACCAGGTCATCAGCGTCCGGATCAGCGTCGGCGCCGTGTAGTAGACGGTCACCCCGTACCGCTCGATGATCTCGAAGTGCCGGGCCGTGTGCGGGGTGCTCGGGGTGCCCTCGTAGATCACCTGGGTGAGCCCGTTCGAGAGCGGTCCGTAGATCTCGTAGGTGTGCGCGGTGACCCAGGCGAGGTCGGCGGTGCACCAGTGCACTTCGTCCGGCTTCGCGTCGAACACGGCCCAGTGCGTCCACGAGGCCTGCGTGAGGTAGCCGCCGCTGGTGTGCACCAGCCCCTTGGGCTTCCCGGTCGTGCCGGAGGTGTAGATGATGAACAGCGGCGTCTCGGAGTCGAAGGCCTCGGCCTCGTGGACGTCGCTCTGCGCATCGACCAGCTCGTGCCACCAGACGTCGCGGCCCGGGGTCCACGGGACGTCGGTCTCACCGGTGCGGCGGACGACGAGGACGTGCTCGATCGACGCGACGCCCGCGACCGCCCGGTCGGCGCTCGCCTTGACCGGCACCGCCGCTCCGCGCCGGAACTGCCCGTCCGTGGTGACCAGGAGCTTCGCGCCGGTGTCCTCCACGCGGAACCGCACCGCCTCGGCGGAGAAGCCGCCGAAGACGAGCGAGTGGATCGCTCCGATCCGCGCGATCGCGAGCGTGATGACGATGGTCTCGGGGATCACCGGGAGATAGACGACGACGCGGTCGCCCTTCCCGATCCCGAGCGCGGTCAGCGCGTTCGCGGCGCGGGAGACCTCCCGCTGGAGCTCGGCGTAGGTGATCGACCGCCGGTCGCCGCGCTCGCCCTCGAAGTGGAGGGCGGTCTTCCCGCCGCGTCCCGCGTCCACGTGGCGGTCGACGCAGTTGACGGCCACGTTCAGCCGTCCACCCTCGAACCAGGTCGTGCGCGGCACCGAGAGCGAGCCGTCGGGCAGCGGAGCGGCAGGCTCCCAGCTGTGGGCGGTGTGCCACGGCTCCGCCCACTCGAGGCGGCGGGCCGCCTCCTCCCAGAACGCGACCGGATCGGCGGCGGCTCGCGAGTACTCCTCCGCGCCCGCGTTCGCCTGCGCGGCGAAGGCCGCGGGCGGGGGGAACCGGCGGTGCTCGTCGAGCAGGTTGGCGATCGTCCCGCTCACGCTCGGAGCTCCCTCCCCGGCGCTCACGCCCACTTCCTCACGGCGTAGCGCTGGAATACGCCGACGACGGCATCGGTGAGCTTGCCCAGCACGGCCAGCAGGACGATCGCCAGGAACACCCGGTCGATCCGGCCGTTGTTCTGGCTGTCGATGAGGCGGAAGCCGAGGCCCATCGAGGAGGCGATGAGCTCGGAGGCGACCAGGAACAGCCACGACTGGGCGAGCGCGAGGCGCAGCCCGGAGATCACGGACGGGATCACCGCGGGCAGCTGCACCGTCGTGAAGAGCCGGACGCCCGAGAGGCCGAAAGCGCGGCCCGCCTCGACGAGGTGCCGGTCGACATGGCCGAGCGCCGTGGCCACCGTGGTGAAGACGGGGAAGAACGCGCCGATCGTGATCAGGGTGATCTTCGATTCCTCGCCGATGCCCATCCAGAGCAGCAGCAGCGGGACCCAGGCCAGCGACGGGACCGCCCGGATCGCGCCGAGGGTCGGGCCGAGGACGACCTCCCAGACGCGGGAGAGCCCGAAGAGCGCGCCGACCACGAGCCCGAGCGCCGAGCCGAGCGCGAACCCGATGAGCACGCGCTGCGTCGAGATGGCGACGTCCTGGCCGAGGTCGCCGCGCTGGGCGAGGTCGACGCCGGCCGCCCAGACCATCGCGGGCGAGGGGAAGACCGCCACCGAGACCATCCCGGTCGTCGTCGCGATCTGCCAGGCGGCGAGCAGCAGCACGGGCAGGACCGCGCCTCCCGCGACCACGAACCACCTTCGCGTGGTGAGCGGGTGGGTGCGGTCCTCGCGGAGGCGGCGCTGGGAGGCCGCGACCGATGGGCCCGCCGTCGCGAGTCCGGGCGCACCCGGCATCGGCGCGGACAGCGCGCTCCGGCGCAGCACATCGGCGTCGGTCGCGGTGTCGTCGTCGCGGATCGTCATCGTCGGTCTCCTCGGATCACGGGGTCGGGGGCGGAGGGCCGGACCCTCAGGCGCCGATGGCGCTCGGGTCGGCCGCCGAGGCGTACGTGTCGTCGAGCAGCGAGTCGAGCGCGTCGTCGACCTGCTGCTGTGAGGCGACGTCGCCGTTCTCGACGAAGATCGGGCCGATCACGGCGAGCACGTCGGTCTGCGCGGAGCCGGGGACGTTGTCGACGTCGAGGTTGCTGCGCTCGGTGATGACCGTCGTCGCCACCGCCACGTCGAGGCCGGCGACGGAGGCGAGGATGCTCGCCGTCTCGTCCTGGTTCTCGAGCGCCCAGGCGCGGGCGTGCTCGTAGGCGTTCACGACGGTCTGCGCGAGGTCCGGCTTCTCGGCGAGGAAGCTCTCGGTCGCGTTGAGCAGACCGTAGGAGTTGAAGTCGACGTTGCGGTAGAGCAGGGTCGCCCCGGCCGCCTCGGCGCCGGCCATGATCGGGTCCAGGCCCGCCCAGGCGTCGACGGAGCCGTTCTGCAGCGCCGCCCAGCCGTCGGCGTGCTGCAGGTTCTGCACCGTCACGTCGCCGATGCCCAGCCCGGCGGCCTCGAGCGCCTGCACCAGGAAGAAGTAGGGGTCGGTGCCCTTGGTGGCCGCGATCTGCTTGCCCTTGAGCTGCTCGACCGACGTGATCGCCGAGCCGGCGGGGACGACGAGGGCCGACCACTCCGGCTGCGAGAAGATGTCGATCGTCCTGATCGGCGAGCCGTTCGAGCGGGCGAGCAGTGCGGCCGAGCCGGCGGTGGAGCCGACGTCGATCGCTCCGGCGCGCAGGGCCTCGTTGGCCTTGTTGGAGCCGGCCGACTGCACCCAGGCGACGGTGACCTGCTGCTCGGCGAGGGCGGCCTCGAGCCAGCCCTTCTCCTTGATGACCAGGCTCAGCGGGTTGTACGTCGCGAAGTCGAGCGTGAGCGTGCCGCCCTGAGTTCCTCCGGAGGCGGCGTCGGCGGTCGCGGCCGCCGCTCCTCCTCCGCCCTCGCCCTGCACGCAGCCCGCGAGGAGCGGGACGGCGGCGGCGGTGAGCAGACCGGCGAGAGCGGTGCGGCGGGTGAGCGGGGAGCTGGTGAACGACATGGGGGCCTCGGCTTCGGGGATGCGGTGACAGCGAGTGTGGACGCTGCAGGGGAGGGGCGGTGCGGGGAGGTGCTCGTGCGGTGGAGAGCGGGAGGAGGAGGCGGCTGGGGAGGGAGGTCGTGCCGCCCGGACCGTGCCGCCCGGGTGGAGGGACGCGGGTCGATCCGCCCGGGGTCAGTGCCGCTCGATGCCCAGCCCCGCGAGGAGCTCGGCCCGGTGCTCGGCGAGCTCCGCCGAGCCGCGGTCGCGGGGGCGTGCTCCGGGGACGGTGACGATCCGCTGGATGCGCGAGACGCCTCCGGGCTCGTCGCGCCCGAGGAGCACGATGCGGTCGGCCAGCTGGAGGGCCTCGTCGACGTCGTGGGTGACGAGGAGGATCGTCGCCGGAGCCGCCGCGTGCACGTCGAGCAGCAGGTCCTGCATCCGCAGGCGGGTCAGCGCGTCGAGCGCCCCGAAGGGCTCGTCCAGGAGGAGCACGCCGGGGTTCCGGGCGAGGGCGCGGGCGAGGGAGGCGCGCTGGGCCATCCCCCCGGACACCTCGCGGGGCCGCGAGCGGGCGTGTGCGGTGAGGCCGACCAGCGAGAGCAGCTCGTCGACGGCGGCGCGGGCGGCCGGGCGCGGGGTGCCGCGCGGCAGTCCGAGCGCGACGTTGTCGGCGATGCTCCGCCAGGGCAGCAGCCGCGGCTCCTGGAACGCCACCGCGCAGCGCGGGTCGATGCCGGAGACGGGGGCGCCGTCGATGAGGACGGACCCCTCGGAGGCGGTGTCCAGGCCCGCCGCGATGCGCAGCAGCGTCGACTTGCCGCAGCCGCTCGGGCCGAGGATCGCGATGACCTCGCCCGCGGCGGCCTCGAGCGTCACGTCCGTCAGCACGGGGGACCCGGGCGCGAAGGTGCGGCCGACCCCCTCGAAGCGCACGGGGAACGCCGACTGGCCGAGCTCGGCGTCGAAGGCCAGGCTCGTGCGGGCGGCGGGGGTGGCGGGCATGTCTCTCCGGGCAGCGGGACGGACGGGCGGATCGTCCGATCGTACGGAGAGGCTCCCGGCGGCACAGCGGGGACCGACACGGGGAGTAACACAGGGGGTGGGACGCGGAAGGCCTCCCCGGTCCGTGGACGGGGGAGGCCTTCTGCCGGAGGGCTACGCCTGGACGAGCACGAGCTCCTCGAGGGGCAGGCGGGTGCGCGGCGCGGTCTCGCGCTCGCGGAGGGTCTCGTTCGCCAGCGCGTCGGCGTCGGCCGCGACTCCCACCGCGGCGATCGTCACCGGGTCGAAGCGCTCGTCGACGCCGAACGCGGCGCGGACGGCGTCCTTGTCGAAGCCGGCCATCTGGTGCACGTGCAGGCCCTCGTGGTGCGCCTGGACGCTGAGGTGGGCGATCGACTGGCCGAGGTCGTAGACGGCCCAGGGGCGCGGCTTCCCCTCGGAGTCGACGGTCTCGGCGAGCGCGACGACCAGGACGGCGGCGGAGCCGGCCCAGGCGCCGTTGAAGCCGGCGAGCGTCGCGACGATGCGGTCGAACTCGTCGGTTCCGCGGCGGGCGACGATGAAGCGCCACGGCTGCGAGTTGCTGGCGGACGGGGACCAGCGCGCGGCCTCGAGGAGGGACGCGAGGGTCTCGTCGGAGACGGTCGCGGTCGCGTCGTAGGAGCGGGGGCTCCAGCGCTCCGCGAGGACGTCGAGGATCGGGGCGCTGGTGCTGGCGGTGCGGGAGGCGGTGGCGGACATCGCGGGGCTTCTTCCGTGCGGGGGACTGGGGGAGGGGCTCCGTCGCCCGTGGAGCCCAACCGTCCCCGCCCCGCGGGCATTCCCGCGCGCGCACGGCAGGCGCCCGCGCGCGCGTTCGCCCACGGAGGAGCGGGCCGCCTCCGAGCCCCGGAACGGTACGGTGGGAGACGGCGTGGTCACCCCGCGCACCACCATCCACGACTCTGGAGGATCATCCATGGCCCAGCACTTCGACGTCGTCGTCCTGGGGGCAGGCCCCGGCGGATACGTGGCCGCGATCCGCGCCGCCCAGCTCGGCAAGTCCGTCGCCGTCGTCGAGAAGCAGTACTGGGGCGGTGTCTGCCTCAACGTCGGCTGCATCCCGTCCAAGGCGCTGCTGCGCAACGCGGAGCTCGCCCACCTCTTCCACACCCAGGCGAAGCAGTTCGGCATCTCGGGCGACGTCTCGTTCGACTTCGGCGCGGCGTTCGACCGCAGCCGCTCGGTCGCGGACGGCCGCACCAAGGGCGTCCACTTCCTGATGAAGAAGAACAAGATCGCCGAGTTCGACGGCGTCGGCTCCTTCACCGGCCCGCAGGGCCTCGACGTGCAGCTGAGCAAGGGCGGCACGGAGTCGCTGACCTTCGACGACGCGATCATCGCGACCGGCGCGAGCGTCCGCCTCCTCCCCGGCGTCGAGCTCTCCGAGAACGTCGTCACCTACGAGACCCAGATCATGACCCGCGAGCTCCCCGACACGATGGCCATCGTGGGCGCGGGCGCGATCGGCATGGAGTTCGCCTACGTCCTCAAGAACTACGGCGTCGACGTGACGATCATCGAGTTCATGGACCGCGCCCTCCCCAACGAGGACCCGGACGTCTCCAAGGAGATCCAGAAGCAGTACAAGAAGCTCGGCGTCGAGATCCTGACCTCGACCAAGGTCGAGTCGGTCGTCGACAAGGACGGCTACGTCACGGTCACCTACACCGCGAAGGACGGCACGCAGTCGACCCTCGAGGTCGACAAGGTGCTCATGTCCATCGGCTGGGTCCCCCGCACCGAGGGCTTCGGCCTCGAGAAGACGGGCGTCGAGCTCACCGAGCGCGGCGCGATCGCGATCGACGACCACATGCGCACCAACGTGCCGCACATCTACGCCATCGGCGACGTCACCGCGAAGCTCCAGCTCGCGCACGTCGCGGAGGCGCAGGGCGTCGTCGCCGCCGAGACCCTCGCCGGTGCCGAGACCCAGACCCTGGGCGACTACCGGATGATGCCGCGCGCGACGTTCTGCCAGCCGCAGATCGCCTCCTTCGGCCTCACCGAGAAGCAGGCGACGGACGAGGGACACGAGATCACCGTCTCGACCTTCCCCTTCATGGCGAACGGCAAGGCCCACGGCCTCGGCGAGCCCACCGGCTTCGTGAAGCTCATCGCGAGCAAGAAGTACGGCGAACTCCTCGGCGCCCACATGATCGGCCCGGACGTCTCGGAGCTGCTCCCCGAGCTCACGCTCGCCCAGAAGTGGGACCTCACCGCGACCGAGCTGGCCCGCAACGTGCACACCCACCCGACGCTGTCGGAGGCGCTGCAGGAGGGCTTCCACGGCCTCAAGGGGCACATGATCAACATGTAGGGCTCGTCCCTCCACGGCCTCCGGCCCGCAGGATCCCGCTCGGCTCGTCCGTGGCGGATCCGGCGGGCCGGAGCCGTCTCCGGGGGTGCCCGCCGGGCTCCGGCGACGCTCCCGCTACCGTGGGCCGATGGATCCGCGCCTGCTCGACCGCCTCGCCGCCGACGCCTGGCCCGCGCTCGTGCGGCGCCCCCTCGGCCCATGGGAGCTGCGCGCCTCCGCAGGGGTCACCAAGCGCGCGAACTCGGTGCTCGCGTCCGGCGACGTCGTCGACCAGGAGGCGGCCCTCGACGCGGCGGAGGCGTTCGCCCGCGAGCACGGGATCGCGCCCCTCGTGCAGATCGGTCCGCCGAGCCCCGCCGGTCTGACCGGGCTGCTCGCCGAGCGGGGCGCTGCGCCGATCGACCGGACGCTCGTGCTGACGGGATCGGTGCAGGAGGCGCTCGCCGCCCTGCTCGCGACGTCGGGATCCGCGCCGTCGAGGCCCGCGCCGCGGCCTCGCGTCCGCCTCTCCCCGGCTCCCGACGAGGACTGGCTCGCCCTCTGGTGGTCGGTGGACGGTCGCGGTGGAGCGGAGGAGCGTGCGGTCGCCGAGCGCATCCTCGCGGGCTGCCCCTCCTCCTACGCTCTCGCCGTCGACGGGGACGGCCCGGCCGCGATCGGCCGCCTCGCGCTCGTCACGGCGCCGGACGGCGAGCTCTGGGGCGGCCTCTTCGCCCTGGCGACCCGCCCGGACGCCCGGCGCCGCGGGCTCGCCTCCGCCGTGATCCGCGCTCTCCTCGAGGACGCGTCCGGCCGGGGCGTCGCGCGCTTCTGGCTCCAGGTGCTCGCCGAGAACGCCGGCGCCCGCCGCCTCTACGCGTCCCTCGGCTGCCGCGAGTCGTCCTGGTACGAGTACTGGCGCTGACCCGCTCGCGGAGGAGGAGCGGGGCGCCCGGGTCAGGCGTTCGCGAGCACGGCGCGGGCGACGGCCTCGGCCTTCGCCGCGTCGCCGGTGACGGTCACGCGCCACCACACGTCGTCGGCCAGCGCGTCGATCTCGCAGACGCCCGCCGCGCAGCCGGTGAGGGCCTTCTCGCCGAAGCCGTCGAGCGGCTCGAGCGGGATCGCCAGGCCCGAGGTCAGCGAGAGGTTCCGCCAGCCGTCGTCGCCGTTCGGGAGCGCGTCGACCGTCACGCCCGAGTAGGCGGCGCTGGAGGCGTCGCTCCAGCTGCAGGAGGCGTACCCGGCCCGGGCGGCGGCAGCGGCCGACGCGGTGGTCGGCGTCCCGGTCCCCGTCCCCGCGGTCGCCTGCGCGAGACCGGCGGCACCGGACAGCTGCTCGGCCGTCAGGACCTCGGTGCAGACGGGCGCCGTCGCGGTGACCGGCTCGTCGAGGGTGCCGAGCGCGGCGGAGGCGGTGCCGGTCGCCAGCGCGGCGAGGTCGACGGCCGCGGGGGCGCCGCGCAGCTGCAGCGTCACCCAGGTGGCGCCGGCGAGCAGGTCCAGGTCGCAGCTGCCGTCGGTGCAGGAGCCGTAGGCCTCGACGGCGGTCTCGAGGCGCGGGCCCGGACGGCCGGCGAAGGCCTCGGCGGCGTCGTCGACCGCGGCCGCGGTGATCGAGGCGTCCTCGTCGTACCAGGCGCAGCGGAGCACTCCGCCGTTCTCCTCCGCGGCCTCGCGGATCAGCTCGCCCGAGGAGCGCGTCGTCACCTCGCGGCTGCCCTCGAGAGCGCTGCGGGAGACCCCCAGCGCCGAGGCCGCCCGCGTGGCGGGGAGGAGGGAGTCGCAGCCCAGGCGGGTCGAGGCCGTGGGCGTGGGCGAGGGCGTCGGAGTCGCGGAGGGAGTCGGAGCGGCGGTCTCGGACGCCGACGGGGTGGCCGCGACGTCCGAGCGCTCGGCCGACGTGCAGCCCGTCAGCGCGACGAGAACGGCGAGCGCGGCGCCGACCGTCGCCAGGCGCGGGAGGCGGGCCCTCACGCGGCCAGCTCGCGCTCGATCGCGGCCGTGAACGCGTCGATGTCGTCCTCCGTCGTGTCGAAGGAGCAGACCCAGCGGACCTCGCCGGTCGCCGGGTTCCAGTCGTAGAAGCGGTAGGCGGTGCGGAGCCGGTCCGCGACTCCGGGCGGCAGCGTCGCGAACACCGCGTTGGCCTGGGTCTGCTGCGTGAACTCGAGCCCGGTGATCCGTCCGGCGGCGATCGCCTCCTCGAGCCCCGAGCGCAGGCGCGCCGCCATGGCGTTCGCGTGCCGGGCCGAGCGGAGCCACAGGGGCTCCTCCTCGCCGCCGTCGCCGAGCAGGGCGAGCAGCTGCGCCGAGATGAAGCGCATCTTGGAGGACAGCTGCATGTTGGTCTTGCGGAGGAAGGTCAGCCCGGTCGAGGCCGCCGGGTCGAGCACGACGATCGCCTCGCCGAGCAGGATGCCGTTCTTGGTGCCGCCGAACGAGAGCACGTCGACGCCTGCGTCGGTCGTGAAGGAGCGCAGGGGCAGGCCGAGGGCGGCCGCGGCGTTCGCGATGCGCGCCCCGTCCATGTGCAGCCGCATGCCGAGGCCGTGCGCGTGGTCGGCGAGCGCGCGCACCTCCTCCGGGGTGTAGACGGTGCCGAGCTCGGAGGACTGGGTGATCGAGACCACGAGCGGCTGGGCGCGGTGCTCGTCGCCGAAGCCCCACGCCTCCTGGTCGACCAGCGCCGGGGTCAGCTTGCCGTCGGGCGTGGGGACCGTGAGGATCTTGATCCCGCCGACCTTCTCCGGCGCTCCGCCCTCGTCGGAGGTGATGTGCGCGGTGCCCGCCGAGACGACGGCGCCCCACCGCGGCAGCATCGACTGCAGGCCGGTGACGTTGGCGCCCGTGCCGTTGAAGACGGGGAAGGCCTGGGCCTGCTCGCCGAACTCGCGGCGGAACGCCTCCTGCAGGCGCTCGGTGTAGACGTCCTCGCCGTAGGCGATCTGGTGCGCTCCGTTGGCCGCGGCGATCGCGGCGAGGACCTCGTCGTGCACTCCGGAGTAGTTGTCGGAGGCGAAGCCGCGGACGTCGGGATCGTGCAGAGCGCTCATCCCTCCATCTTCGCAGCCCGCCGCCCGGAGGAGCCCCGGAGGAGCCCCGGAGGCGCCCCTCCTGCCTCCCGCATGTTTCGGGCAGGTGAAAGGACGACGACCCGAAAGCCGATCTCCGTCAAGAAGTTGGTATCGGCTGGGAGGCAGGCCACTCTTGACGTATGCGCATGGACACGACGGGAGCTGTCCGCGACATGCCCGCCCCTCCCGGGGTGGACGAGATCGCGGCTCGCTTCGGCGATCCCGTCCTCGCGTTCGCGCCCCAGCCGAGGCTGGAGGAGTTCGCCGCGGCGCAGACGATGGCGCTCGGCCGCTTCGTCGAGATCTCGCTCTCGTACTCGGTCTACAAGAACCCGCGCAACCGCGCCGACCCCGTCAACCACGTCCCGCTGTCCCCCGAGCAGAAGCGCGCGATCGAGCGCGCCGAGAACGACCACCTGCCGCCGTGGATGGTCGACCAGGTGACGCGGATGCGGTACCCGGTGCTCTGGGAGGCGGTCCGCACCTCCGTGCCGATCCCCGCCGAGCGCAGCCGGCCCCTGGAGTCCCGCCTCGCGGCTCACATGGGCGACGTGCTCCGCAACACCTTCCCGGGCCGCGTGCGCAGCCGCCGCGGCGGGATGCCGGTGGTCGCCGCCGCCCTCCGCGACGAGGACGTCGTGCGCGGCGTCCCGGTGATCGTGGACGGGGAGGCGCTGCGCGGCTACCGCGTGGACACCGATCCGGACGTGGTCGCGATCGGCGCCCGCGTCGACGGCCGCTACATGACGGTCGTGCTCGACCGGAAGATCGTGCCGGAGATCCGGATGGAGTTCGTCCGCCGCACCCCGCCGCGCCCGGCTTCGAGCCAGCCCCGGCGCTGACCGCCCCGGCCCACCGCTCAGGGGCGCCCCGGCACCGCGATCCCGTGCTCGTAGGCGAACACGACCGCCTGGATCCGGTCGCGCACGCCGAGCTTCATCAGGATCTTCGAGACGTGCGTCTTCACGGTCGCCTCGCCCACGAACAGCTCGGCCGCGATCTCGGCGTTCGACCAGCCCCGCGCCAGGTGCACGAGCACCTCGCGCTCGCGGTCCGTCAGATCGGCCACTCCGGAGTGGTCGGCGGCGGCCGGCGTGCGCTCGGGCACGGACGCGAACCGCTCGATCACGCGCCGGGTGACGTCGGGGGCGAGCATCGCGTCGCCGCGGGCGACCACCTGCACGGCCTCGACCAGCTCCTCCGGCGACGCGTTCTTGAGCAGGAACCCGCTGGCGCCGGCCGAGAGCGCCTCGAAGAGGTAGTCGTCGCGGTCGAAGGTGGTGAGGATGAGCACCCGCGAGCACAGGCGCGGGTCGGCCACGATCTCGCGGGTCGCGGCCAGGCCGTCGAGCCCGGGCATCTGCACGTCCATGCAGATCACGTCGGGGCGCAGCTCGGAGGCGCGCTGCAGGGCCTCGAGCCCGGTGCGGGCCTCGCCGACCACCTCGATCCCCGGCTCCGACTCGAGGATGATGCGGAAGCCCACGCGGACGAGCTCCTGGTCGTCGACGAGCAGCACGCGCACGTGCTCGGTCATGGGCGGCCCCCGCTCGCTCGCTCCTGACGCCCCCGCGACGTCTCCGACGACGGTACCGGGTCGCCGGCGTCCGGCACGCTCGCCCGGACGGGGGACAGCGGCACCCGGGCGTGCACGAGGTAGCCCGCGCCCCTCGGCCCCATCTCGATCCAGCCGCCGACCGCGGCCGCGCGCTCGCTCATGCCGGTGTGCCCCAGCCCGCAGGAGGCGGGAGCGCTCGGGTGCGGGCCGGACCCGCCGTCGTCGGCGATCTCGAGCTCGACCGCGTCGGGGGCGTAGCGGAGGCGCACCTCGGCGTGCGCGCCGCGCCCCGCGTGCTTGCGGACGTTCGTGAGCGACTCCTGCGCGATGCGGTAGAGGCTGAGCCCCACCGTCGCGGGGATCTCGCGGGGCGTGCCGAGGGTGAGGAAGACGGTGGGCAGGCCCGACCCGCTGGACGCCGCGACCAGCTCCTCGAGCTGGGCCACGCCGCGGGTGGACGCGGCGTCGGTGAGCGGATTCGGGACCGCGTCCTCGGCGCGCAGCGCGACCAGGATGCGGTGCAGCTCCTCGATCGCCGAGCGCGCGTCGCCCTCGATGGCGCTGAGCGAGGCCGCCGCCCGCTCCGGATCCCGCGCCAGCACCCGCCGCGCCGCTCCCGCCTGCACGCCCATCACGCTGACGTGGTGCGCGACCACGTCGTGCAGCTCGCGCGCGATCCGCAGCCGCTCGGAGGACACGGCCTGCCGCGAGGAGCGCTCCCGCTCGTCGTCGAGCTCGGCCGTGCGCGTCTCGAGCGCCTCCAGCCGGCGGGCCGACTGCCACGACGCCTCGCCGAAGACGTAGGCGCTGCCGAAGTAGAGCAGGTTCGACACGACCGCGAGGGCCGACTCCGCCGCGTAGGGCGAGAGCAGGCCGGGGGAGTCGTCGACCGGCACGGAGCTGCCGAAGTACTCGCCCGTGGCGAGGGTGGTGAGCAGCCAGCCCAGCATCCCGACCGCGATCGCCACTCGGACGACGAGCGCCGTACGCCGGTTCCGGCCCCACGCGCCGACCGTGTAGAGCGCGAGGAACAGGCAGATCTGGCCGAAGAGCGACTCCGGCACCTGGAGCACGATCCCGAGCGCGTAGACGACGGAGAGCCCGGCCGCCACGCTCGCGGGGAACCGGCGGCGCAGCGCGAGGGGAAGGGTCATCAGGACGGCCCAGTGGGCGCTGACGACGGGGTGCGCCGCGTCCGGGAATCCCGCCGAGGAGTACAGCGCGACGGAGACGATCGTCGCCACCAGCAGGATCCCCGCGGTGACCGCGTCGCGCACGTATCCGGCCCGGCTCGGCGCTCGCCGGATCCAGCCCGCGTCGAGCGGGTCCGCGGCTCCGTCACCTGAGGGCATGCGCCCCACGCTAACCGACGCCGGTCGGACGGGGCCCCGGGAGGCGGAGGAGCGCACCCCGCCGCCTCCCGGGCACGACGTCAGTCCCGGCCGGTGATGCCCCGGGTCGAGGCGATGACGTCGCCCATCTTCTTCCCGAGGGCCTCGTAGAACATCGACAGCGGGAACTCGTCGTCCAGCACCGCGTCGGTGAGGCCGCGCGGGGCGCCGAGCAGCACCTCGTCCGGGAGCCCGCGGGCCCAGGCGGAGGCGGGGTGCGGAGTGAGAGTGGCCGCGATCAGCTCGTGCGCGGAAAGCCAGTGCGCCGTCTTCGGCCGGTCGATCGAGCGCCAGTAGAGCTCGTCGATCGCGTCCGAGAGGGCGACGACCACGTCGGCGACGCCGTCCCACTCGAACGCCAGCCGGGTGTCGGTCCAGTGCAGGACGCCGTGCTGGTGCAGCCAGGCGAAGAGCAGCTGGCCGCCGAGGCCGTCGTAGTTGCGCACCCGCGACCCGGTGAGCGGGAAGCGGAAGAGCCGGTCGAACAGGATCGCGTACTGCACGAAGCGCGAGCGCTCGGCCAGCGCCTCCTCCTCGTCGTCGCGGCGGTCCAGCGCGCCGAGGCGGCGCTCGATGGCGACGGCCTCGCGGAAGGCGGTGAGATCGCACCGCAGCTCCTCCAGCGAGTAGAGGAAGAAGGGCATCCGCTGCTTGATCATGAACGGGTCGAACGGCAGGTCGCCGCGCATGTGGGTGCGGTCGTGGATGAGGTCCCACATCACGAAGGACTCCTCCGCCAGGCGCTGGTCGGCCAGCAGGCGCTGCGCCTCCTCCGGGAGCTCGAGACGGGTGATCCGGGCCGCCTCCGTGACGACGCGGCGGAACCGGGCCGCCTCGCGGTCGGCGAAGATCGCACCCCAGGTGAAGGACGGGACGGAGCGCATCGCGACCGTCTCGGGGAACAGCACGGCGCTGTCGGTGTCGTAGCCGGCGGTGAAGTCGACGAAGCGCACGGGCACGAAGAGGGCGTTGGAGTAGTCCCCCGCCTCCAGCTCGGCGACGAACCGCGGCCAGACGACCTCGACGAGGACGGCCTCGACGTGGCGGTCGCGGCTGCCGTTCTGGGTGTACATGGGGAAGACGACGAGGTGGCGGCGGCCGTCGACGCGCTCGAGCTGCGGCTGGAACGCGGTGAGCGAGTCGAGGAAGTCGGGCAGGCCGAGGCCGCCGGCGCTCCAGCGCTCGAGGTCGACGACCAGCGCGTCGAGGTACGCGGCGTCGTGCGGGAACGCGGGGGCGAGGGTGCGGACGCCGGCGACGATCCGCTCGACGAGCATGCGCGCCTCCTCGAGCCGCTCGGGCTCGGCGAGCGAGCCGTCCTGGGACTGGAGCGGCTGCAGCGCGGCGGCGGCGGCCTTCAGGTCGAGCCAGGCGGCGGAGTCCTCCACGCGGTCCTCGACGACCTCGGGTTCTCCGACGACGGTGCTCTGCACGGCTTGCGACATGGTGATCCTCCTCACGCTGGTGATACGGGGCTGCAGGAGCGGAACGCGCTCCGACTCCGAGCGTATGGGCTCGTGCGCGCGCTTTTCTTGCGTCTCGGCGGAGCGAAGCGGCGATCTCGCAGGGGCGGGCGCACGTCTCCGCCGCCCCTCTCCGGCCCCGCGGTCAGCGGTTGCCCAGGTGTTGTGCAGGTGCCACCCCCCGTCCGGGGCTAGATTCCTCACCGCTTCCGTTTCCCTCCCCTCATCGGGTCGAAGATGGGGCGACACCGTGTCCGCATCCCGAGTGCGGAGACATCCGATCGGACAGGCGCGCCGAACACCCTGGCGGCGCGCTCGATCGGCGAGCCATCCTGAGAGAGAGGATCGGAGCGCGTGACGGGACCCGAACCCGGAAGCGACCAGAGAACAGCCAGCATCGACCACCACCCCGAGAACCTCCGCCTGCTCCCCTGGCCGCAGGCGGACGCCTCCGTCCTGCGCGACACCCTCGCGCACGCGGGCGGCGGACTCGAGAGCGAGAGCGAGATCCTCGTGCGCCACGACCGCTACCTGCGCGGTTGGGCGGACGGCGACGCGTTCTTCTACGTGGTCGAGCTGGACGGACTCGCCGTCGGCTCCATCGGCTATTGGTACGGCTGCTCGCGCGGCGTCGTCGCCTACGAGGCGGCGTGGAGCATCGCTCCGCACGCCCGCGGCATCACCGCGGACTCCGTGCGGATGCTGCTCGAGGAGGCGGCGGCGTTCCCTGTGCCCCGCTTCGTCCACGCCTTCGTGGCGGAGAGCGACCTGGACGCCGGCGCGACCTGCGTCGAGGCCGGCTTCGACCGGATCGACCTCGTCGAGCAGGGCGAGCCGCCGGAGCTCTACGTGGACTGGGCGTTCGACCTGGCCGCCGTGGCCTGATCAGATCCCGTGGCGCTCCAGCCACGGCCGCAGCACCGCGAGGAACTCCTCGGGGTGCTCGAGGCCGGGCAGGTGCGCCGCGTCCTCGAGCACGTGCAGCTCGGCACCGCCCACCTCGGCGGCGAGGTGCTCGCAGACCGGCAGCGACTCCGAGAGGTCGTGCGCGCCCGCCACGACGAGGGTCGGCACGGCGATCTCCCCGAGCCGCTCGCCCGCCGGCCCGGAGGGCTCGATCGGGCGGGGGGCCTCCGCCTCGTGGCCGACGCCCGTGAGCGCGAGCTCCCGGACCCGCGCGAGGAACTCCGGAGCGACGTCGTCCGCGGAGCGGTCGGGACCCACGGCCCAGAGCTCCGCCTCGACGATCGCCGCGGCCTCCCGCTCGCCCGCGAGCTCCAGCGCCTCGACCTCCCCGAAGCGCCGCTCCTCCTCCGCCGTCAGCGCGGGGTAGTCGAAGCCCGCCAGGCCCGGGGCGATCACGACCAGGCCGGTCACCCGCTCCGGATACTCGAGCGCCAGGTCGAGCGCGAGCGTTCCGCCCCGCGAGCAGCCGACGACCACCGCGCGCTCGACGCCGAGGTGGTCGAGCACGTCCAGGGCGTCCCGGCGCGGGTCGTACTCCACGTCCTCCGTGCTCGTTCCGCCCGCGCCGCGGACGTCGTAGCGGACCACCAGCCGGTCGCGGGAGAGGTCGGGGACGAGCGGGTCCCACATCCGCAGGTCGGCGATGCCCGCGTGCACGAGCAGCAGGGCGGGCGCGGAGGCGTGGCCGTCCGCCTCCCAGTGGAGGCTCGCGCCGGGGACCTCGAGATGCGGCATGCCGCACACCGTAGGCGCGTCGCGCCGGCGCTGCAACGCCCCGGCCACTGCCTAGGGTGGAGGCGCGACAGCGGACGGGCCGCGGCGGGGAGGCGGCGGCGTGGAGGGCGTGCTCACCGGCTTCTCGATCATCGGGGTCGTCATCGCGGTCGGCTACCTGATCGCGCGGTTCCGGATCGTCCCGCCCGAGAGCCGGCTGATCCTGTCGCGGATCGCCTTCTTCGTCACGACGCCGGCGCTGCTGTTCACCGTGCTGTCGCGGGCCGACGTCTCCGTCCTCTTCTCCTCGTTCCTGCTCGTCTCGCTCCTGACGGTGCTGACCGTCGCCCTGCTCTACGTGCTGGCCTCGCGGCTGCTCTTCCCCCGCCCGCTGCCGGAGACGGTGATCGGGACCGCGGCCTCCTCCTACGTCAACGCCAACAACATCGGACTGCCGGTCGCCATCTACGTGCTGGGCGATCCGCAGTGGGTGGCCCCGACGCTCCTCCTGCAGCTGATCGTCCTCGCGCCGACGATCCTGACGCTGCTCGACGTCTCGACGAGCGGGCGGACCTCGGTCGGCGCGATCCTCACGCAGCCGCTGCGGAACCCGATGATCATCGCCTCCGCCCTCGGCCTCGTCGTCGCCCTCACCGGCGTGGAGCTTCCCGCGCCCGTGCTGCAGCCGTTCTCGATCATCGGCAACGCGTCGATCCCGCTGGTGCTGATCGCCTTCGGGATGTCGCTGCGCGGGCAGCGGCCGCTGGAGGCGGGGCCGGCGCGGGTCGAGGTGGTCGTCGCCTCCGTGCTCAAGTCGCTGGTGATGCCGGCGGTCGCGCTGCTGCTGGGGCGCTTCGCGTTCCACCTCGACTCCGAGCACCTCTTCGTGGTGACGGTGACCGCCGCGCTGCCGACCGCGCAGAACATCTTCACCTTCGCCTCGCGCTACGACCGGGGCATCGCCGTCGCCCGCGACACGGCCCTCGTGACCACGGTCGCCGCGGTGCCCGTGCTCATCGGGGTGTCCCTCCTGCTGGGCTGAGCGGAGCAGCATCCCCGCCTCCCGCTCGGTCCCGGCGGAGGCGCCGGACGGCCCGCGCATCCGCGTCGCGTGTCCCTCGTCCTGGGACGGGGCCGGTGGCGCGGGCCCGGTCGCACTCCGCCGACCGTCGCTTAGGCTCTCTCGAATGAGCACCACCACGTCCGCCGACCGCTCCGCCCGCGGCAGGCCGCGCCGCCGTCGCGGCCTCTGGATCACGCTGATCGTCCTCCTGGTCCTGCTGATCGGCGCCGTCGTCGCGGTGCTCCTCGGCGTGCGCACCTACGACAAGGCGATGACCGTCCGCGACAAGCTGACCGAGGCGATCCCGCTGGTGTCGCAGGTGACGGACAGGCTGACGACGTTCGACACCTCCGGTGCGGAGGAGACCGCGGGCCGGATCGCGACCCTCACCGGCGAGGCGCGCGACGAGACCGAGGACCCGGTGTGGCGGGTGATGGAGGTGGTGCCCGTCCTCGGGCCGAACCTGTCCGCGGTCCGCGCCGCGACCGAGATCGCCGACGACGTCTCCGGCCGGATCGTCACGCCGCTCTCCACGACCTCGCTCGACATCCTCAAGCCCGTCGACGGCAGGGTAGACCTCGCGGCGATCACCGAGCTGTCGCAGAAGATCACCGTCGCCAAGGAGGTCGTCGACGCGGCGCAGACCCGCGTCGAGGGCATCGACCGCGGTCCGCTGGTGCCGCAGGTCGCCTCGGCCCTCGACTCCTTCACTCCGCAGCTGGCCACCGCGACCGCGGCGATGGAGCAGGTCGAGCCGCTCACCGCGATCCTCCCCGACTCCCTCGGAGCCTCCGGCCCGCGCCACTACCTGGTGATGTTCCAGAACCTGGCGGAGTCGCAGGCTCTGGGCGGCGGCGCGTCGTCGGTGATGCAGCTCGACGTCGACGGCGGCGCGATCTCGATCGGCCGTCAGCTGGGCAGCGGCGACTTCCGCGGTCTGGCTCCCGTCACCGTCGACCAGAGCGCGCTCGACACCATCGGCGAGAACATGGCGACGACCTTCAACGTCTCGACCAGCCGCCCCGACTTCCCGACGGCCGCCTCGATCGCCTCGCAGTTCTGGGCGCAGAAGTTCCCCGAGCAGAGGATCGACGGCGTCCTCGCGATCGACCCCGTCGCCCTCTCCTACCTCCTCGGCTCGACCGGGCCGGTGACCCTCACCGACGGCACGGTCCTCACGAGCGAGAACACCGTCTCGACCCTGCTCAACGAGGTCTACTTCCGCTACCCGGAGTCGGTCGTGGCCGAGCGCACCGACGAGTTCTTCTCGGAGGCGAGCGCGACGGTCCTGGGCAAGATCCTCGGCGGGGAGATGGAGCCCACGAAGATGCTCCCGGCGATCGTGAAGGCGGTCGACGAGAGCCGCATCCTCGCCTACAGCTCCGACGCCGACGAGCAGGCGCTCCTCGCGCCCACGCCGATCGCGGGGGTCCTGCCGCAGACGACGACCGACGGCACGACCACCGGAGTGTTCTTCCAGGACGCCTCGGGCGGCTCGAAGATGGACTACTACCTGAGCACGGCGGTCACGCAGTCGAGCTCTGGCCGGTGCGCCGCCTCCGGCGCGGTCTTCACCACCTCCGTCACCGTGACCAACACGATCTCGAAGGCGGTCGCTCGGACGCTGCCCGGCTACGTCGCCGCGGCCGGCGGGCGGGGTGCGTACCCCCTGGGCGACTTCGTCACCAACATCTACGTCTACGGCCCTCCCGGGACCACGGTGTCGAGCGCGGCGTGGACCGACGGCACCGGCTACGGACCCGAGAGCCTCGACGACCTCGGCCGTCCCGTCTCGAAGGTCGCCGTGCAGCTCTCGCCCGGCCAGTCCGAGACGTTCGACGTGCAGTTCAGCGCCGGCGACGCCTCCGGCTTCGGCGGCCAGACCGTGCGGGTGACCCCGATGATCAACCCCACCGCGGTCACGCTGAACGACGAGCCCGCCTGCGGCTGACCTCGCCGGCGGTCGGCGCCCCGGGTCGTGCTGGACCAGCGCCGAGCACGCCGACCGTTGACGCACCTCCGGGTCCGTGCTGGACCAGCGCCGACCGCTCCGACCGCTGACGCGCCCCCGGGTCGGTGCTGGACCAGCGCCGACCGCTGACGCGCCCCCGGGTCGGTGCTAGACCAGCGCCGAGCCGGGGATCGAGCTCGTCACGAGCGAGGAGGCGAGGAACGCGGTGGCGATGCAGAGCACGAACCCGATGACCGGCACGAGGAACGCGCGTCGGCCCACGAGGTAGCGCACGACCGTCACGGCCACGGCGATCAGCGTCAGCGCGGGCGGCCCGATCAGCGCGATCGAGACGCCCCAGTCGATCCGGTCGAAGTCGCAGGCGAAGTTCTGGCCCTCGCACTGCGCGGGGAAGACCGAGAGGATCGCGGCGAGGTAGCCGAGTGCGATCGTGAGCAGGCCGAGGGCGAGGCAGCCGAGGATCGAGAGCACGAGGTCCCAGCGGCGCCGGCGCGGCTTCCCGGCGGCGATGATCTCGCCCACTGAGCGGTAGGCGTCGGACCGGAACTCGTCGTGCGCGGCTCCGGGACGGGCGGTCGCAGGACGGGCGGTCGCAGGGCGTGCCGTCGCGGGTCGGGCGGCGGGGCGGGAGGCGCCGGCCGAGGCGGCCTCGGCCCGCGCGCGCTTCTTCTTCGACGAGGCCATGCTCAGAAGATCATCGGGCGGTCGTCGTCGAGGGTCGTCTCGAGGTCGAGGTCGACCACCACCGGGACGTGGTCGCTCGGGGCGTCGCCCTTGCGCTCGTCGCGGTGGATCGAGGCGCCGGTGACGAGGTCGCCGAACGCGGGGGAGCCGAGCACGAAGTCGATCCTCAGCCCCTCGTTGCGCGGGAAGCGGAGCTGCTTGTAGTCCCAGTAGGTGTAGCCCTCGGGCACGAGCGGGCGGACGACGTCGCGCAGGCCCGCGTCCTCGAAGGCGGCGAAGGCGGCGCGCTCGGGGATCGAGACGTGCGTGGATCCGGGGCCGAGGCTCGGGTCGCCCACGTCGCTGTCGAGCGGCGCGACGTTCCAGTCGCCGACCAGGGCGAGCGGCAGGTCGGGCTCGGCGGCCAGCCACTCGCGGGTGCTCGCCTCGAGGGCCGCGAGCCACTCGAGCTTGTAGAGGTAGTGCGGGTCGTCGACCGCGCGGCCGTTCGGGACGTAGAGGCTCCAGACGCGCACGCCGTCGACCGTGGCGCCGATCGCGCGGGCCTCGAGCGGGTAGGAGCCGTCGGCCGCCGCCTCCTTCGCGAAGCCGGGCATGCCCGGGAAGCCGATCTGCACGTCCTCCATCGGCAGGCGCGAGGCGATGCCGACGCCGTTCCACTGGCTGAGCCCGACCATCTCGAAGTGGTAGCCGGCGTCGGCGAAGGCCTCGTGCGGGAACTGCTCGGGCTTGCACTTGAGCTCCTGCATGGCGAGGACGTCCACGTCCTCGCGCACGAGCCAGTCGACGACGCGGCCGGTGCGGGCCCGGATGGAGTTCACGTTCCAGGTGGCGATGCGCATCCTGGAAGTGTAGGAGCCGCCGCCGACACGTCTCCTGCGCGTCCTCCGCGCGTCCCGGCGGCCGCGGGCCGGGGGAGTCATCCCCTCGGCGGATTGCGGAACCGGTGTCGGTGGTCGATGGTTGTCTAGCGCCGTCCCGACCGGCCGTTCGTCGCGCCGTCCGGACGCCGCCGTCGCCCGCGCCGTGCGGGCCCGACGGGCTCCCCGGCGCTCCGCGCTCCCCAGCCCGGTCCCCTCCCCTCCCGCTCCTGCTCCGCCCCTCCGGAGGACCCATGATCCTGCTCCGCCTCGCCTCCGCCTACGCGAAGCCCTACGCGCGCTGGGTGGCCGCCGTCGTCGTGCTGCAGCTCGTCGCGACGCTCGCCGCGCTCTACCTCCCGAGCCTCAACGCCGAGATCATCGACCAGGGCATCGGCCGCGGCGACACCGACTTCATCTGGGGAACCGGCATGACCATGCTCGGCGTCTGCGTCGTGCAGGTCGCCGCGGCGATCGGAGCCGTCTACTTCGGCGCCCGCACCGCCATGTCCGTCGGCCGCGACCTGCGCCGCGACGTCTACCGCCGCGTCGACTCGCTCAGCGGGCTCGAGGTCGGCGGCTTCGGCACGGCCACCCTGATCACCCGCGGCACGAACGACGTGCAGCAGGTGCAGATGCTCGTGCTGATGACCCTCAACTTCATGGTCTCCGCGCCGATCATGTGCGTCGGCGGCATCGTCTTCGCCCTGCGCGAGGACGCCGGCCTCTCCTGGCTGGTCTGGGTGTCGGTGCCGCTGCTGTTCGTCGTGGTCGGCTTCCTGGTGTTCCTGCTGCTGCCGCTGTTCCGCCTCATGCAGGACCGGATCGACGGGATCAACAGCGTGCTCCGCGAGCAGATCACGGGCATCCGCGTGGTGCGCGCCTTCGTGCGCGAGCCGTTCGAGTCCGAGCGGTACCGCAAGGCCAACGCGGCGATCACCGAGGTGTCGATCAAGGTCGGCAACATCTTCGTGCTGATGTTCCCCGCGATCATGATGATCCTGCACCTGGCCACCGCGGCCGTGCTGTGGTTCGGCGGGCAGCGGGTCGACGCCGGTCAGATGCAGGTGGGCTCGCTCACCGCGTTCCTGCAGTACCTCCTCCAGATCCTCACCGCCGTGATGATGGGCGTCTTCATGGTGATGATGATCCCGCGCGCGGTCGTCTGCGCCGAGCGGATCCAGCAGGTGCTCGACGCCCGCACCAGCCTCACCACACCCGAGGGCGGAGTCCCGACGCCCGCGCGCGGCCGCGTCGAGTTCTCCGGGGTCGTCTTCGGCTACCCGGGCGCCGAGCGCCCCGTGCTCTCGGGCATCGACATCGTCGCGGAGCCGGGCCGCACCACGGCCGTCGTCGGCTCCACCGGCGCCGGCAAGACGACCCTGCTCGGCCTCGTGCCGCGCCTGTTCGACCCGCAGGAGGGCAGCGTCACGATCGACGGCGTGCCCGTCCCCTCCCTCGACCGGGCGCAGCTCGCCGAGGTGATCGGGCTCGTGCCCCAGCGCCCCTACCTCTTCTCGGGGACGATCGCCTCGAACCTGCGCTTCGGCCGCCCCGACGCGACGGACGCCGAGCTGTGGGAGGCGCTGCGCATCGCCCAGGGCGAGGACTTCGTGCGGAGCAAGGAGCACGGGCTCGACGAGCCGGTCTCGCAGGGCGGCACCAACGTCTCCGGCGGGCAGCGCCAGCGGCTCTGCATCGCGCGCGCCCTCGTCGCGAAGCCGCGGGTCTACCTGTTCGACGACTCGTTCTCGGCGCTCGACGTCGCGACCGATGCGCGGCTGCGGGAGTCGCTGGCCGACGCCACCACCGACGCGACCGTGATCATCGTGGCCCAGCGGGTGTCGACCATCCGCCACGCCGACCAGATCGTCGTGCTCGACGCGGGCCGCGTCGTCGGCCGCGGCACGCACGACGAGCTCCTCGAGACGAACGCGACCTACCGCGAGATCGTCGAATCCCAGCTGAGCGTCGAAGGAGTGTCCTGAGATGGCGCGCACACGCGACACCACCGCCCCCGAGGAGACGACCTCCCCCGAGCCCGAGTTCGAGCCCGGCGAGGGCGACGGCGGCATGTTCGGGGACGGGCCGCCCGCCCGCAAGGCGCAGAACTTCTGGCCCTCGGCCAAGCGCCTCTTCTCGCTGCTCGGCCCCGAGCGCGCCCGGATGGTCCTCGTGGTCGCCCTGGTCTCGCTGTCGGTCGTCCTCACCGTCATCGCGCCCAAGATCCTCGGGCAGGCGATGGACACGATCTTCAACGGCGTGATCGGCTCCCAGCTCCCCGCCGGCGTCCCTCTCGAGCAGATCATCGAGCAGCAGCGCGCCTCGGGCAACGGCACCTTCGCCGACATGCTGGCCAAGACCGACATCGTGCCCGGCGCGGGCATCGACTTCGTGGTCCTCGGCCGCCTGATCATCATCGTGCTGCTGATGTACGTCGTCGCGTCGGTGCTCATGTGGGCGCAGGGCTACATCCTCAACGGCCTCGTGATGCGGGTGGTCTTCGACCTCCGCCAGGACATCGAGGCCAAGCTCAACCGCCTCCCGCTGCGCTTCTTCGACACCCGGCAGCGCGGCGACGTGATGTCGCGCGTCACGAACGACGTCGACAACATCCAGACGGCGCTGCAGCAGGCCTTCTCGCAGCTGGTGCAGTCGGTGCTCACCATCATCGGCATCGCCGCGATGATGTTCATCGTCTCGTGGCAGCTCGCGCTGATCGCGCTGATCTCGATCCCGCTCTCGGGCGTGATCGCGGGAGTGATCGGCGCCCGCTCCCAGAAGCTCTTCGCCGCCCAGTGGAAGAACACGGGCGCGCTCAACGGCCACATCGAGGAGACCTTCTCCGGGCTCGAGATCGTCCGCGCCTTCGGCCGCGACCGCGAGATGCTCGAGGAGTTCGACCGCCGCAACGACAGCCTCTACACCGCCTCGTTCGGCGCCCAGTTCGTCTCGGGCATGATCATGCCCGCGATGACCTTCGTCTCCTACCTCTCCTACGTGCTCATCGCCGTGGTCGGCGGCCTGCGGGTCGCCTCCGGTCAGCTGACGCTCGGCGACGCGACCGCGTTCATCCAGTACTCGCGCGAGTTCACGCAGCCGGTGACCCAGCTGGCGAGCATGGCGAACATGCTGCAGTCCGGCGTCGCCTCGGCCGAGCGCACGTTCGAGCTGCTCGACGCCGAGGAGCAGGAGCCGGAGACGGCGACCGCGTCGCTCCCGCAGCGCACCGACGGCCACGTGGAGTTCGAGGGCGTCTCGTTCTCGTACGACCCGGAGCAGCCGCTGATCGAGGACCTGACCTTCTCGGCGCAGCCCGGGCAGACGGTCGCCATCGTCGGTCCGACCGGGGCGGGCAAGACCACGCTGGTCAACCTGGTCATGCGCTTCTACGAGCTCACCGGAGGGCGCATCCTGCTCGACGGCGTCGACATCACGAGCCTCGCGCGCGGCGATCTGCGCTCGCGCGTGGGCATGGTGCTGCAGGACGCGTGGCTCTTCCAGGGCACCATCCGCGAGAACATCCGCTACGGGCGGTTGGACGCGACCGACGAGGAGATCGTCGACGCGGCGAAGGCCACCATGGTCGACCGCTTCGTGCGCCAGCTGCCCGACGGCTACGACACGGTGCTGGACGCCGACGGCGGCAGCGTCTCGGCCGGCGAGCGGCAGCTGATCACGATCGCGCGCGCGTTCCTCGCGAACCCGTCGCTGCTGATCCTCGACGAGGCCACCTCCTCGGTCGACACCCGCACGGAGCTGCTCGTGCAGCATGCGATGAACGCGCTCCGCACCGACCGGACCTCGTTCGTCATCGCGCACCGGCTCTCCACGATCCGCGACGCCGACACCATCCTGGTGATGGAGTCGGGCCGGATCGTCGAGCAGGGCGCGCACGAGGCGCTCCTGAAGCAGCGCGGTGCCTACTACGAGCTCTACATGACACAGTTCCGCGGAGGGGGCGACGAGGCGGGCGAGCACGCCGCAGCGGGCGCGCTCCCGAGCGGGGGAGGGGTCGCCCCGTAGAGTAGGCGCGTGACCGACGCACGCCAGCAGCTCATCGAGTACATCGGCTCCGACGCCGTCTTCCACGGGGACTTCACCCTCACCAGCGGCAAGAAGGCGTCGTACTACGTCGACCTCCGCCGCGTGAGCCTCGACCACCGCGTCGCACCGCTGATCGGGCAGGTCATGCTCGACCTCATCGCGCCCATCGAGCGCGTCGACGCCGTCGGCGGCCTCACCATGGGAGCCGACCCGATCGCCGCCGCGATCCTCCACCAGGGCGCCGCCCGCGGTCTCGCCTACGACGCGTTCGTCGTGCGCAAGGAGCCCAAGGACCACGGCCGCGGCCGGCAGGTCGAGGGCCCCGACCTCGAGGGCAAGCGCGTCGTCGTCGTCGAGGACACGTCCACCACCGGCGGCTCGCCGCTGAAGGCGATCGAGGCCCTGCTCGAGGTCGGCGCCGAGATCGCAGGAGTCGCCGTCGTCGTCGACCGCGCGACCGGTGCCCGCGAGATCATCGAGGACGCCGGCTACCCGTACTTCGCCGCGATCGGTCTGGCCGACCTCGGCCTGAGCTGATGGTCGACGAGGGGGGACGCGGCGGGGGCCCGGGAGGCAGCGAGCACCCGGAGCCGGAGCGCCGCGGGTCCGAGGGCCGCGAGCCGGAGGGCCGCGAGCCCGAGCCTGCCGGATCGGAGACCTCCGAGCCGGAGCGACCCGAGCCGGAGCGACCCGAGCCGGAGCGTCCCGTCGGCAGCAGCGAGTGGCTGCTGCAGCAGCTCAGCGGCGGCCGCCTGAAGAGCATCTTCGATTCGCCCCGCCCCGTCCCTCCCGTGGAGGAGTCGCGCGCGGAGCGGACGTCCGGTCCTGCTGAGTCCGCAGCCGACGAGGCCCACGCGTCAGCGGAGGAGCGGAGCGTTGCGAGCGAGTCGGCCTCCTCCGCCGACGCGGCCGGACCGTCTTCGAGCGACCGCGACTCCGACACTGCGCCGCGCCGTGCCCCTGCCGCTCCGGTCGGCCTGTGGCCGGGGGAGCCCGTGCTGAGCGCGACGCCCGCCGCCGAGGAGGCCGACGGCGACCTCCCGAACCCCGCGGACGACTCCGCTCGGGTGGAGGAGCAGGACGCCGACGCCGACCGCGGAACGGTCGTGGAGCCGGAGCGCTCCTCCGACCGCGACGGCGTCTCCGCCGAGGGACGGAGCTCTCCGGGCGACGACACGGGAGTCTCCGACACGGGAGCCCGCGCCATGGGAGTGCACGAGGCGGGTGCCCGCGAGGCGAGTGCCCGCGAGACGGGTGCCCGCGAGACGGGTGTCCGCGAGGCGGGTGCCGGTGGGACGACTGCCCGCGAGACGAGTGCCTCCGACGAGGACGACTCCGACGAGGACGCCTTCGACGCGTTCTTCGCCCCCCTCCGCGACGACAACGCCGACGGCTCCGGCTCCGACGCCTCCACCGATGCCGGCCGCACCGAGGTGCACCGCCGCGGGGCGGACTCCGTGCGCCCGGTCCTGCCGCACACCGACCCTCCCGCCGACCTGCCGACCGCCCCCGCCGGACTGCGCAGCGCGCACCGGCCGGACGACGAGCCCGATGCCGGATCCTCGACCGACGTCGACCCGGCGGGCCGCTCCGGCGTCCCCTCCCCCGCCGACGGACGCCCGGTCGGCGCCACCCCGCCGACTCCGCGCGAGCCGACTCCGCCCGCCGTCTACGAGTGGCCCGACCCGCGCGGGGACTGGGACCAGCCGCCCGTGTGGGAGCAGGTCGTCGCTCCGCAGGACGAGCCCGACGAGGACGGCGGCGACGAGGAGCTGTGGCGCGAGACCGCCGGCGCCTACTCGTGGAACCTCGAGCCGGCCGCCGAGCCCGCCGACCGCGCCGCGCCCGCGCCCTTCCGCACCGCTCCCGCGGCCGCCCACGTCAACGCCGCTCCGCCACGGAAGCGCCGCTCCGCCCGGTCCCGACCCGAGAGCCGCGAGCGCGACTCGGCGCCCGCCGGAGCGCCCGCATGGCGCACGCTCAGCCGACGCCGGCTCCTGATCGGCCTGATCGCTGCGGGTGCGGTGATCCTCCTCGCCGGGCTCTTCGCGATCGGCATCGCCGTCGGGAGCGCCGGCGGCCGGGCCGAGCCGCAGGCCGCCCCGGTCGTCAGCGAGACGCCCACGGCGGAGCCGACCCCCTCGCCCACGCCGACCGCGACCCTTCCTACCGTCGGACCGCTGCCCGTCGGCACCTGGGCCTGGAGCGCGCTCCTCGGCGGCGAGTGCGTCGAGCCCTTCGACTCCGTCTGGGCGGAGGAGTTCACCGTCGTGGACTGCGCGGGAGCTCACTCCGCCCAGCTCGTCGCCACCGCGGAGCTGACAGACGCGGCGTTCCCCGGCCAGGACGCCCTGGCCGTCACCGTCTCCTCGCTCTGCCAGGCGCAGGGCGTCGTGGACGTCGCCGCGGCCGAGACCTACGGCGACGTGCAGGTCGCCGGTGCGTTCCCCGTCACACAGGAGCAGTGGGACGCGGGCGAGCGCAGCTACTACTGCTTCGTCGACCGGGCGGGCGGCGGCGAGCTGACCGGCTCCCTCGCCGGCACTCCCGCGGCCTGACGCGCGCCGTCGCTCGGGCCTCGGAGGATGCCGCCGGGCACCGGCCCGGTGCACCCGGCCGAGCCGCGGAGCGCCCAGTAGGATCGCTCGTCGTGCAGGAGAACGAGGCGACCCCCGCGACCGGACCCACCGCCTCCGTGGAGCTCACCACGAACGGCGTCGGCCCCTGGCAGGGGGAGTGGCCCGAGGACGACCGCCTCGACCCGGAGCTGCTGGAGCGCGGCGACGCGCGCAACGTGGTCGACCGCTTCCGCTACTGGCGGATGGACGCGATCGTCGCGGAGCTCGACCGCACGCGGCACCCGTTCCACGTCGCGATCGAGAACTGGCAGCACGACATGAACATCGGCTCGATCGTCCGCAGCGCCAATGCGTTCGGCGCGGAAGGCGTCCACATCGTCGGCCGGCGGCGCTGGAACAAGCGCGGCGCGATGGTCACCGACCGCTACCAGCACGTCCAGCACCACGAGACGGTGGCCGACCTCGTGCAGTGGGCCGGGGAGGCGGACGTGCCCCTCCTCGCCGTCGACAACGTCCCCGGCTGCGTTCCGCTCGAGACCTACCGGCTCCCCGAGCGCTGCCTCCTGCTGTTCGGGCAGGAGGGACCCGGCCTCTCGGAGGAGGCGATCGCCGCCTCGGAGGCCGTGCTCGAGATCACGCAGTTCGGCTCGACCCGGTCGATCAACGCCTCGGCGGCGGCAGCCGTCGCGATGCACGCCTGGGTGCTGCAGCACGTCCGCTTCTGACCCCCCGCGAGCCGCGGTGCCGTGTCAGGAACCGGCGCCCGGCCCGCTGCCGGGCCGCCGGGACTCAGACCGCTGAATCCGGCGGGAACTCCGACTCCAGCGGCTCCGACGACAGGAGCTCGTGCACCCCGCTCAGCACCTCGTCCGGGCGGAACGGATAGCGCTCGATCTCGGCCTCGTCGCTGATCCCCGTCAGCACCAGCACGGTGTGCAGGCCCGCCTCGATGCCCGCGACGATGTCGGTGTCCATCCGGTCGCCGATCATCCCGGTGTTCTCGCTGTGCGCGCCGATCTTGTTCATCGCCGAGCGGAACATCATCGGATTCGGCTTGCCGACGACGTACGGATCCTTGCCCGTCGCCTTCGTGATGAGCGCCGCGATCGCCCCCGTCGCCGGGAGCACGCCCTCGGCGCTCGGCCCCGTCGCATCGGGATTGGTGACGATGAAGCGCGCACCCGCGACGATCAGGCGGATCGCCTTCGTGATCGCCTCGAAGCTGTAATTGCGGGTCTCGCCCACGACCACGTAGTCCGGCGCCGTCTCCGTCATGATGAAGCCCGCCTCGTGCAGCGCGGTGGTGATCCCCGCCTCGCCGATCACGAACGCGCTCCCGCCCGGCTTCTGCGACGCGCAGAAGTCCGCCGTCGCCAGAGCGCTCGTCCAGATCCGCTCCTCCGGCACGTGCAGCCCCGACCCGCGCAGCCGCGCCGCCAGATCCCGCGGCGTGAAGATCGAGTTGTTCGTCAGCACCAGGAACGGCGTGCCCGAATCGGTCCACTCCTGGATCAGCTCGGGCGCGCCGGGGAGCGCCTTGTTCTCGTGCACCAGCACGCCGTCCATGTCCGTGAGCCAGGCCTCGACTTCACTGCGGTTCGTCGCCATGGGTCGATGCTATCGGCGGCACCCCCGCGCACGACGGCGACGACCGGCGAACCGCCCGGCTCCCTCCGCTGACGCCCCTGTGGAGGGACGACCGCCGTGCGCCGGACGGCCGGACCCCGGACCCGCACAGCCGCGAGCGGGATAGCCTGGGAGGCATGAGTGGCGAGAACCTGCTGGGCCCCGAACCGACCCTCCTCCCCGACGAGCCCGCGGTCACCGCGGCCCTCGCGAAGCACGCGAACCCGGGAGCCGTCGAATTCGCCGCCCTCGCCGCCGCCCACCCGCGCTCCCCGCTGGCCTGGGCACTGCTCGCCGACAGCGTCTGGGGCATCGACGCGGCCCTCCCCTCCTACGCCTACGCCCGCGTCGGCTACCACCGCGGCCTCGACCTCCTCCGCGGAGCCGGCTGGCGCGGCCAGGGCCCCATCCCCTGGCGCCACGGACCCAACCGCGGATTCCTGCTCTCCCTCTACGCCCTCCGCCGCGCCGCCGACTCCCTCGGCGAGACCGAGGAGGTCACCCGCCTCACCCAGTTCCTCCAGCAGGCCGACCCGATCGCCATCGAGGAGATCGAGCGGTACCACGAGGACGCGTTACCCCCTACCGCCGCCATCATCATCCTCGGCAACGACTAGGCGGCGCCCGGGTGCGGTTCTGGCGGCGTTGTCGTCGGGCGCCGTAACGCCGCTACGGCTTCCTCCTCCGCCTTGCCAGAACCGCACCCGGACGCCGCCTAGCCCTGTGCTGGTGGGGTGGGCGCCGTGCCTGCGGCACGAGCGCGGGGCGCCGTGCCGGGGGCACGAGCGGCCGTGGGGGGCTTGAGCGAGGGGCCGTGCCTGCGGCACGAGCCTGGTCGGGGGGAGTGCGGGGGCCGTGCCTGCGGCGCGAGCCTGGTCGGGGGGAGGAGTCGGGCCGTGGTTGCGGCGCGAGCGTGGTGCGGGTGCTGGAGGGTCGGGCCGTGCCTTCGGCGCGAGCCGCTTCGGGCCCTGGACGTAGGACGTGCGTTCGGCGCGAGGCCGGCCTCGGGTGGCGGGTGATCTCGGCGGCGCGTGAGGGCTGCGGCAGGATGGGGGGATGGACGGCGGGGCGGTGGAGCGGCTTCTCGAGGGGCTTCCGGGAGCGGAGGCGGGATTCCCGTTCGGGGAGGGGATCCGGGTGTGGAAGGTCGCGGGGAAGGTGTTCGCGCTCGAGTCGGAGCGGTTCGGGCGGCCGGTCGTGAGCGTGAAGGCGCTGCCCGAGAACGTGGTGCACCTGGTCGCGGGGGTCGACGGGATCGAGCCCGGCTACCACCTGAACAAGAAGCACTGGGTCACCGTC
This sequence comes from Rathayibacter sp. AY1A4, assembly GCF_002930955.1. NCBI lineage: Bacteria > Bacillati > Actinomycetota > Actinomycetes > Micrococcales > Microbacteriaceae > Rathayibacter > Rathayibacter sp. AY1A4. The sequence continues at coordinate 58,851 of NZ_PSTN01000011.1, read as the reverse complement.
GAGGCCGGCGGGACCGTGGAGCCCGAGCTGGTGCTCGAGCTCATCGAGGAGTCGCACGCGATCGTGGTCGCGAACCTGCCGAAACGGCTCCGCCTCGCCCTCGACGGCACGGCGTCCGGATCGCTGAACGAGGACGTCTGACAGCGGCCGGGACACGAGGACCCGGACGCGCAGACTCCCGAACCGGCCGAGCATGGACGCGCTGTGCCCGAGGCCCAAACGGAGCACCGGACGCCTGACGGTGCCCGCCTGCGCAGCGCCTGGCGGGTGCACAGGACCCGCGAGGGGGCGCCGACGCCTGACGGCAGCTGGACGCGCACCGCCCACGACGTCCAGCGCCCGAGGCCTGCGACGACCCCCGGATGCACGGAATCCCCCGCCGCAGCAGGGGATCCCGGAACGTCGCTCGCGGAGCGGCTACAGGCCGTAGGAGCGGAGGTACGCGGCGGTGTCGTGCCAGCCCTCGACGGCGAAGCACTCGACGCCCATCGCCTTGACGGGGTAGTCGTTGCCGTCGGGGTCGAGGCGGTCGCCGACGAAGATCATGTCGTCGAGAGGGATGCCCGTCAGCTCGGTGAGCTTGTTCATCCCGTACGCCTTGTCGATGCCCTTGCGGGTGATGTCGACCGACGTCGAGCCGCCGGAGCGCACCTCGAGGTCGGGGAGCACGGCCTGCACGGCCTCACGGAGGGTGTTCTTCTTCTCGCCGTCCGGGTCCCAGGCCTGCTTGACCTCGACGGGCGCGGACTGGCCGAGGGCCGAGAAGGTGATCTGCGAGTCGCGGTCCTCGAGGATCGGGCCCCAGGTCTCGGACTCCCAGTAGCCGAGCTCCTTCGCCTTCTCCTCGACGGCGGCGAGCGCGCGCGACTTCTCGTCCTCGGTGAGGTTCTCGGCGTAGATCTGCGCCCAGTCGCCGTTCTCGTACCGGTAGTACTGCGTGCCGCAGGTGGGCATGAGGTGCAGCTTCGCGAGCACCTCGGGGTCGGCGCCCTCGAGGCGGTCGAGCACCTGCATCCGGAACTGGCCGATCTGGCCGCCCGAGATGATGCACACCTCGGTGGCCTGGAGCAGCTTCACGAAGAGGTCGGCCATCGCCGGGTCGACGGGGGACTTCGAGGCGGCGAGGGTGTCGTCGAGGTCGAAGGCCATCAGGCGGGGCAGGGTGCTCATGGAACTCGTTTCACGGTCTGCGGACGGGGCGGTAACGAGGATACGGGGCGCCGCCGGAACGCGCGCGCGGTCGGCGCGAGCGGGCTCCGAGCGCAGACTGGGGGCATGACCGCCGCCACAGCGCCCGACGGAGGACGCCGCTCCGTTCCGCGCACTCTCGCCCGCATCCTCCTGGGCCTGGTGCTCGTCACGGCCGGCACGGCGCACCTGACGGTCGCGCGTCAGGCCTTCCAGGCGCAGGTCCCGCCGTGGCTGCCGGCCGACCCGGACCTGGTGGTCGTCGCGTCGGGCGTCGTCGAGATCGCGCTCGGACTCGCGCTCGTCGTGCTCGTGCGGTGGCGCGTGATCGTGGGAGTCGTGGTGGCCGCGTTCTTCGTCGCGGTCTTCCCGGGGAACATCTCGCAGCTGGTGACGCGGACGCCGGCGTTCGGCCTCGAGACGGACGCGGCGCGCGCGGTGCGGCTCGTCTTCCAGCCCCTGCTGGTGGTCTGGGCGCTCTGGTCGACCGGGGCGTTCTCGGCCTGGCGGGCCCGCCGGTCGCGACGCCGCGGGGACTGAGCCGCCGGTCCGCGGCCCGATCGTCCCGCGATCCTCCGGAACGACGGGCGGCGGCCGGCGGGAGACCCCGCCGACCGCCGCCCGTGCCCTGCTCGGCTAGGCCGCGAGGCGGCGTCGCGCGACGACCAGCGCGAGACCCGACAGCAGCAGCACGAGGGCTCCGCCGATCAGGCCGGCCGCGTCGGCGCCGGTGTTCGCGAGCGAGCCCGGGCCGGAGCCTCCCGCGACGGGGGCCGCCGTGGTGGTGGGGTGCGGCGACGGAGCGGTGGTGGGCTGCTCCGTCGGGGTGCCGGGCTGGGTCGGCGCCGGGGTGACCGGGACCTCGGCGGCGGGCTCCGTCGTCAGCGACCAGTTGGGGTCGTAGAAGTCGGCCTGGTCGATCACGCCGCGGGCGGTCGACCAGTCGATGAGGAGCTGGCGGATCTCGAGACGCTCGTCGTAGACGAGCGGTGCCTGCGCGACGGCCGGGTAGGCGCCTCCGCCGCTCTGGCGGTAGTTGTTGACCGCCATCACGAAGCGCTCGTCGTCGGCGACCGGGGTGCCGTCGGCGTGGGCGAGACCGCGGATCCGCGAGCCGGCGGGCTGGGAGACGTCGATCACGTAGTCCAGGCCCGAGATCGCGTCGTAGTTGTAGTCCGGGATGCCGTCGGGGCGGTCCTCGGTCGTCGCGTTGGTGCCGGTCTCGGGGTCGAACACGGCGCCCTCGGCGGTCTGCACGAAGTAGCGGGCCGAGAACTCGAGGTAGTCGCGCACCTCGGCTCCGGTCAGCTCCACTCCGCGGAGGGTGTTCTCGTAGATGTACAGGCCCGCGATGTCGCGGATGCTGACCTGCCCCTTCGGGAAGACGGCGGTGCGCGAGAACGGCGACGCCTGCGAGATCACCGGCAGGTCGGCCCACTCGGTGCCCTCGAGAGCCGTCTCGACGGTCTCGGCCTGGACGGTGTTGATGAAGTCGATGATCGGGGTGTCCTCGTAGCGCGAGGTCGCGGCCGAGAGCTCCTCGACCGAGTCGGCGACGGGGGTGTTCACGTACTCGATCGTGGCGGCGTGCTGCTCGGCGAGGGCGTCGACCAGTGCGGGCGACTCCTCGGCGATGTCCTTCGCGTAGACGGGCTGCGTGACGGGTGCGTTCCCGGCCGACCAGTCGACCTCGAGGCCGCCCGCGGCGTCCGGCACCAGGTTCAGGGTGACCTCGGTGAGGCCCTGCGCCCAGAACTCGGGCTGGGTGACCAGCACCTGCTCGCCGGCGACGTTGGTGAACAGCGTCTGCGGCAGGTCCTTGTGGCTGTGGCCGGCGACGACCACGTCGATGCCGGGGACCTGCGTCGCGATGTTGTTGACGACGTCCTCGTTGAGGTCGGCGGCGTCGTACTCGGCGTCCGGCACCGTGCCCTGGCCGGTGTGCGCGAGGACGACGACCACGTCCGCCTGCTCCTGCACGATCGGGACCCACTGCTTCGCGGCGGCGACCATGTCCTGGAACTCGAGGACGCCGTCGACGTACTGCTTGTCCCAGACGCGGACGCCGGGGGTGACGAGGCCGAGGACGCCGACGGTGACCGTCTTCCCGTCGATCTCGCGCTCGATCAGCGTGTAGGGGTCGTGGTACGGCTTGCCGGTGGCGACGTCGACGACGTTCGCGCCCAGCAGCGGGGCGTTCAGGTCGCCCTCGTACGCGCTGAGCATGTCGAGCCCGTAGTTGTACTCGTGGTTGCCGACGACCTGCGCGTCGTAGCCGATGGTGTTGAACGCGGTGGCCATCGGGTGCGTCGTCTCGCCGGAGAGGACGCCCGCGGCGCCGTCGCCGAGGCCGTAGTAGTAGGTGAGCGGCGTGCCCTGGATCGCGTCGCCGTTGTCCATGACGAGCACGGACTCCTCGCCCTTCTCGGCGCGGAGGCGGTCGACCTCGGTCGCGACGCGGGTGAGGCCGAGCGCACCGTCGGCCGGGTACGGCGCGTTCGCGAAGTAGTCCCAGTCGTAGACGTGCCCGTGCGTGTCGGTCGTCGACACCAGGGTGAGCTCGACGCCGTCGTCGAGAGGGGCGGCCGAGGCGATCGGAGCGGCGGTGGCGGCTCCGAGTGCGACGACGGCGAGGAGGCTTGCGGCGCGGAGTCTGCGCATCGTGGTCCTGTTCGCGTGATGAGTGGAGTGTGAACGTCCTCGAATCTATGCGCCGCGTGTGAACTGCGCATGACGGGATCGAGAGCATTGCTCGGCGATGCGTCCGCGGTGCCGGCCCGGAGCCGGGGGAGTCCGCGGTGCCGCCCCCGCGCGCTGGAGCCGTCCTCCGGCCCCTCCGCTAGAATCGAGCGGCTGGTCGCGCGGAGGCGGCACGACTGCCGCGCCGCACCCGCCCACCCCCGCCCCTCCCGTCGAGAAGGACACGCCATGCCAGCAATCGTCATCACCGGCGCCCAGTGGGGCGACGAGGGCAAGGGACGCGCCACCGACCTCCTCGGCAGCCGCGTCGACTACGTCGTGAAGTTCAACGGCGGCAACAACGCCGGGCACACGGTCGTGGTGGGCGACGAGAAGTACGCCCTGCACCTGCTCCCCTCCGGCATCCTCACCCCGGGCGTCGTCCCGGTCATCGCGAACGGCGTCGTCGTCGACATCGAGGTGCTGTTCCACGAGCTCGAGGCGCTGAGCGCGCGCGGCGTCGACGTGTCGAAGCTGCTCGTCAGCGCCAACGCGCACGTCATCACCAGCTACCACCGCACCCTCGACAAGGTGACGGAGCGCTTCCTCGGCAAGCGCCAGATCGGCACCACCGGCCGCGGCATCGGCCCGGCGTACGCCGACAAGATCAACCGCGTCGGCATCCGCATCCAGGACCTCTTCGACGAGAACATCCTCCGCCAGAAGGTCGAGGGCGCCCTCGACCAGAAGAACCACCTGCTGGTGAAGGTCTACAACCGCCGCGCGATCCTGGTCGAGCAGGTGCTGGAGGACCTGCTGCAGTACACCGAGCGCCTGCGCCCGATGGTCGCCGACACGTCGCTGATCCTCTCGCAGGCGCTCGACGCCGGCAGGACGGTGCTGTTCGAGGCCGGCCAGGCCACGATGCTCGACGTCGACCACGGCACCTACCCGTTCGTCACCTCCTCCAACGCGACCTCGGGAGGAGCGGCCACCGGCTCCGGAGTCGCACCGAACCGCATCGACCGCGTCATCGCGGTCATCAAGGCGTACACGACCCGCGTCGGCGCCGGCCCGTTCCCGACCGAGCTCTTCGACGAGTGGGGCGAGTACCTCCGCCGGCAGGGCTTCGAGTTCGGCACCACGACCGGCCGCCCGCGCCGCTGCGGCTGGTACGACGCCCCGATCGCCCGCTACTCGGCGCGGATCAACGGGGTCACCGACTTCGTCCTCACCAAGCTCGACGTGCTCTCGGGCCTCGAGACCATCCCCGTCTGCGTCGCCTACGACGTCGACGGCGTGCGCCACGACGAGGTCCCGGTCTCGCAGAGCGACTTCCACCACGCGAAGCCGATCTACGAGGAGTTCCCCGGCTGGCAGGAGGACATCTCCGGCTGCCGCGAGTTCTCGGACCTGCCGCAGACCGCGCAGGACTACGTGCGCGCGCTCGAGGCGATGAGCGGCGCCCGGTTCTCGGCGATCGGCGTCGGGCCGGAGCGCGAGCAGGTCGTCGTGCTGCACGACCTGCTCGACTAGAAGCGGCGAGGAGCCGGGCCGGGCAGCCCTCTCGGAGGCGGCCGACGTGGTCACAGCGGAGGAAGAACATCGGTGACCTCGCGGAGAGACGCGGATCCCGGGCCCTGTCGACGAATCCTTCCTGCGGTGTGGACACGACCGCCGCCGAGCGCGCCGGATAATCGGCGCATGCAGATCTACGCCGACCTCCCGGCCGTCCGCGCGCGGCAGATCCTGGCCGACGCCCTCGCTCTCGGCGTGGCCGTCGTGGCGATCGCCGCGGGGATCGCGGTCGGCTCGCTGATCGCCGGCCTGGCCGAGATCGGCCGTCGGCTCGAGAGCGCCGGCAGCGGCTTCGGCTCGACGATGAGCGACGCCGGGACCACCCTCGGCGGCATCCCCCTGCTCGGCGACGCCGTGCGTGCGCCGTTCGACGAGGCGAGCGGGGCCGGCTCCGTGCTGGCCGCCGCCGGACGCGACCAGCAGCAGCTCGCGAGCGCCCTGGCCGTGGTCGCCGGGCTCGCCGTCGGGGGCCTCCCGCTCCTGCTCCTGGCCGTGCTCTGGCTCCGGCCCCGGCTCCGCTTCGCCCGCCGGACCGCCGAGCTGCGCGCCCTCGGCTCGACCGGCGGCGGAACCGAGCTGCTGGCCCTGCGCGCGCTCACCCAGGCGTCCCCCCGCGACATCCTCGCCGCGCACCCGGACGCCGCCGCGGGCTGGCGGACCGGCGACCCCGCCGTCACCGCCGCGCTGGCGGCCCTCGCCCTCCGCCGGGCGGGGCTCCGGCCCCGCTGACCCCGGAGGACCACCGCGGGTCCGCCGGAGGGATGACGCCGCGAGCCACTGCGGACGACGCCGGCGACACGGGTGCCTCCGTAGCGTCGAGGACATGCAGAACCAGACCTCCTCCGTCGTGGCGCGCGTCGAGGGCGTGCGCAAGCTCTACGGCCGCACGCCGCCCGTCGTCGCCCTCGACGACGTCACGCTCTCGATCGAGCGGGGCGAGTTCACCGCGGTGATGGGCCCCAGCGGATCCGGCAAGTCGACGCTCATGCACGTCCTCGCCGGCCTCGACACCGCCTCCTCCGGCCGCGTGTTCCTCGGAGACGCCGAGATCACCTCGATGAGCGACGCCGAGCTGACCGTGCTCCGCCGCCGCAGCGTCGGCTTCGTCTTCCAGGCCTTCAACCTCGTCCCCACGCTCGACGTGCGCGGCAACATCCGCCTCCCGTTCGAGCTCGACGGCCGCTCCGTGACCGGCGACGAGGAGCAGTGGATCGCCCGGCTGATCGAGTCCCTCGGGCTCCGCGAGCGCCTCACGCACCGGCCCCACGAGCTCTCGGGCGGGCAGCAGCAGCGCGTGGCGATCGCCCGCGCCCTCGCCACCCGACCGCAGCTGATCTTCGCCGACGAGCCCACCGGCAACCTGGACTCGCGCACCGGCCGCGAGGTCCTCAGCCTGCTCCGGGCCTCTACCCGCGAGTACGGCCAGTCGATCGCCATGGTCACCCACGACCCGATCGCGGCGGCCTACGCCGACCGCATCGTCTTCCTCCGCGACGGGGCCGTCGTCGACGACCGCCGCGGAATGAGCGCCGAGGAGATCTCGCGCGCGATGCTCACGATGGAGGGCGCGGCGTGAGCGGCGTGCGCACGGGCTCGAGCCAGGGCGGGGGCGCCATCGTCATCGTCGCCGCACTCGCCGCGGCGTTCGGCGCCGTGCTCGTGCAGGTCATCGCCGACATGGTCGCGGCCTTCGCAGCCGCGGGGATCGACGGCATCGGCCAGGTCGCCCTCATGCTCGGGATGGTCGGCGCCGTCTTCTTCGGCATCGCCGTGTTCGTGGGCGGGATCGTCACGGCCAACGCGGTCTCGACCGTCATCGCCGGGCGCACCCGCGAGATCGCCCTGCTGCGCCTGCTCGGCGCCTCCGGCCGGTCGCTGCGCAGCGGGATCGTCCGCACGGGCCTCCTGCAGGGGCTCCTCGGAGCGGCGATCGGCCTGGTCGCCGGCGTCGCTCTCGTGGCGCTCGCCGCGGAGCTCGCCATCCGGAGCGGCACCCTGCCCCGCTTCGACTACCCGCTCGTCTCGCCCGGCCTCGTGCTGCCGCTGATCGCCGTGGTCGCCTCGACGGTCATCGCCTCGTGGTCCGGATCGCGCCGCGTGCTCGCGGTCGCGCCGTCGCAGGCCGCCGGATCGTCCGCCGAGCCCCGCTACGAGGAGCTGCGCGGCCGCACCGCCCGCAACGTCACGGCGATCGTCTTCGTCGTGGTCGGCGCGCTGCTGCTCGCCGCCGGCGTGGTCCTCGGGCTCGCCAACCCCGGCGGCGTCCTGCTCGGGCTGGTCGGAGGCATGGCGTCCTTCACCGGCGTGATCCTCGGGGCGCCCGTCCTGCTCCCTCCGCTCACGGCCCTCGTGGGCCGCGCCTTCGGCCGGGGCCCCGTCGCCCGACTGGCGTCCGCCAACGCCGTCCGCAATCCGGCGCGCAGCGCCCGCGCCGTCATCGGACTGGTCATCGGAGTGTCGCTGGTCACGATGTTCGCGGTGGCCGCCGCCACCTTCGGCACGATCATGGAGCGCTCGGGCGAGACGAACCCCGAGGTGATCGCGGCGTTCGAGCAGTTCATCCAGGTGAGCACCGCGGTGATGAGCGTCCTGCTCGGCTTCTCGGTCGTCCTGGCCGCCGTCGGCATGGTCAACACGCTGTCGCTCAGCGTGCTGCAGCGCCGGCGCGAGCTGGGCCTGCTCCGCGCGCTCGGCTTCACCGGCTCGCAGGTGCGGTCGATGGTGGTGCTCGAGGCGGCGCAGATGATCATCGCTGCCGCGGTGCTCGGCATCGTGCTCGGGATCGTCTACGGCTGGTGCGGCGCGATCTCGGTGTTCGGCTCGCTGCCGGGCATCGGACTGATCCCGCCGACCGTCCCGGTGCCGATCCTGGTGGCGGTGCTCGTGGTGGGCGTCGTGATCACGGTCGTCTCGGCCGTGCTCCCCGCCCGCCGCGCCACGAAGGTGTCGCCGGTCGCCGCTCTCGCCGTGGCCTGAGAGCCGGCACCACGCCGAACCCGCAGCCGGAGGGCCGGCGCCCTCACACCACCGAGAACCCCGCGGCGAGGGGCTCCCGCCCGCTCAGCGCGAGCAGGAGCTCCTCGCCGCGTCCGGCTCGAGCGGCCAGCCCACCGGTCAGCGCGCAGCACGCCTCGACGGCCTCGGCGGGCAGCACGTGCGGGATCCCGGTGGCCCGCGAGAGGTCGAGCGTGTGCACGACCAGCTCGAGCAGCCGGGTCCGGAGGTACTCGTCCAGCTCGATCGCGTGGCCGCCCACGGCGACGAGGCGGCCGGGACGCTGAGCGGCGACCAGCTCGACCGCGCGGCCCGCCGCCTCCGCCAGCGCCTGAGCCGGCCTGTCGCCGAGCAGCAGCCCCGCCTCGACCCCGCGCCGCGCCACCGCCGCGGGGTCGGCGACGTTCCCGGCCAGCGCGGCGTAGTAGTCGAGCGCGTCCTCGATGGTCGGCTCGGGCGGCTCCGGAGCGAGGAGGTACGCCTCGACCGTCAGCACCGCCCGCGACGCGTGGCCCGCGAGGCCGCGGACGTCCCAGACACCGAGCCCCGGCTGCTCCCACTGGTCCTCCCGCACCTGCGCGAGCAGGCCGACGAGGGCGGCGGCGGCGGACTCGAACAGCGCGGCGGTGCTCATGGAGCCATGCTGGCACGGTGCCCCACACTGATCGCATGAGCAGTCCCCGCCGCCCCGGTCCCGTCACGCTCGTCGGCCGCTCGATCGTCCTCGAGCCGCTCGCCGCCGAGCACGTCGAGCCGCTCGGGCGGGCGATCGGACGTCCGGAGGTGTTCGCCGGCGGCTACGGAGGAGGACCGTCCGGCCTCCCCGGCACCCCGGAGGAGTTCCGCGCCTTCGTCGACCGCTACTACCCCTGGGGCACGGGCCTGCCGTTCGCCGTGCTGCAGGAGGGACGCGTCGTCGGCACGACCTCGCTGGCCGACTTCGACGAGGCGCGCGAGGCGGCCCACCTCGGCTGGACGGCCTACGCGCCCGAGACGTGGGGCACCGTCGTGAACCCGGAGGCGAAGCGGCTGGTGCTCGGGCTCGCCTTCGACAGCGGCTACGAGCGGGTGAAGCTCCAGGCGGATGCGGTGAACGCGCGCTCGCGGGCCGCGATCCTCCGCCTCGGCGCCGTGTTCGAGGGGGTGCTCCGCCACGACCAGCGCCGGGCCGACGGCTCGTGGCGCGACACGGCCGTCCACTCGATCCTCGCGGCCGAGTGGCCGGCCGTCCGCGACGCGCTCGACCGCCGGATCGACGCGGCGCTAGCGCTCCCTCCCTCGACCGCGCAACCGCTGACCGGGCGGCCGCCCGAGGAGTAGGAAGGAGGCATGGAACGCATCCACTACGCCGGCAGCTCCGTGCTGACGGGTACCGCCATCGCGCGGTCGCTGCTGGCCTACGCGGAGGCGCTGGCGCTCACCAAGGGGTCGATCACGGTCGACATCCCGATCCGCCAGGAGTCCGGCCGGCCCGGACGGGCGGCGCTGCTGATCGGACCGGCGAGCCAGCTGTTCTCGGAGTCCGAGGACGACGGAGCCGAGGAGCTGCTCGACGAGGAGCTCGTCGAGCGCTTCACCCGGGAGACGGCCCGCCTGGGCGTCTCGCACCCCGTGGCCGAGGAGGACGGCGGCGCCGGGCCCCTCTCCGCCGTCGACACCGAGATCCCGCACTTCCACGGGGAGGACGACTCCTGGTGAGCATCCGGGGCGCCGGTAGGATCGACACTCACGACTCCGCCCGATCCTTCGCGGACGGGCGACTTCCCGAACGGAGAACCGCCTGATGGGGCGACTGATCTACGACTCGACCCTCGAGGCCGACTTCGACGACCGTCTGCTGGCGCACCTGCAGATCGTGATCGGCTCGAAGCTCGCGCGCAACGAGTCCTTCTACTTCTCGTGGAAGGACTCGCAAGCGGTCGGCGACGGACGCACCTCGATCTGGCTGCACCCCGCCATCCCGTTGCGCTTCAAGTACCACGGCGGCCGTGCCCCGAACATCAACCCGGACTGGATCCGCCAGCTGCTCGCCGACTCGCACACGGCGCATGGGCTGCGGATCAGCGAGGAGCCCCACGGGACCGCCCGTCAGAGCGAGGAGAGCATGCTGTGAAGCGCGTCGAGATCATCTACGGCGGAGCGCCGTTCAGCCTGAGCGAGACGTCGGCCGCGGAGGTGCGCGAGAGCATCGACCGCGCCCTGGACGGCTCCGCGTCGCGCTGGATCACGGTGAACCAGGGCGAAGGCGAGCCCCGCGAGACCTCGATCCTGATCACGCCGGGAGTGGCGTTCTCGGTCGCCGACGTCGCGCGCTGAGGTCGACGCCGCGGTCACGGTGACCGCCGGGGCTCGCGCTGCAGGCTCGGTCCGGGGCGCTCGCACCGCCGGCCCGCCTCGGAACGACTGCCGTCCTCAGCGCACCCGCCCCGCTCAGCCCGCCAGCACGCGCGGGAACTCCCCCGGGATCTCGCTCGCGAGGTACCCGGCCGGGCCGATCCGCGCGGAGAGGCGCGTGTCCGCCTCCGTGTGCAGGAACGCGCCCCAGGCGGCCGCGCCCATCGGGTCGACGCCGCGCCCGCGCAGGCCCGCCGTCGCTCCGGCGAGCACGTCGCCGCTGCCCGCGGTGGCCAGCCCGGGGTGCTCGCCCTCGATCCGCACCGCGGCGCCGTCGGGCGAGGCGATCGTGTTGAACAGGCTCACCACCGCGCCGTAGCGCTCGGCGACAGCGAGGGCGGCCCGCTCGACGTCGTCGACCTCCTCGCCGAGGAGCCGGGACGCCTCCTCCGAGTTCGGGGTCAGCAGGAGCCGGCCCGCGAGCCTCCGCGCGAGACGGCGCTGCCCGGGGAGGACCCCGAGCGGGAAGGCGTCGAGGTGCACGGCCGGCACGTCGTCGAGGAGCGGAGCGAGGGCCCGCAGGGTCGCGGCGGTCGCGCGCGGGTTGTCCAGGCCGGGTCCGATCAGGGCGACGTCGGCGGAGGAGAGCTCGCCGGCCAGGACGTCGAGCCCGCGGCCCGAGACGGAGCCGGTGCGCGTCTCCGCGAGCGGGACCACTCCGCACTCCGGCAGCGCGACCGCGGTGGCCGACGCGACCGACTCGGCGACGCAGAGCGTGATGCGACCCGCGCCGGTCCGCAGCGCGGCGATCCCCGCGAGGATCGCGGCGCCGGGCGTCTTGCGGGCGCCGCCGACGACGACCACGTCGCCGCGGGAGTGCTTCGAGCCTCCGGGCTCCGGGAGGGGCCAGCGCTGCTCGAGCAGGGCGCGGGAGACGAGGTCACTCATGAGGGTCTCCTTCTCCGTCCGCGCGGTCGTCGTGCCGGGTGACGGGGGCGCCGGAGCGCTCGAGGTGGGACGTGCGGTTGAAGAGCTCGAGGCGCCACGCGTCGCCGTCGCGGACGAGACGGGTGACGGAGCCGTTGGCGACGGGCGTCGAAGCGCCGATGTCGAGCAGCTCGTGCTCGGAGAGGCCCTCGAGGACGTAGCGGAGGACGAGGACGACCGCGTCGTGGCAGAAGAGGATCGCCGGCCCGGGAGGCGCGGCGACGGCGAGGTGGTCGACGAAGGCGCGGACGCGGAGCGCGAGGTCCGTCCAGGCCTCGCCTCCCGGCGGCCGGTAGTAGAACTTGCCGAGCCACTCGCGCCGCGCCGCCTCCTCGGGCATCCGGGCCCGCACGCCGGCGGAGGTGAGGCGGTCGGTGACGCCGAGGTCGCGGTCGCGCAGGCGCTCGTCGGGGCGCAGCCGCAGGTCGATGCCGGCCTCGCCGAGGGCGAGGCGGGCGGTCGCGGAGGCGCGGCGGTAGGGCGACGTCCAGGCGGAGGCGGGCCGCGCCTCCTCGGCCAGCCAGCGGCCGAGCGCGCGCGCCTGCTCCTCGCCGGCGGGGGAGAGCTCGACGTCGGGGTCGCGGCGGTCGACGGCGATCTCGTGCGCCCCCGAGGCCTCGGCGGCGCTCGCCGCGATGTTGGCGAGGCTCTCGCCGTGGCGGACGAGGAGGAGCTCGGTCGGGCCGGTGGAGGAGGCGGGCATGGCTCCACGCTCCGCCTCGCGGGCCGGAGGCGCCAGGGGGTTCCGCCGCGGCGACGCGGGTTGCTACGGAGTCGTCAGGGGTTCCGCCGTCGTCAGGGCGCCTCTCCGTCGGCGCGCTCCTCCGCCGAGACCGCCGTGACGACCGCGGTGAGCGTCTCGGGGTCGCTCAGGATGCGGAAGTGCCCGCCGGTCTCGATCCGGACGTTGACCGCGCCCTCGAGCATGCTGCCCTCGGGGATGTGCGGATCGAAGAGGCCGAACACGGACGTGATCCGCGCGTTCGCTCCGGAGCGGCTCGACAGCAGCAGGGTCGTGGCGTCGCGCGGCGAGAAGGCGCGCAGGCTCCGGAGGACCAGGTAGGGCGCGTAGCGGGAGCCGCCGAACGGGGTCGCCACGGCGACCATCCGGTCGACCCGGCCGTCCGGGTCGAGCTCGGTCATCACGTACTTGCCGATCAGTCCGCCCTTGCTGTGGGCGACGATCACCACGTCGCGGAGCCCGTGCTCGGCGAGGTAGGCGGCCACGTCCTCGGCCGTCCGGGCGACCGGGCGGCCGTTGCGGCCGAGGCTCGTCAGCACGTGGAGAGGGTGCCCGCGCTCGTGCAGCGGATCGATGATCGGGCGGAGGAAGGACCAGGTCTCCCAGATCCCCGGCAGGACCACGACGGGCCGCCGGTCGCCGTCGAGGTAGTCGTCCGGGGCACGGCGCGAGAGGACGCCGCGCACCTGCCAGGCGACGGCGTAGGCGTAGTCGCGGATCCACCAGACGGCGTCGCGGACCAGGCGTCGGAGCCGGCTCATGCGGCCGGCTCCGACCGGAGGGGGAGCGGGGCGGCGGGCCTCTCGCCGAGCGCAGCGGCGAAGCGGAGGATCTCGCGGGCGAGCGCTCCGGGCTCGGTGCGGGGGACGACGTGGCGCGAGCCGGCGAACTCGACGAGCCGCCCCTCGCGCGCGTGGGCCGTGAGCCGCTCGCACCAGTCACGGGTGGCGATCGGATCGTCGCGGCCGCGGGCGACGAGGACCGGCACCTCCAGCCGGGCGACGCGCTCCTGCACCGGATGCCTCAGCATCTCGGGCAGCTGGCGCAGGTACCAGCGCAGGCCGCCGCGCAGGTAGTCGGCCAGCAGGATCGCGTCGACGCCCACCGGCTCGCCGAGGCAGTCCCGCAGCAGCGCGAGCCCCTGGCGGACCGCTCCGGGCCGCTGCGGATCCACTACCGGCCCGATGAGCACCGCGCCGTCGACCAGGCCGGGCGCGCGCAGCCCCAGCTCGACCGCCACCTGCGACCCCATCGAGTGCCCGACGACGACCGCGCGCGAGACGCCCAGTCCGCGGAGGACCTGCTCGACCTGCCGCGCGTGGTCCTCGAGGCCGACCCTCCGCCGCGGTCGCCCGTTCGCGCCGAAGCCGGCGAGGTCGACGCCGATCACCCGGCCGTGCCGCTTCAGGCGGGCGGCGAGCGGCGAGAAGGTGTGGTGCGACATCCCGATCCCGTGGATCAGGACGAACACCGCGCCCGCTCCGGCCGGACCGGTGTCGACCGTCCGCAGCGTGACGCCCTCGACGGAGTGCTGGATGAAGCCGGAGCGGCGAAGTCGTTTCAGGAGCACTTCCCCAGGCTAGAGATTCGACAGTCGACGTGGTGCGATTCGCCCATCGATTCTGTGACTTAAGGCGGCGAGGCCCTGGTCGAACGCACAGAGAACAAAGGGAGCTCGCCTCTTGCGGATCTCACGAAAGAATCGGCATGCGTACAGCCCACTCTCCTCGGGTGTTCCGGGACGACCCGACGGTCACGACGTCAGCGATCGGGCCGAGCCGTTGCCGTAACTTGATGAGCAACTCGGACGGGTCGACGATCGGAACGGCCCGGTCCTCGCAATGGAGAACGATCTTCACGGAAAGGACCTGACCGGAGCGGATCGCGAGATTCTTCTCGGCCGAGTCCTCCGCCTTCCGAGTCGCGGCAGCTAGTCCGGCGAGGGTGGCGGTAACTTTCTTCGCGACGGTCACGGCTAGCTCGGTCGGATGCAATCCTCTTGCATTTGCGTGCCGATAGTCTTTGACCTCTATCAGGACCAGGCGGAGATCGATACCGTCGGGATTGCGCTCAATGGCGACAACGTCGACTGCCTTGATGCCGTCGTGAACTCGAAGGAAAATATTCCGAAAGAAGTCGGACTCGTCGTACTTAAGGACGTCCCAGTTCTCGGGAAACGAGAAGTCGGCGCCATCTACGTCGAGGATCATGCTTCGCTCATGGCGTCGAGGTAACGATCCGACTGGGCGAGCGACTCATCGAGGACAGCGAGACTCTCCAATTCGTCGAGGAACTGACCTGCGTCTGTCCTGACCCCGTCTTCACCTCTGGAAAGAGTGACGAACTGCATGGCCGGGAACGTGTCGCCTTCGGTGCGCTTAAGGATCTCGAGTTCCTTCATCAGGTAAAGACTATGCGTCCCGACGAAGACCTGGACGCCCGAGCGGGCGAGCTGCGCTATCGTGCGCGCGACGTGACGAAGCACCCGCGGGTTCAGATTCGCTTCCGGTTCGTCCCAAAAAAGGAAACCACTGTCAAACAGGGTTCCATTGGCGATGAGCCTAGCAAGCATCGCCAGTTTCCGCATTCCCTCGGCGACAAGCGGCATCTCATACTTGCCGCCGCCCGAGACCTTGAGATAGAAACGACCTCCTTCTTCGACGACGCTACCGCCCAAGGAGTCCTCAAGAGGTGCGAGTAACTCTTTCACGCGTTCCTGACGAGGACCGCGGCTGAGTGGAAGACCTAGAAGGACGCACGTGTCACGCCACGTCTCCTCGAACTCCAAGGAAGTCCTTTCGTACAGTGACACGAACCCGGGGTAGATCGTCAGTAGTTCCCGCGTAGGCAGATAGACGGGCGTGCCTTGAAGGGGCGCGGCGAGTCGGTGCTCAACCTTGACCTCTGATTGCGAGTTCGTTGCAAACGAGAAGGCGATGCGTTGACGGGCTCCCGAGAACTGCAGCTCGACTTCCGCGCGACCGCGCCCTACACGTCGACGGACGAGGCGCCCCAGACTTTCCGGCCTGAAGACGCTAACCAGTTTCGCGGCGACCTGATTACCTAGGCTCGCGGAAAGCGAGTCTCGTGGCGTCTCGTCCGCGGAGAGTACTGAGTACATCGCCTTGAGGAGGTGAGACTTCCCAGCCCCGTTCTCACCCGCGAATACATTGATGCCGCTAGCCATCGGAAGATCTAGGCCGGAGAATACGGTGAAGTCGTTGACGCGGAGTCGTTCGATGGTCGAGGGCATGCAGGCACCGTTCTGTTCGCGGGTGGACTCTCCCGCACCCTATCGGCCCTCCGCCAGGAGAGTCGCAGGACGCGCGAGTATACGGCGCGGCGCGCGGGCTCGAGCGGGGCCATATGGGTTGAGTGCTCATGGTCCTCGTTGGAGCTGGGCCTGCAGCGCCGGACGTGTGGGCGCTGTCAAGCGGCTCCTCCGCGGCGGCGCCCCTGCCTAGCCTCGGAGGAGGGGGCCGGCGTGCGCCGCTCCCGGAGGGATGACGCCATGCGGATCGCGATCGTCGGGGCGACCGGCAACCTGGGGACGGCCCTGCTGCGGCGCCTGCACGGCGAGGCCGGGGTGGAGGAGATCGTGGGCATCGCCCGCCGGGCCCCTCGGCTCCGCTCGGAGGAGTACCGCGACGTGCGCTGGGTCGAGATCGACCTCGCGTCGAGCGTCGCCCCGCGGCGGCTCCGCGAGGCCTTCGCCGGCGTCGACGCCGTCGTCCACCTCGCCTGGGCGCTGCAGCCCAGCCACGACGAGCCGTTCCAGCGGCTGGTCGACGTCGGAGGCACCGCGGCCGTGCTCGAGGCGGTCGCCGCCGCGGGAGTCGGCCAGGTCGCCGTCGCCTCGTCCGTGGGTGCCTACAGCGCGGCGCCGAAGTCGATCCGGGTGACCGAGGACTGGCCCACGGGCGGCCTGCACACCTCGACCTACAGCCGCCACAAGGCCGCGAACGAGCGGCAGCTCGACGCCTTCGAGGAGCGGCATCCCGAGATCGTCGTCACGCGCCTGCGCCCGGGGCTCGTCTTCCAGCGCGGAGCGGCGACCGAGATCGCCGGGCTCTTCGCCGGACCCCACTACCCGACGCGGTGGCTGAAGGCGGTCCGGATCCCGGTCCTTCCGCTGCCGAGAAGCATCGTCTTCCAGGGCGTGCACGCCGACGACGTGGCCGACGCCTTCTGGCGCGCGCTCGACCGGCGCGCCGGCGGGGCCTTCAACATCGCGGCCGAGCCGGTCCTCACTCCGGAGCGGCTGGCGCACGCCTTCGGCGCCCGCCTGGTCACGGTGCCGTTCGGGCTGCTCCGCTCCGTCGTCACCGCGACCTGGCACCTGCGCCTGCAGCGCACCGACGCGGGCTGGCTCGACATCGCGGGCAACGTCCCGGTGATGTCGACCGAGCGCGCCCGCGCCGAGCTCGGCTGGGCGCCGACCCGCACGGCGGAGGAGGCGCTCGCCGAGCTCGTGACCGGTCTGGCCGACCGCTCGACCGTCCCGGGCTCGCCCCCGCTCCGGGGCTGATCCGGCCGGGAGTCGATCAGAGGCGAGCCCTCCCGGTCAGTCGGCGACGCGGATGAGCACCTTGCCCGTCGCGCCCTGCTCGACCGCGTCGTGGGCGGCCGCGGTCTCCTCGAGCGGGAACCAGGTCAGCGGGAGGCCCGCCTCCTCGCCCACCGGGAGCGCGCCGTCGACGAGCGCCGCGGTGATGTCCTCGGCCGCGGCCTGCAGTGCCTCCTCGCCCACGGTGTAGAGCAGCAGGCCCTGCCAGCGGGCGTTCTTCGCGAAGCTCGCGACGATCGGCACGGTGAACTCGTCGCCGTTGTTGTTCGCGTAGTACCCGATGCTGCCGTGGTTGGCGAGCACCTCGACGTCGAGCGCGGCGTTCTGAGCCGGTGCGACCTCGACCACGTGCTGGACGCCCTCGGGGGCGAGTTCGCGGATCCGGTCGGCGAGGGCGTCGTCCGGGTACTGCAGCACGTGCTGCGCACCGGCCGCACGGGCGAGCCGCTCCTTGGAGTCGCTGCTCACCGTCGCGATGACGGTCGCCCCGGCCCAGACCGCGAGCTGGATCGCGGCGTGCCCGACGGCTCCGGCGCCGCCCTGGACCAGGACGGTGCGGCCGGCGAGGGCGCCGGGGGCGAGGCGGGAGGGGCCGTGCTCGTGCACGGTGAGGGCGCGGTGGGCGGTCATCGCGGGGACGCCGAGGCTCGCGGCGACGTCGGTGCCGACGCCCTCGGGCAGGCGCACGACGTGCTCGGCGGCGAGCACCGCCGACTCCTGCGCGGTGCCGGTGGGGCGGCGGTGCGCGGAGAGGTACATCCAGACCCGGTGGCCGACGGCCAGGCCCTCGACGCCCTCGCCGAGCGCCTCGACGACACCGGCGCCGTCCTGGTTCGGCACGACCTCGTCGAACGCGAGGTCGCCGTCTGCGCGCGCCTTCCAGTCGGTCGGATTCACGCCCGACGCCAGGACGCGGACGCGGACCTCGCCGGCGCCCGGCGCCCGCTCCTCCCGGTCGACGAGGGAGAGGACGGAGGAGTCACCGGTGCGGGAGTAGACGATCGATCGCATACGGAGGGCAAGGAGCGCGGGCGGCGGTGTATTCCCGGCGGCACGACGAAGGGCGGCGGGCCCGGAGGCCCACCGCCCTGTCAGCGCCGAGGGATCAGTGCTGCACGTCCTCCTGGACGGCGTGCTTGGCCTCGCGGGCCGAGTCCTTCACGTCGTCGGTGGCGGAGGTGCCCGCCTCCTTGACGTTCTGCGCGGCGTCGGTCGCGGTCTCCTTGACGGAGGCGAAGGCCTGCTGCGCGGGCTCGCGGAGCTCGCTCGCCGCCTCCTTGGCCGCGTCGGTCACCTTGTCGACGACCGGCTGGGCCTGCTCCTTGACGCGGCTCGCCGCCTCCTTCTCCTTGCTGGAAGCGGGGATGAGCGAGGCGACGAGGAGTCCGGCGCCGAGGGCGATGAGCCCCACGGCGAACGGGTTGCCCTCGGCCTTGGCCTTCGCCGAGCCCGCACCGCTCGAGAGCGAGTCGGAGGCGTCGTGCGCCGAGCCCATCACGCGGTCGCGGACGGAGCCCACGGCCGACTTGACCTTGTCGGTCTGACGCTGCGCGATGGCGGACGGGCTGACCTTCTCGGCCAGCGCGTCGACGTCTCCGCCGAGCTCGAGGCGCGTGCGCTCGATGTCCGCCCGGATCTCCTCGGGTGTCTTGTTCTGTCCTGCGTCGTACGTCATCGTCCTGCCCCGTTCGGCTTGAGGGTGTCGGGAATCTTCTTGAGGGAGTCGACCGTCTCGGGAGCGCCGTCGACCTGCTTCAGGCTCTTGCGGCCCACCGCGTAGAGGATCGCGGCCACGATCGCCCAGATGACGGCCACGACCACTCCGGACCAGCCGTTGCCGATCAGAGTGCCCAGGCCCCACCAGAGGGCGATCGAGAGGAAGAGCACGGCCATCAGCGCGGCGTACCCCGCCCCGCCGAGGAGGCCCGCTCCCTTGCCCGCCTTGCCGGCGGACTCCTTGAGCTCGGCCTTGGCGAGGGCCATCTCCTGGCGGATCAGGGTGGAGAGGTCGCGCGAGACCTCGCCGAGCAGATCGCCCAGCGACGTCGACCCGGCCCGCTGGTCGGGCGTCTCCGTCGAGCGGTGGACGCCCGTCGGGTCGGTCACAGCCGGCCGCCGTTCGGGAAGCCGCCGTCGAGCGGGTCGGCGACGGGCTCGGTCGGCGCGTAGTCGCGCTCGAGGGAGCTCGATCCGACGGTGCCGTAGGCGGACGCGACGGGCGCGTCGTACGCGGAGGCGTCGGAGTACGCGGTGGTCGAGGCGGGGGCGTCGAACTCGGGCCCGTCGGTGCGGGTGCTCGTCGCCTCCTTCTCGTCCTTCGCCTCGGCGGTCAGGGCGCGGATGAGGCGCCCGCCGACGAGTCCCGTCGCCGCGGCGATGAGGATGAAGGCACCCGGGCGGCGGCGGGCGAACGCGCGGACGTCGTCGAGGAGCTCGGACGGGTCGCGGTTCTCGAGCCACGAGGCCACACCGTGCACGCGGGTGGCCGCCTGGGAGACGAGCTTCGCGGCGGCGTTGTCGCTGCCGCCCTCGCCGTTGGCCAGCGCGGTCAGGTCGTCACTGAAGGCGCGGGCGCCCTTGGCGGCGTTCTCCTTCTGGGCGTGGGCCTGCTCGGTGAGCTGGGTGCGGCTCTGGTCGTAGAGGTCCTTGACCTGGACCTTGGCCTCCTGGACCACGTTGGCGGCCTCGTCCTTGCCGGTCGAGAGCACTTCGCTCGCGGCCTGCTTGGCGTCGCCGGCGACGGCGCCGGCCTGGTCCTTGGCGGTGCCCGCGGCGGCGCTCGCCTTCTCCTTCGCGGAGTCGGCCGTGCCGCCCGAGGAGGAGCCGGAGGAGGTGTCCGTGGAGGCGACGTGCGCCCCGCTGTCGATGGGGGTCTCGGTCGCGCCGAAGTTCGCGGCGCCGTCTCCGAACGGAGGTGAAGCGGGATCGATGTTCGACATCGTCTGTCCCTTCCAGGATCGAGTGGGGAATGAATGCGTGCCGGCGTCGCCAGTCTGTTCGGGCCCTCGAGTACCGGGAAGGGCATAGCGGCTGACCCCCCGATGGGGCTACCATCCCGCGCCCACGAGGGCGGGTCGCAGAGGGCCCGTGGATCGACTGCTCCGCCGCCTCGTCAAGCCCCTTCTGACCCGCGAACAGGGCTCCCTACCGTCGAGAGGACAGACATCGGACGTCCGCACCCGGATCCGCCCGGCTACCCCGGAAAGGCAACCAGTCATGTTCTTCCACCGTCAGGAACTCCAGTTCACGTCCACGCCCTCGAAGCCCGACGCGGTCTTCGCCCGCCGCTTCCAGGAGGTGCTCGGCGGCCAGTACGGCGAGATCACCGTGGCGATGCAGTACGGCTTCCAGGCCTGGAACGCCCACGACCCGGGCAAGTACCGGGACCTGCTCTTCGGCATCGGCGCCGAGGAGTTCGGCCACGTCGAGATGATCGCCGTGATGATCGCCCAGCTGCTCGAGAAGGCCCCGGTCGAGCAGTCCGAGGACGCGATGAAGAAGGACCCCGTGCTCGCGGCGGTCATCGGCGGCTCCGACGTGCAGCACGCCATCGTGGCCGGCGCCGGCGCGCGCCCCGTCGACAGCATGGGCAACCCGTGGCAGGGCTCCTACATCACCGCCAGCGGCAACCTGCTGGCGGACTTCACCGCCAACGCGAACGCGGAGATGCAGGGCCGGCTCCAGGTCGCCCGGCTCTACCACATGACCGACGACCACGGCGTGCGCGACCTCCTGTCGTTCCTCCTGGCCCGCGACACCATGCACCAGAACCAGTGGATCGCGGCAGCCGCCGAGCTGCGCGCGGAGGGCCGGGAGGACCTGCCCGTGCCCTCGAACTTCCCGATCTCGAAGGAGGAGCGCTCCGTGTCGTACGAGTACATCAACTTCTCGGACGGAGCAGCGGCCTCCGAGGGCAGCTGGGCCTCGGGCCCGACCCCGGACGGCAAGGGAGAGTTCAGCTACCGTGTCGCGGAGCCCGGCGGCAACGTCCCGATGCCCCCGCCCACGCAGCCGGACGAGCGCCTCTACGGCACCGACCCGAAGCCGAACATCGTCGAGAAGGCAGTGGGGGCCGTCAAGGACGCGGTGACGGGCAAGTGAGCGCCGCACGGGTCCTCGGGGCGCTCGGCGCCTCCGCCCTGACGATCGGCCTGCTGGCCGGCTGCACCGGCGACGCCCAGACGCCCTACCAGTCGGGGAGCGCGGTGCCCACCAGCGCCGACGACGGATCGTCGCAGACGCCCACGAACGCGCCCTCGCAGTCCGCTCCGTCCGAGTCCGCCACCCCGGCGACCTGATCCCGCGCCCTCGGCCGGCCGGCACCGGTCGAGGGCGCGAATCATCGCAGTCCAGCGGGCGCCCGGGCAAGCCCCTTCCCGCTCCCAGGAAGCGGGCAGTTCCCGGTCCTACGGTCGTGCCAACGATCAGCGAAGGAGGCACCACCATGGGGCTCGATGACAAGATCAAGAACGCCGCTCAGGACATCGCCGGCAAGGCGAAGGAAGCCCTGGGCGACCACAAGAACGACGACAGCCTGAAGGCCGAAGGCCAGAAGGACCAGGCCGCGGCCTCGGCCAAGAAGGCCGGCGAGGACGTCAAGGACGTCTTCAAGTAGGTCTCGGCAGTAGAGCGAAGGCGGCGCTCCCCTCGGGGGGCGCCGCCTTCGCTGTTCCCCGGCTAGGGGTGCAGGACGACCTTGATGCAGCCGTCCTCCTTCTTCTGGAAGGTCTCGTAGAGGGCCGGAGCGTCCTCGAGCGGCGCCCGGTGGGTCACGAGGTCCATCACGCCGAGCGGATCGGAGGAGTCCTCCACCAGCGGCAGCAGGTCGTCGATCCAGCGCTTCACGTTGCACTGGCCCATCCGCACCGTCACCTGCTTGTCGAACATCGACTTCAGCGGCATCGGGTCGGCCTCTCCGCCGTAGACCCCGCTCAGCGACACGGTGCCGCCGCGGCGCACCAGGTCGAGGGAGGCGTGCACCGCGGCGAGGCGGTCGACGCCGACCGTGTCCATCGCCTTGCGGGCGATCGGGTCGGGCAGGAGCCCCGCCATCGACTGCGCGAACGAGCCGACCGGCGAGCCGTGCGCCTCCATGCCGACTGCGTCGACGACGGAGTCGGGGCCGCGCCCGTCCGTGAGGTCGCGCAGTTGCGCGGCGATGTCGTCGGACAGGTCGAACGTCTCCACGCCGTACCGCTCGGCCATCGCGCGCCGCTCGGCGACGGGCTCCACGGCGAGGACGCGGTAGCCGCGGTGGGCGCCGATCCGCGCCGCGAACTGGCCGACCGGGCCGAGTCCGAAGACGACCAGGGTCCCGCCGTCGGGCACCTGCGCGTACTCCACCCCCTGCCAGGCGGTGGGCACGATGTCGCTGAGGAAGAGGTAGCGCTCGTCCGGCAGGTCCGTGCTGACGACGATCGTGTTGTAGTCGGCCAGCGGCACGCGGAGCAGCTCGGCCTGCCCTCCGGGGACCTGGCCGTACATCTTCGTGTAGCCGAAGAGCGCCGCTCCCGAGCCGTACTCGGTGACCTGCGTCGTCTCGCACTGCGACTGCAGCCCTCGGCGGCACATGAAGCACTCGCCGCAGGCGATGGTGAAGGGCACGACGACGCGGTCGCCGGGCTTGAGGGTGGTGACTCCGGAGCCCACCTCCTCGACGACGCCCATCGGCTCGTGGCCGAGCACGTCCCCGCGGTCGATGTAGGGCCCGAGGAGGCGGTAGAGGTGCAGGTCGGAGCCGCAGATCGCGGTCGAGGTGATCCGGACGATCGCGTCGGTCGGCTGCTGGATGCGGGGGTCGGGGACGGTCTCGACCGAGACCTTCTCGATGCCCTGCCAGGTGAGTGCTCGCATGCTCGTGTCCGTTCTCCGGCTCGCGCCGGTCGGGGTCGGTGTCCCTCCACCGCACACCCGGAGGGCGCCGAGGGGGAGGGGCTTGACGCTCCCCGGAGCGTTCCCGAGGGGGATTCCCGGGAGAACGCACGGACGTGCATCCCGCGTTCACCCGACTCACGGCGGCCGAGTGGTGGGATGGGGGGATGGATGCTCTCTACACCGCCATCGCCCACGCCTCCGGTGGAGGACGCGACGGCCACGTCCGCACCGAGGACGACCGTCTCGACCTCGACACCCGCGCCCCGCAGGAGCTCGGCGGCTCCGGCGAGGGGACCAACCCCGAGCAGCTGTTCGCGGCCGGCTACTCCGCCTGCTTCCTCAGCGCCCTGCACGGAGCCGGTCGCCAGCTGAAGATCGACACGACCGACGCGGCCGTCTCGGCCAGCGTCTCGATCGGGAAGAACGACTCCGACGGCTTCGGCCTCTCGGTCGAGCTCGACGTCTACGTGCCGAAGGCGAGCTCCGAGGACGCGCAGAAGGTGGCCGATGCGGCGCACCAGCTCTGCCCGTACTCCAACGCCACCCGCGGCAACATCCCCGTGCAGATCAACCTGGTCGACTGACCGGGCCCTCTCGACGGCCCCTCCCGGACTCCGGGCAGGGGCCGTCGTCGTGTCCGGGGGCGGTCCGTTAGGGTCGGGGCATGACCGAGGAGCTGTCGCACGAGGAGCCGTCGCACGAGGAGTCCCTGGCGCGGGCCGAGCTCGTGCAGATCCGTCAGAGCATCGACAACATCGACGCGGCGCTGATCCACCTGCTCGCCGAGCGCTTCAAGTTCACGCAGAAGGTCGGCCGGCTGAAGGCCGCGCACGGGCTGCCCGCCGCGGACCTCGAGCGCGAGGCGCGCCAGATCGCGCGGCTGCGGGCGCTCGCCGAGGAGTCGCACCTCGACCCGGCGTTCGCCGAGAAGTTCCTCGGGTTCATCGTCGCCGAGGTCATCCACCACCACCAGCGCATCGCCGACGGCGCCGAGGACTGAGGCTCAGCCCTCGATCCGCAGCAGCCCCGCCGTGCGCTCGCGCAGCACGCCGAGCAGCAGCGGGTAGTCGGGGAAGAGCTGGTCGCGCCGCAGCGTCGGCACCCGCAGCCCGAGGGGGACCTCCGTGATGCGGCCGTTCGTCTCGGTGAGGGTCAGGCGGAGGCTATGGCTCCCCGTCGGGCTCGAGGCGACGACCGAGCGCAGGGCCTCGAGCGGGAAGATCAGCCCGTCGATCTGGATGGCCGACTCCGACACCACGATCGAGCCCGGCAGCCCGGGCCGCAGCGCCAGCCGCGCGGCGACCAGCCCGAGCGGGAGGGAGAGCGCCACGACGACCGCCCCCAGCGCGATCTGCGCGCGGTCGCCCGACGGGGATCCCGCGAGGGCGACGGCCAGGACGCCGGCGGCGAACGCCTCCGTGGCGACGACGACCAGGGCGACCGCCCGGCGCTGGAGCGGAGCGCGGTGCGGCCGGAAGCGGACGGCCGAGGCGGGCCCGGCCAGAGCGGGCGGCAGGGCGTCGCGGACGCGGGCGGCGGCGCCGAGGTCGGCGAGCAGGGCGGCGAGGTCCTCCGGGCGGAAGTGGCTGCAGCGCACCTCGACTCCGTCTCCGCGGCACCAGGCGACGAAGCCGTCGCCGTCGGCGGACTCGAGGAAGCGGACCGACCGGCGGGGCCACTGCTCGCGGCGGCGGCGGCCGCGCATCAGCACGACCTGCGTCTCGGTCGTCATCACGCGGGTGGGGGAGACGACGAAGAGCGAGACCGCCGAGGCCAGTCCGATGACGACGGTGAGGGCGAGGAGGCCGAGCGCGAGCACCGACTCGTCGAGGACCCCGCGGCGGTCCGCGAGGACGGCGAACGGGATGAGCACGGCCGCGAGGCCGGCGCCGAGGAGCCGCAGGAGGAGGGCGCGGAGGCGCCGCAGGACCGACGGGCCGTACACCCGTCGCGTCCGGATCGCCATCGGTTCCGACTCCATCGCGTCAGGCTAGCCCCGGCCGGGGCCGGTCGCCCGGAGAGGCGCGGCGGTGGCGCGATCCTCGAGCCACCCGTCCCCGGTTCGGGGGAGGAGTGGCGCGAGGCGCGGCCTACGCCTCCGCGGTGCGGTGCAGGGCGCGGACCGAGACGACCCGGCGGCGGGCGATCGCGGCGACGGTGAGCAGCAGGCCGAACAGCAGCCAGATCACCAGGCCGACGACGGCGCCGGCCGTGCCGTCGGTGCCCTCGACCACTCCGGACAGCGCGTTCTGCGCCGCCGAGAGCGGCAGGAACCCGAGCACGTCGTCGAACAGCCCGGGGACCGTCGAGATGATGCCCGCGCCGAGCGCGATCACCGCCGCGACCATCGCGAGGAAGCGGCCGATCCCTCCGAGCAGGGCGACCAGCCCCTGGTTCACCGCGGCGAACGAGGCGCCGGTGAGCATCGCCAGGAGGGCGAAGCCGACCCAGCGGCCCGGCTCCAGGCCCGCGACCCCGCTCATCACGATCGCGACCGCGAGTCCCTGCACCACGCCGATCACGAGCGCCGGCACGTAGGAGGAGAGGGCGAGCGCCGCGGAGGAGCGGGTCGAGGAGAGTGCACGGTGCGAGAACGCCGCGAGCACCAGGAACGTCGCGAGGGCGCCCAGCCAGAGGGCGATCGTCGCGAAGAACGGGACGCTGGAGGCTCCGAACAGGTCGGTCGCGCTGCTCGCGTTCTCGACCGGGTCCGAGACGACGTCGGCGAGGTTCGTCGACTCCGACTCGGTGTAGGTCGGGAGCTGCGCGACGGCGGCGTCGAGGCCGGTCGCGAGCGTGCGGGTGCCGTCGGCGAGCTGCACGGCGCCGTCCGAGACCCCGCTCGCTCCGTCGGCGAGCTGGTCGGCTCCGTCGGCGGCGGAGGAGGCTCCCGTGGCGAGGTCGGCGGCACCGCCCGCGGCCGTGGTCGCGCCGGTCGCGAGGTCGCGGGCGCCGGCCGCGGCGGTGGTGGCGCCGGTCGCGAGCTGCGCCGACCCGGCCGCCGTGGTGTCGAGGCCGTCGGCGAGCTGGGACGCTCCGTCCGCGGCGTCGTCCGCGCCGTCCGCGAGCTGCGTCAGGCCGCCGGACAGCTGTCCGATGCCCCCCGAGAGAGTGCGCGCGCCGGTGGCGGACTGCCCGACCGCGTCGATCAGCGAGGGCTGCCCGTCGCCGCCGAGGCGGATGCCCGCGTCGATCCCGGCGACGGCTCCCGCGGTCGTCGTGGCGAGGGTGGTCGCGCCGGTGGGTCCGCCCGCCGAGGCGATGACGGCGCGCGCGGCGAGGCACTGCGTCGTCTCGCAGCCCTCGAGCGCGGCGCTGAGCGCCTCGAAGGTCCCCGCAGTGGCGGCGGCGGCGCCGGCGCTGAGGGCGGCGACCTGCTGGGTCCCGTCGCCGGTCCTCACCACTCCCTCCCTCAGCTGGTCGAGCCCGTCGGCCAGGTCGGAGGCGCCGCCCTGCAGCGCGGTCGTCTTGGTCGCCGAGTCGCGGGCGCCCGTCGCGAGCTGTCCCACTCCGCCGGAGAGGCCGCGCGCACCGGTGGCCAGCTGCGCGACTCCGCCGGAGAGGTCGGAGGCTCCGGTGCCCAGCTGCCCCACGCCGTCGGCGAGGGACGAGGCTCCGGTGCCGATCTGCCCGACGCCGTCCGAGAGCGAGGAGGCGCCGGTGGCGAGCTCGTCGATCCCGTCGGCGAGGCTGCTGGTGCCGTCGGCGAGGGTGGAGGCGCCGGTGCCGAGCTGGTCGGCGCCGTCGGCGAGCGTGCCCGCGCCCTCGGCCGCCTGGCCGATCTGCTCGTTGAGGGTGTTGAAGCCGACGTAGACGTTCTCGAGGTAGGCCGTGGTCAGCTGCGTGTTGAGCAGCGACGTGGCGGTGCTGGTCACGGTGGCCGAGATGGCGTCGTCGACGAGCTTGGCCTTCTCGCTGGTGGCGATGTCGATGGTCGCCTTCGTCGCCTCCGCGGCGTCGCCGGAGTACGAGGTGGCGGCGGCGGAGAAGGACGAGGGGATCGTCACGACGGTCGCGTAGCTGCCGTCGGCGAGGCCCTTGGCGGCGTCGTCCTTGTCCGTGAGGACCCAGGTGAAGTTGCCCGTCGAGTCCGAGCCGGAGACGTTGGGCACCGGGGTCGTGCTCGCGGACGGCGTCGCGCTCGCCGAGGGGGTGGAGGAGGGGGCGTCCGAGCTCGCGGAGTCGGTGCCGCCCGTCACCAGGCCGGCCGCGAGCTGGCGCCCGAGCGGCACGGTCTGCCCGTTGATCTCGACCGGGGTGTCCTCGTTGACCACGGCGGCCGTGATCGTGTCGAGTCGCTCGGTCGGGTTCCACAGCGCCCACACCAGGAGGCCGCCGATGACGAGGGGGACCAGGACGATCCCGAGAAGGGTCAGCCAGGACACCTTCTTGACGCCGCGGGGGCGTTCGAGGGAGAGGAGAGCCATCTGTCAGAGGACCTTTGCGATCGCGCGGCGCTCGGCCGCGGGCGAGACCGCGAGCACGCCGCGGTCGGAGGGGAGGAGGTCGTCGAGCGCCTCGGCGTCGACGGAGGAGGCGACCACGGTGAACGCGTCGTCGGCGGCGCGGGCGGCGTCGAGCTCGGCCCGGATCGCGCCGCGCAGCTGCGGGTCGGTGACCGTGTCGAGGTCGTCGAGCACCAGGATCGGCGGAGCCGACTCCAGGGCCGACCGGACGTCGGCGACGGGGTCGGCGGCTCCGGCGAGGCGCACCAGCCCGACCCGGCCGCGCACGGCGGCGGAGCGGATCGGCACGACCAGGCCCGCGACCTTCAGGCGCCCGGAGTCGGGGGCGAGCCGACCGGCGATGCTCAGCAGCAGCGCGGTGCGGCCGGAGCGGTGCGGCCCGTGGACCACGAGGGAGGAGCCGGGAGCGACCCGCAGCGAGACGCCGCTGTAGACGGGACCGTCGGGTCCGTCGAGGCGGAGGTCCTCGGCCGCTATCACGTCCGTGGATCCGGGCTCCGGCCAGTCGGCCAGCGCGAGCTCCTTCGTGAGGCCCTCGCCCTCGACGTCGAAGGACGGGAGGATGCGGTCGAGCCAGCGCGGCATGTGCCAGGCGCGGTCGCCGAGCAGGTGCAGCACGGCGGGCACCAGCGTCATCCGCACGATGAACGCGTCGACGAAGACGCCCACGGCGAGCCCGAGCGCGATCGGCTTGATGTTGGTGTCCCCCTCCGGCACGAAGGCGGCGAAGACCGAGAACATGATGACCGCGGCGGCCGTGACCACCTTGGCCGAGCCGACGAAGCCCGACTCGACGGCGGCGCGCGCCGGCCTCCCGTGCACGTAGTCCTCGCGCATCCGCGAGACCAGGAACACCTCGTAGTCCATCGCGAGGCCGAAGAGCACGCCCATCAGGATGATCGGCATGAAGCTGATGATCGGGCCCGTCTTGTCGACGTGCAGAGCGTCCGAGAACCATCCCCATTCGAACACCGCCGCCACGGCGCCGAAGGACGCACCGACCGACAGCAGGTAGCCCAGCGTCGCCTTGATCGGCACCCAGAGCGAGCGGAACACCATCGTCAGCAGCACCAGCGACAGGCCCACGACGAGCAGGCCGAACGGCAGCAGGGCCTTGGCGAGAGTGTCCGAGATGTCGATCCCGACCGCGGTCTGGCCGGTCACCGCGAGGTCGACGCCGTACTCCTGCTGGAAGTAG
Source organism: Rathayibacter sp. AY1A4 (assembly GCF_002930955.1). Taxonomy (NCBI): domain Bacteria; kingdom Bacillati; phylum Actinomycetota; class Actinomycetes; order Micrococcales; family Microbacteriaceae; genus Rathayibacter; species Rathayibacter sp. AY1A4. The sequence continues at coordinate 30,244 of NZ_PSTN01000011.1, read as the reverse complement.
TCGTGCTTGTCGCGGATCTCGGCGACCAGCGCCTTGGTGGCCTCGGAGTCGGGGCCGCCCTCGGGGATCACCTGGATGATCCCGGTGTCGGCGGTCTCGTTGGGCGTCGCGAGCGGCACCGAGGCGACTCCGTCGAGCTTCTCGATCTCGCCCTTGAGGTCGTCCATCAGGCCGAGCGGATCGGTCGAGCCGATGATCGTGCCGGTGACGATGAGCGGGCCGTTGTAGCCGGCGCCGAAGTTCTCGGCGAGCAGGTCGTAGGTGGTGCGCGCGGGAGTGCCCTCGGCCTGGTAGCCGGCGTCCGGCAGGGCGAGGCGGAGGCTGAGCGCCGGGATGCTCGCGACGCCGAGCACGCCGATCACCGCGATGATCGTCACGATCGGGAAGCGCGTGACGACCCGGACCCAGCCGCGGAAGAACCCGCGCGGGACCTCGGCGTGCACGTGGCCGCCGGGGGAGGCGGTCGCCGCCTCCTCGTGCGCCTCGGTGTCGACGTGGGTGCCCGCGGCGGCGGCGGCCTTCGCGGCCTTCTTCTTCGCGCGGCGCTCCTTCGGGCGCAGCCGCGCGCCGGCGAAGCCGAGGAGGGCGGGGGTCAGGGTGAGCGCGATGACCACGGCGATCGCGACTCCGCCCGCCGCTGCGACGCCCATCGTGGTGAGGAACGGGATGCCCGCGACCGAGAGGCCGACGAGCGCGATGATCACGGTCAGGCCCGCGAAGACGACGGCGGAGCCCGCGGTCGCGGTCGCCCGCGCGGTCGACTCCTCCGGGTCCATGCCCTGCTTCAGCTGGTCCTGGTGGCGGCTGATGATGAAGAGGGCGTAGTCGATGCCGACCGCCAGGCCCAGCATCAGCGCCAGGAGCGGCGTGGTCGAGGAGATCGAGGCGAAGCGGGTGGCGATGAAGATGGCCGACATCGAGAGGGCGACGCCGAGCAGCGCGGTGACCAGCGGCATGCCGGCGGCCAGGAACGAGCCGAAGGTGAGCACGAGGACGACGAGGGCGACCACGAGGCCGATCGCCTCCGTGATGGTCACGCCGGGGAGGTTCTGGGCGAAGAGGTCGCCGCCGAGCGAGACCACGGAGCCGGCGGGCAGCGCGTCCTGGAGGGTCGTCGCCTCGGCCTTCAGCGCGTCGCGGCTCTCGGGGCTCGTGGTGGTGGCGGAGCCGTCCATCTGCGCGGTGATGACGAGGGCGTTCCCGGCGTCGGAGATCGTGCCGGAGACGCTGTCGGAGTAGGGGTCCGTGACGGCCGCGACCTCGTCGACGTCGCCGAGCGCGGCGACCGCGTCACTGACGGGGCCCTTCACGTCGGCGTCCTGGACGCTGCCTCCGTCGGGCGCGACGACCACGTACCGCGCGGACGTGCCGCTGACCTGGGGGAAGGTGCGCTCGAGCTGGTCGAGGGCGGTCTGCGACTGCGTGCCCGGGATGGAGAACGTGTTGTCGGTGCCCTGGTTGAGCAGCAGCGCTCCTCCTCCGCCCGCCACCACGATCAGCAGCCACAGGACGGCGACGAGGCGGTGGGCGCGGTACACGCGACGACCGAGACGGTAGAGCAGCGACGACACGCGGTCTCCTGACGATGGGTGGGGAGGATGGCGATACGTCTCTGTACCAGGGCGGAGCCGGGCTCCGATACACGAGCGTATCCGATACAGGACCGTATTCGATACGTGAATGTATCGGATAGGGTGAACGGCGTCGGAGGTGTTGACAGGGCGGGCAGGAGGCTGGTGATGACGGCGATCGACTCCACCCCTCCCGAGACCTCCCGCCGCGGCCGCACCCGCGAGCGCCTGCTCGACGCGGCCTACGACGTCTTCGCCGAGACCGGCGTGCACAGCGCGTCCGTCGAGCAGATCTGCGAGCGCGCCGGGTTCTCGCGCGGCGCCTTCTACTCCAACTTCTCCAGCAAGGAGGAGCTGTTCTTCGCGCTCATGGAGCGGGAGAACGGCGCCCGGGTGACGGCCCTCGTCGAGCAGATGGACCGCACGATCCCGCGCGTCGTCTCGGCCGACGAGCCGCTGACGGCCGAGACGCTGGCCGTCGTCATCCTCGACTTCCTCCAGGGACCTGCCACCGACAACCGCCGCTGGTGCGTGGTCGAGTCGGAGTTCGAGCTGCTCGCGCTCCGCGACCCGCGGATCGCTCCGCAGTACCGCGACTTCCGCGCCGGCTTCGACGCCTCGCTCGTGCAGATCGTGCACGGGGCGCTGCGCCAGGTGCGCCGCGAGTTCTCCCTCGAGCCGACGACCGCCGTGCGCCTGCTGGTGGCGGGCTACGACGACGCGGTCAAGCAGTCGATCCTCGAGGACGAGTCGGAGCCCGCGTCGCTCGAGCGCCTGCGGGCGACGCTGACGGCGATCGTCCTCGCGATCTCGTCCGCCGACGCCTGAGCCGGGCCGGCGCTCGCGACGGCGGCCGCCGTACCCGACGGTCGGCTCCGCACAGGCAGGCCGAGCGGCCGCTGGGGAGTGCCGGGTCCGGTCCCCGCTCCTCCGCCCGCGCGACGAGGATGGACCCATGGAACTGCGACAGCTCGAACACTTCCTCGCCGTCGCGAAGGAGCAGCACTTCACCCGCGCCGCGAGCGCTCTGCAGATCTCGCAGTCGGGCCTCTCGGCGTCGATCCGCGCGCTCGAGAGCGAGCTGGGCAGCCCCCTCTTCACCCGCAGCACGCGCCGGGTCGAGCTGACGCCGGCCGGCCGGGCGATGCTCGCGGAGTCGGAGCGCTCGGTCGCCAGCGCGCTCGCCGCCCGCGACGCGGTTCTCGCCGTGCAGGGGGTGCTCCGCGGGAGCCTCGCGGTCGGCACGGAGGAGTGCCTCGGCGGCGTGCACCTGCCGCGCGAGCTCGCGACCTTCCGCGAGCAGCACCCGGGAGTCGCGCTCCGGCTGATCCACGAGGGGTCCGGCACGCTGCTCGACTCCGTCGCCGCCGGCCGCCTCGACCTGGCGCTGGTCGCCGACATCGGAGCCGTGCCGGGCGGCGTGCGGACGATGCCGCTGGCGAGCGAGGGCTTCGCGGTGCTCGTGCGCCCGGGTCACCCGCTCGCGAGCCGCGTCGGCTGCCGCATCCCGGACCTGGCGGGCGAGACGATCGTGGGGCTGCAGGAGCACTGGGCGGCGAGTCACCTCGCGGCGCGGGCGTTCGCGGCGCACGGCCTCGCGTTCGAGGTCGAGCTCGAGGTGAACGACGTGCACACGCTGCTCGACCTGGTCGAGTACGGCATGGGGATCGCGGTCGTGCCGGCGCACTTCGCCGAGAAGCGTCCGGCCGGGCTGCGGGCGGTGGCGCTCGCCGATCCGCTCCTGGTGTGGCGGACGATGGTGGCGGTGCCGGAGCGGCCGAGCGCCGCGGCCCGCGCGTTCGTCTCGGCCCTCCCGCAGCCGCTGCAGGACGCGGTCTGAGCGGGATCGCGCTCGCAACGGAGGAGGGACCAGCGCCGAGATCCCGCGATCCGCGTCGGACCGGTGCCTCGACCGGATCCCTCCTCCGTCATGAACGGGGTCAGTCGAGCGAGGCCAGCTCCTCGGGCGTGAGCTCCAGGTCGGCCGCCGTGGCGGAGTCGCGGATGCTCTCGGGGCGGGAGGCGCCCGGGATCGGCAGCACGACCGGGGCCTTCGCCAGCTCCCAGGCGAGGCAGACGACCTGCGGCGTCACGCCGCGGGCCTCGGCGACCGCCGCGAACGCGGAGTAGCGCGAGCCGAGCTCGCCCGCCGAGGAGATGCCGCCGAGCGGGCTCCACGGCAGGAACGCCAGTCCGAGCTCGGCGCAGAGCTCGAGCTCCGGCTCGCTGGAGCGGAACGACGGCGAGAACTGGTTCTGCACCGAGATCAGGCGCTCGCCGAGGATGCCGTGCGCCTCGCGGATCTGGTCCGGGTCGGCGTTCGAGATGCCCGCGCGGAGGACGACGCCCTCGTCGAGCAGCTCGGCCAGCGCTCCGATCGAGTCGGCGTAGGGGACCGCCGGGTCGGGCCGGTGGTACTGGTAGAGGCCGATCGCGTCGACGCCGAGGCGCTTCGTGGACGCGCGAGCCGCCTCCTTGAGGTACTCGGGGCGGCCGTCCTGATCCCAGGGGCCGGGCTCGCGCCGCAGGTGGCCGCCCTTGGTGGCGACGAGCACGGCGGAGGTGTCGCCGCCGTAGCTGCGCAGCGCCTCCGCGATCAGCAGCTCGTTGTGGCCGAGGTCGTCCTGGGTGGCGAGGTGGTAGGCGTCGGCCGTGTCGATCAGGGTCACGCCGGCGTCGAGGGCGGCGTGGATCGTGGCGATCGAGCGCTCGCGGTCCGGGCGGCCCTCGATCGACATCGGCATGCCGCCGAGTCCGATCGCGCCGACCTGGACGTCGCCGAGAGTGCGCTGCTTCATGAATGCTCCTTCGCAGTGGGGTGGGTGGTCACCAGGCGTAGTCCTCGGGGGCTGTCCGGTGGCCGGGGAAGATCTCGTCGAGGCGCGCGAGGGCCTCGGGGTCGAGGGTGATGTCGACGGCGGCGACGGCGCTCTCGAGCTGCTCGAGCGTCCGCGGCCCGGTGATCGGACCGGTGACGGCGGGCTGGTGGAGGAGCCACGCCAGCGCCAGCTCGCCGGGCGCCTCGCCGCGCTCGCGGGCGAACGCCTCCCACTGCTCCAGCGCGGGACGGTGCTCCTCGATCGCGGCGAGGGTGCGCTCGGAGGAGCGGCGCCCGCCCTCCGCGGTCTTCTCGAGCACGCCGCCCAGCAGTCCGCCCTGCAGCGGCGACCAGGGGATGACGCCGAGCCCGTAGTGCAGCGCGGCGGGCAGGACCTCGCGCTCGACGTCGCGGACGAGCAGGTTGTAGATCGACTGCTCGGAGGCGAGGCCGGTGAAGTGGCGGGCGCGCGCCGCCTCCTGCGCCTGGGCGAGGTGCCAGCCGGCGAAGTTGCTGGAGCCGACGTAGAGGACCTTGCCCTGCTGGACGGCGACCTCCATCGCCTGCCAGATCTCGTCCCAGGGAGTCGTCCGGTCGACGTGGTGGAACTGGTAGAGGTCGATGTGGTCCGTCTGCAGGCGGCGGAGGCTCTCGTCGAGCGCGCGGCGCAGGGTGAGCGCCGAGAGGCGGCCGCCGTTGGGCCAGGAGTCGCGGCCGCGCTCGGCTCCGGGAGCGGCGAACTCGCCCATGTCGCCGAAGACCTTGGTCGCGAGGACGGTGCGCTCGCGGCGCTCGCCGCCCTGCGCGAACCAGCGGCCCACGATCTCCTCGGTGGCGCCGCGGCCGGCCTCGCCTCCGTACACGTTGGCCGTGTCGAAGAAGTTGACGCCGAGCTCGTGCGCGCGGTCCATGATCGCGAACGAGTCGGACTCCTCGGTCTGCATGCCGAAGTTCATGGTGCCGAGGACGGTGCGGGAGACGGACAGGCCGGTGCGACCGAGGTGCGTGTACTGCATGGTCCCAGTCGACTCCGGTTCGGGCCGCGTGTCCAACAGGTGCTCGGCATGGGTGCGATCGACGGGGGAGGTCAATCGGGGGCGCGCCGGCCAGCGGCCGCCCCGCGCCCCGCCTCGGGCCTGCGCGTCGGCCGGGTCCAGCGGCCTCGACCGGATCGCCCACAGCCCGCTGGGCGCGGTGGCGCCCGGCCGCCCGGGTGCCGGGTTAGAGTCGCGGAATGGTCCGGACGACGCAGCGCCTCGTGATCGCCCTCTCCGCCGTGGTCCTGCTCGCCGGCTGCACGGCGGAGGCGACGAGCCCCGCCGCCGCACCCGCCGGGCCGTCCGCCTCCACGGCGCCGCCCGCCGCCGGAGCCGAGTCCACGCCGCGGCCGGTGCCGAGCGTCTCGACCACTCCCGCACCGGTCGAGGACGTCTCGGGCGAGTGCGTCGTCCAGGCGCTCGACGAGGGGACGCTCGACGGCGTCGACCTCGAGCGCGTGCGCGACCGCGGCGCCCGCGCCGGCGCGACCGGGACGGCGAGCACCGCCTCCGACGGCGCCCCGGCCTCCTACCTGGTGGCAGCGGGCGACATCAGCGAGCGGATCGCGGACCGGTTCTGCATCAGCTCCGACTACCTCTCCGCGCTGAACTCGGTGCGCCGCGACGGCGTCGACATCGACAGCCTCTACGGCGGCGACACCCTCAACCTCCGCCCGGCGACCGTCCTGAGCGTCGGCGACCAGAACGGCCGCGTCCTCGACAACGCCGAGCCCGACGACCTCCCCGCGCAGACCGGCTGACGCCGCCGACGCCCGCCGCCACTCCTCCCGCCTCGCAGCAGCACGCGACCACCGCGGAAGGCGCGGATCCGACGGCACGTGCGCGGCACTCAGCCCAGGACGCCGATCAGGACCGCCGACACGGCGACGGTCGCCGCGAGCCCGGTCGTCCGCGAGCGGCGGCGCGCCGGATCCTCGAACCACGGCAGCCCGCCCCAGCGCAGCACGGCGCCGGCCGCCCCGGCCGCGGTGAGAGCCACCAGCACGGCCCAGGGGAGCAGCGTCAGCGCCGACCAGTCGACGAGCGCCCGCCCGAGCAGCAGCACGGCGACGGCCTCGACGCCGCGGGCGAGCGTCCGGACGCGGTCGCGGTCGAGGAGCCCGGCCGCCCGGCGCCGGGGGACGCTCCCCAGGGCGAAGCGGCCGACGGTGAACGCGACGACGAGCAGGACGAGGATCGAGGCGGTCATCACGACTCCTCCCCGGCGCGCTGCAGCAGGCGCAGGCCGAGCTCGTCGACCGAGCTCGCCGTGTCCCCGTTGACGAACACGGCCACGCCGCGCTCGCGGTCCATCGCGAGCATCGTCGAGTAGCCGGAGGTCCCTCCGTTGTGCCAGGTGACGGATCCGCCGTCCTCCGACTCCGAGGTGAACCAGCCGAGGCCGATCCGCGCCCCGTCGGCGTCGAACCGCGGATCCAGGACGCTCGCCGCGGGCACCCCCAGCGCGGGGTCGTCGGTGAGGAGGGCCTGCGCGTAGCGGGCCATGTCCGCCGCCGTGGAGCGGACGCCGCCCGCCGGCGCGTAGCCCGCCATCGTCCACGCGTCGACGGACCGCCCGCTCGCCGAGAAGCCGGTCGGCGCGTCGCCGGGGAGGGCGTCCGCGGTCTCCGGGACGGAGGTCGCGGTCATCCCGAGCGGATCGAGGACGCGCTCGCGGAGGAGGTCGGCGTAGTCGCGGCCCTCGGCACGGGCGAGCGTCTGGCCCAGCACCGCCGCACCGAGGTTCGAGTAGGCGTGCACGTGCTCGCCCTGGTCCGCCTCGGCGGCCTGCCGGAGGACGTCGTCGGCCGACCAGCCCGCGTAGGGGTCCGTGCCACGCAGCTGGGCGACGAGCGTCGAGGCGAGATCGCCGACACCGGTGGGGAGGCGCGGCAGGCCGGAGCGGTGGGTCGCCAGCTCCTCGAGCGTCCCGGTGAAGCCGCCGACGTCGGCGTGCTCCGCGGCGGGGTCCTCGAGCCCGACCGTCCCCTCGGCGGCGCTCCGGGCGAGGAGGAGCGCGGTCATCGTCTTCGTGACCGATCCGATCTCGACCTCGGTCCGCTCGTCGGCTCCGAGTCCGCCGTAGCGCACGCCGTCGGGCGTGATCACGGCGGCGACGAGGTGGTTCCGCGCCCCGTCTCCGACGTCGGTCCGGAGCCACTCGGCGATCTCGGCGTCGCCCGTCGCCTCGGTCGAGAGGGTGGGAGCGGAGGGGCGGAGCAGCACTCCGCCGAGCAGGACGACGGCCGCGGCGGAGACGGCGGCGAGAGCGAGGCGGCGGCGGGTCATCGGGGTCCTCCGGAGGCGAGCAGGATCACGAGCAGGGGGACGAGCCGCTCCGGCGGGACGCCGTAGCGGCCGCGGCCGCGCGCCTCCAGCCAGCCGGCGGCGACCAGCTGGTTGACGTGGTGGTAGATCTGCCCGGTGGTGCCCGCGCCCTCGCTCTCGGCGAGCTGGGCGACGGTCTCGACTCCGCCGGCCACCGCCTGCAGGAACCGCAGACGCACGGGGCTGCCCAGCGCGGCGAGCGCGGTCGGCCCGGGGCTCGCTCCCCAGTCGCGCTCGAAGAACGCGTCGGTGCTGAGGCCGTACTGCCACTCGACCGGGCCGGCCGGGGTGGCGACCGAGCCGGCGAAGACCACTCCGCCGGGAGAGGGCAGGCGCTCGCGGAGAGCGGTCAGGGCCCAGAGCGGATCGTCGGCGGCGGGCGCGGCGGGGGTGTCGGCGCGCTCGAGGCGGTCGAGCCGCGCTCGGAGCTCGTCGACCTCGCCGGCGAGGTCTCGGGAGGGGGTCATGCCTCCACTATTGCAAACATTCCGTAATCACGGAACTCCCGAGAGGAGCCGGTACCGCAGAAGTCGCGGTGGTCCAGCTCGACCACCGCGACTCCTGCGGACTCGGATCGCCCGGAGGCTCAGCCGAAGTGGCGCGGCAGTACAGCGCCGTTCACCGAGCGCAGCTCGTCCAGCGGCAGCGTGAAGAGGCCCTGCACCTCGACCGCGGGGGTCGCCGCGTCGGTCACTCCGATGCGCAGCACCGGGTAGCCCCGGCCCTCGCAGAGCCCGCGGAACTTCACGTCGTCCTCGCGCGGCACCGACACGAGCACGCGGCCGGTCGACTCCGAGAACAGCGCGGCCGTCGCGTCGACGCCGTCGCGCTCCATCAGCTCGTCGAGCCAGATGCGCGCCCCGACGCCGAAGCGCAGCGCGGACTCGGCCAGCGCCACCACGAGCCCGCCGTCGGCGAGGTCGTGGGCGGAGGCGATGAGCGACTCCTTCGCGCCCGCCGAGATCAGCTCGGCCAGCGCGCGCTCGGCGGCCAGGTCGAGCTGCGGGGGCAGCCCGCCGAGGTGGTCGTGGATCGTGCCGGCCCACGCGGAGCCGTCGAGCTCGTCGCGGGTGGTGCCGAGGAGGTAGAGGTTGTCGCCCTCGTCCTGCCAGCCGGAGGGGATGCGGCGCGCGACGTCGTCGATCACGCCGAGGACGCCGACGACGGGGGTCGGGAAGATCGGCACGTCGCCGGTCTGGTTGTAGAACGAGACGTTGCCGCCGGTGACGGGGATCTCGAGCTCGAGGCAGGCGTCGGCGAGCGCGCCCACGGCCTCGCGGAACTGCCACATCACCTCGGGGTTCTCGGGGCTGCCGAAGTTGAGGCAGTCCGAGACGGCGACCGGGGTCGCTCCGGTGACGGCGACGTTGCGGAACGCCTCGGCCAGCGCCAGGCGGGCGCCCTGCGCCGGGTCGAGCTGGCACCAGCGCCCGTTCGCGTCGGTCGCGACCGCGAAGCCGAGGCCCGACTCCTCGTCGACGCGGACCATGCCGCCGTCGTCGGGGTAGCTGAGCGCGGTGTTGCCGAGCACGTAGCGGTCGTACTGCGAGGTGATCCAGCTCTTGTCGGCGAGGTTCGCCGAGCCCAGCAGCGCCAGGGTCTCGGCGCGCAGCGCGTCGCCGCCGGTCGAGCGGGGCAGGCGGGAGGAGGAGTCGGCCTGCAGCGCGTCGAGCCAGGAGGGGTACTCGATCGGGCGCTCGTAGACCGGGCCGTCGACCGCGACGGTGCGCGGGTCGACGTTGACGATCTCCTCGCCGTGCCAGTTGATGATGAGGCGGCCGGAGTCGGTGACCTCGCCGAGCACGCTGGTCTCGACGTCCCACTTGCCGACGACCTCGAGGAACGCGTCGAGCTTCTCGGGCGTGACGACGGCCATCATCCGCTCCTGCGACTCCGACATGAGGATCTCCTCCGCCGTGAGCGAGGGGTCGCGCAGCAGCACCGAGTCGAGCTCGATGAACATGCCGCCGTCGCCGTTGGAGGCCAGCTCCGAGGTGGCGCACGAGATGCCCGCGGCGCCCAGGTCCTGGATGCCCTCGACGAGGTCCTTGCGGAACAGCTCGAGGCAGCACTCGATGAGCACCTTCTCGGCGAACGGGTCGCCGACCTGCACCGCGGGACGCTTGGTCGGTCCGCCGTCGGCGAAGGTGTCGGAGGCGAGGATCGACGCGCCGCCGATGCCGTCGCCTCCGGTGCGCGCCCCGAAGAGCACGACCTTGTTGCCGACGCCGCGGGCGTTCGCGAGGTGCAGGTCCTCGTGGCGGAGGACGCCGACGGCCAGCGCGTTGACGAGCGGGTTGCCCTGGTAGACCGAGTCGAAGTAGGTCTCGCCGCCGATGTTCGGCAGGCCGAGGCAGTTGCCGTAGAAGGAGATGCCGGCCACGACGCCGTGGACCACGCGCGCGGTGTCGGGGTCGTCGATCGCCCCGAAGCGCAGCGCGTCCATGACCGCGACCGGCCGGGCGCCCATCGAGATGATGTCGCGGACGATGCCGCCGACCCCCGTCGCCGCACCCTGGAAGGGCTCGATGTAGCTCGGGTGGTTGTGGCTCTCGATCTTGAAGGTGACGGCCCAGCCCTCGCCGACGTCGACCACTCCGGCGTTCTCGCCCATGCCGACCATGAGGTTCTTCTTCATGGCGGGGGAGACCTTCTGCCCGAACTGGCGGAGGTACATCTTCGACGACTTGTAGGAGCAGTGCTCGCTCCACATCACCGAGTACATCGCGAGCTCGCCGCTCGTGGGGCGGCGGCCGAGGATCTCGCGGATGCTCGCGTACTCGTCGGGCTTGAGTCCGAGGGCCGCGTAGGGCTGCTCCCGCTCGGGCGTCGCCTCCGCGTTCGCAGTGGTGTCGGGAACGGCGGTGCGGCTGTCTGCCATGTGCTGGAGGCTCCAGGGGAGGGGGACGGGATGCGCGTCGATCCTACCCGCCGCGGTCGCCGCGGCCCGGGCCCTCCGGTGGAGCGGTGCGGGCACCGGCGCCTAGGATCGGGCGGGTGAAGCGGGCGGCTCTGATCGGGACCGTGCTGTGGGGGCTCTACCAGTGCTTCGGGAACCTCGGAGCGGCGAACATCTCGTCGGACGAGCCCGTGTACCTCGCCGCGGGGTGGGACTACCTGCACGGCGACGTGAGCGCGAACCTCGAGCATCCGCCGACGGCGAAGTACCTGATCGGGCTCGCGCAGGTGCTGCTCGGCGAGGGGCTGCTCGCGGGCAGGATCGCCGCCGGCGCGGCCTCGTTCCTCACCGGGCTGGTGCTCTGGCTCTGGTTCCGGCGCGAGCTCGGCCCGACCCTCGCGCTCGTCCCGGCCGGCCTGTTCCTCCTCCTCCCGCGCACCGCCGTAGGGGCCGGCACCCGGATCGACCGCCTCGCGCTCCTGGAGCCGTTCATGGTGCTCTTCGCCGTCGCGGCGATGGCGGCGGCGTGGACCTGGTCGCACGCCTCCCCGGGCAGGCGGAGCGGCTGGCTGATCGCGCTGGCCGGTGCGCTGCTGGCGCTGTCGGTCACCTCGAAGCTGACCACCGCGGTCCTCGCGCCCGTGCTCCTGCTGCCGCTGCTGTGGTCGGGGAGCAGGGCCCGGGCTCTGCGGGGCGGCCTCGCCCTCTCCGTCGCGTTCGTCGTCACCGGGGTGCTCGCCTACCTGCCGGTGCACCCAGTCGAGGCGGTCCGGTACCTGCTCGAGTTCCAGTCCGAGCACAACGCCGACGGCCACCTGATCGAGGTCGCCGGGACCGCGTACGTCTTCCCTCCGTGGTGGGCGAACCTCTGGTTCATGCTCGTCGGCATCGGGCCGGCGGCGCTCGCCGTGCTGCTCCTCGGGACCCTGCTGGCACTGCTCGCTCCGCGGCGCCGCGCGCTGGTGCTCTACCTGGGCGCCGCGACGCTGCTCCTCCTCGTGTTCCACCTGGCGATCAGCTCGGTCGCGCTGCCGCACTACTACGCGGCGTGGGCGTGGCTCCTCTGCGCGCTGGCGGGCGTCGGCATCGCGGAGGCGCTGCACGGCGGGATCGTGCTGCCCGCACCCCTTGCCCGCGGCGCCGGCGCGGTGCTGCTGGCCGCCTCCCTCGTGATCGCGATCGCCACCTCGGTGGGGATCGCCCAGGAGCGGCCGACCGGGATCGCGCGGGTGGCCGACGTGCTGCGCGAGCGCGGCCTCGACGGCGGCCTGGTCCTCGCGCAGGGCATGTCCTCGGGCGTCTACGTGCCCTACATCGGCGATCGGGTGACGACCGATCCGTCCTCCGCCGGGATCGTCGCCATCGCGATCGAGCGGTCGGCGCGCTTCCCCGTCGATCCGCGCGTGTCCGCCTACCTCGAGTCGGCGCGGCCCGAGACGGTGCGGCTCGACGACCTCACCCTCGTGCTGGTCGACGGACCGCTGCCGTGACCGCTCACTTCGAGCGGCAGGCCCCCGGATCGACGGCGTCCGTCAGCGAGGCGGCCTGCTCGACCACGGGAGTGAGGACCGAGAGCGGGATGGCGTAGCCGACGTTGTCGACGGAGGCGGCCTTGCCGAAGACGACGCCCGACACGGTGCCCTCGAGAGAGAGCAGCGGGCCGCCCGAGTTGCCCTGGTTGACGACGGCGGCGAGGGTCAGCACCTCCCGTGAGGTCGGTGCTCCGTCGACCATCAGCGAGACCGTGGCGTCGGAGGAGATCTCGGCCGAGCCGAGGGTCAGCGGGCCGCCGAAGGGGTAGCCCGCGACCACCGCGTCGTCCCCGGCGGCGACGGCGTCGTCGAGCGGGAGCGGGGAGGCGTCGAGCCCGTCGACGGCGATCACGGCGAGGTCGGCGGCCGGGTCCAGGTAGACGACTCGGCCGGTGCGCGGGGCCTCGCCCGGCGCCTCGACGACCGGCTGCGAGACTCCGCCGACCACGTGCGCGTTGGTGATGACGCGGTCGTCCGAGACGACGAAGCCGCTGCCCGTCACTCCGACGTCGCAGGCCCAGGCCGTGCCGGAGACGCGCACGACCGAGCGGGTGGCGGCGGCGACCTCCGGGTCGTCGGTCGAGACGTCCGGGATCGCGGGCGCCTGGGTCGGAGCGTCGAGCGCCTCGACGACCCACGACGTGCCCTCGTCGACCACGGTCGACTGCAGCTGGGCGAGGAAGGCGCGGACGGGGGAGGGGGTGAGGTCGTCGATCGTGCGGATGACCGTCGAGCCGGCGACCGAGGTCGTGACGAGGGGGACGCCGAGGAGGGAGACGGCCGAGGTGACGGCGATCCAGACCAGGCCGGAGATCGCGACGCCGGCGACGCCACCCGCGAGCCGGTCGAGCAGGCCGAGCTTCACCCGGTCGGCTCCGCGGCCGATGACCGCGCCGAGCGTCGCTCCGATCGCGTAGCCGACGCCCAGCAGCAGCACGGCGGTGCCGATCACGGCGAGCAGGCGCCACTCGCTGCCGGCCGCCCACGACGAGACGGCGGGCACGGCGAACGAGGCGCCGATCGCGCCCGCGACGATCCCGGCGAGACCGCCGAGGGTCCGGAGCAGGCCGCGCCGCAGACCGTCGACGAGCGCGCCGATGAGGCTCAGCACGACGATGACGTCGACGATCACGGATGCACCCACGCGGAACTCCTGCCGGTGTCGGGGGACGGGTCCTCCAGCATGACCGACGCGGGATGCGCGGACGCCCGGAGGCGGCTGGCAGTCCGCGGCGGCCGCGGTGCGCGGGGGCGGCGGCGGCGCGGGAGCCGGACACCGCCGGCCGCGCGCTGCCCCCGACGGCGGTGCCGCCGGGAGGGCGGTGCCCCCTAGAAGAACGAGATGCAGTACGGCGTCGCGATCGGCGCGAACAGGCGGTCCATCCGCCCCGCCTCGCCCGTGACGCGCGCCAGCCCGGCCTTCGCCAGGATCGACGGCCGCACCGAGCCCAGCAGCAGCGAGCCCAGGTCGGCCACGTCCAGCGCGAGCTCGGCCTCGTCCCCGGTGCGCTCCACGGTGGCGGAGCCGCCCGAGGCGGTGAGGCGGTAGCGGCCGTCGGCGAGCCCGAGCCCGTCGGCCACCTCGACGACGACCGAGCCGTCAGCGGTCCACGGCCGGGCCGAGAACGCGGCGGCGACGTCGAGGATCCGCAGCCAGATCAGGTCGCCCACGTGGCTCACCTGCACCACGCGCGCGTCGCGGAGCGCCCAGGTCAGCGGATCGTCCACCGGCGCCATGTCCCAGGTCACCGCGGAGGCGAGGTCGACCGCGCCGAGGTAGCCCCAGAGCGCGAGGTAGGCGTCGGCGCCGGGGGCGACGAGGTCGACGATCTCGAGGGTCTTGTCGTCCTCGGGCCCGACCGCGCGGTAGGTCACGAAGCCGTCGAGCGTCCCCTCCTCGTCGAGGTGGACGGCCGAGCGGACGTCGAGGCCGGGCGTGGTCTCGCCGGACGCGGTGCCGACGGAGTTCGCCTCGTAGCGCGACTGGCGGGTCAGCGAGCCGGGGGTCGACGCCTGGAACGCGGCGAACACCGCGGGGATGCGCGGCTGCAGCCAGCTCGTCGCGACCACCTCGACGCGGCCGGCGGGCTCGGTCTGCAGGCCGAAGCGCGGCCCGGTGTCGACGCGGATCGAGCGGGTGAAGGCCGAGCGGCCGAAGCCGAACCGGCGGTAGATGGAGGCCTCGCTCGCCGTGAGCGCGGCGACCGGGGTGCCGGCCTCCTTCGCCAGGCGCAGATCCTCGGTGATCATCGCGCGCAGGATGCCGCGGCGCCGGTGCGTGGGCCGCACGGTCACCTGCGAGACGAGGTGCGTCGGCAGCTCGCGTCCGCCGCCGACCTGCAGGGCCCCGGGGAACGCCGCGTAGGTGCCGACCGGCACGCCCGCGCCGTCGAGCCCCTCGGGGGCGGAGGAGTCGACGACCGCGGTGAGCACGCGCTGGTCGGCGACCATGTGCTCGGCCCAGTCGCGCAGCTTCTCCGGCGTGAACTCCTTCTCGTGGAAGCCCGCGTTGATCGCGGTGGCCCACGCGGCGGTGGCGGCATCGGGACCGCCCTCGTCGTTCAGGGCGGCGGGGAAGCGGCGGAGGTCGAGACCGGTGAGAGGCATCCGTCCAGCCTATTCACCCGGGGTGCGCGGGGGCTGAACCGGTGCGCGAACGGTCACCGCGACGGGCGCGCCCGTAACGCCGACCGCCGTCAGAGCACGGTCCACCGCTTCTCGAGCGCCGCGTCCACCGCCTCCGCGAGTTCGTCCAGCCGCCGGGAGTCGAGGCGCCCCGGGTCCGCGGCCGCACGGATCCGCCCGCTCATCGCTGCGATCGCCGAGCGCCGCCGCGGCAGGGTCGCGGTGAACGCGCAGTCGCGCAGCAGCACCAGCAGCTCGCCCGCCCGGCCCTGCGCCTCCGCGAGGACCTCGAGCCGCCGCTCGAACGGCGACTCCGGGACCGTCACGCGCAGGAACCCCTCCGGATCCTGGAACGCCGCCGGCGGATCCGGGACCCGCGCGAGCAGTGCCAGAGCGGAGCCCAGCTCGTCCAGACCGCCCTCGTGCGCCAGCTCCCGCAGCCGCGAGTCCACGTCCTCGGCCGGTCCCGCCCCGAGCTCCACCGTCCGCAGCACGAGCGCGTCGAGCCGGCGCTCCTCCTCCTCGCCCGGGACCGACGGAGTCGCCGACCACCACGAGAGCACCGGAGTCGCGGCCACCGCGTGCTCGCCGATCCGCCGCTCCAGCGCGATCAGCAGGTCCTCCCGCGCGGCGAGCGCCACCAGCGCGTCCACGTCGACGTGGAGAAGGGTGCCCGAGGCGGGCGGCGCCACCAGCCGGCGTCCGGAGGGAGGGACGGTCTCCGCCCGCGTCCTCGCCCCGGGTCCGCGCCCGCTCGCCCGCAGGATCTCCTCCTCGAGGGTCCGCCGGGGTCGTCGTCGTCCGCTTCCGCGCGCCATGCCGTCACGCTACCGTCGGCCGCATGACCCGGTTCCTCGCCCTCCTCCGCGGAGTGAACGTCAACGGCCGCACTGTCCGCAGCGCCGAGCTCGCCGAGACGGTCGCCGGGATCGGCGTGGACCGGGTGCGGACGGTCCTCGCGAGCGGCAACGCGGCCTTCGACTCCGATCGCCCGGCCGCCGAGCTGAAGCCCGCGCTCGAGGCGGCGCTCGCCGAGCGGTTCGGCTACGACGCCTGGATCGTGCTCGTGACGCAGGAGGCGCTCGCCGCGGTGCTCACCGCCTACCCGTTCCCGCGGATCGACGAGGAGGCGCATCCGTACGTCGTCTTCGGCTCGGACGAGGAGGCGCTCGACGCCGCGCAGGCCGCGATCGGCGAGCCGGATCCGGCGGTCGAGCTCGTCGCCCGGGGCGCCGGTGTCCTCTACTGGCGCTGCCCGCGCGGCTCCTCGACGGACACGCCGGTCGCACGGATCCTCGCCCGATCCGCCTACCGCTCCACCACGACGACCCGGAACCTGCGCACCGTCGAGAGGCTCGCGACGGCGTGACGTCCGCGGCCGTGGCAGGGCCGTCTCCGGGCTCCGCGAGCGGCACCTCCGGGCGCCTCCGACCTCGGGAGGCGAGGAATCGGGGCTGAGAGCACGCACATTCTTTGGTTAGGCTGTCCTTAGTGCCGGTCCACTCGGACCCTGCGCCGCCTCCCGCACAGCCTCTCGAAAGGGACCCATGCCCCGCGCCACCACGCCCCTCGCCCTGCTCGCCGCCACCGCGCTGACGATCGGCCTCGCCGGCTGCAGCGGCTCGGCCGCCGGAGACGACGCCGCCGCCGACAGCGGCTTCACGCCGATCACGATCGAGCACGCTCTCGGCACCACCACCATCGAGTCGGCGCCCGAGCGCGTGGCGACCGTCAACTGGGCCAACCACGAGGTCCCGCTCGCGCTGGGTGTCGTCCCCGTGGGCATGGCCGCCGCCAACTTCGGCGACGACGACGGCGACGGGCTCCTCCCCTGGGTGAGCGAGAAGCTCGACGAGCTCGGCGCCGAGACCCCCGTCCTCTTCGACGAGACCGACGGCATCGACTTCGAGGCCGTCTCGGACACCGACCCGGACGTCATCCTCGCCGCCTACTCCGGCCTCACGCAGGAGGACTACGACACCCTGAGCGAGATCGCCCCCGTCGTCGCCTACCCCGAGACCGCCTGGGGCACCTCCTGGCGCGACATGATCACGCTGAACAGCGAGGCGATGGGCAGGGCCGACGAGGGCGCCGCCCTGATCACCGAGCTCGAGGGCGAGATCGAGGAGAAGGTCGCCGCGCACCCGCAGCTGGCCGGCACCTCGGCGATGTTCCTCACCCACGTCGACCCGACGGACCTCAGCCAGGTCAGCTTCTACACCTCGCACGACACCCGCCCCGCGTTCTTCGAGGACCTCGGCATGGCCACCCCGGGCAGCATCGCCACCGCCTCCGCCGTGACCGACAAGTTCTCGCTCACGCAGAGCGCCGAGCAGGCCGACGCCTTCAGCGACGTCGACGTGATCGTCACCTACGGCGACGACGAGCTCGTGAGCACCCTCAAGGCCGACCCGCTGCTCTCGCAGATCCCCGCGGTCGCCGACGACGCCATCGTGCGCCTGCCCTCCACCCCGCTCGGCACCGCCGCCAACCCGACGCCGCTCTCGATCTCGTGGGTCCTCGACGACTACCTGGACCTGCTCGACGAGGCCGCCGCCAAGGCCGCGCAGAGCACTCCGGCCGCCTGAGCCGGGACCCGACCCGCGTGACCCTCGCCGCTCCTTCCGCCGCCTCGGGCGTCGCCGCCGTGCGCCGCCCGAGGCGGCTGCGCGCCCTCTGGCTGCTCGCGGCCGTGGCCGTGCTGCTCGCCGCCGCCGTGGTCTCGGTGCTGGTGGGGTCGCGGGAGGTGGCATGGAGCGACGTGGTCGCCGCGTTCGGCGGGTCCACGGACGGGTTCGCGCAGGCCGCGGTCGCCAAGCGCATCCCGCGCACCGTGCTCGCCGCGATCGCGGGGGCGGCCCTCGGCGTCGCCGGCGTGCTGATGCAGGGGGTGACCCGCAATCCGCTGGCCGACCCCGGCATCCTCGGGGTGAACACCGGAGCCTCGCTCGCGGTCGTGACGGGCATCGTCTTCTTCGGGCTGACGAGCTCCGCCGCCTACGTCTGGGTCGCGATCGGCGGGGCCGCGGTCGCCGCGGTCTTCGTCTACACGGTCGGGTCGCTCGGGCGCGGCGGCGCGACTCCGCTCAAGCTCGCCCTGGCCGGCGCCGCCACCTCGGCCGCGCTGGTCTCGGTGATCAGCGCGATCGTCCTGCCGCGCGCCGACATCGCGGGCGGCATCCGCTCCTGGCAGATCGGCGGAGTGGGCGGCGCCACGTCCGCGAGCATCGCGCAGGTGCTCCCCTTCCTCCTGGCCGGCCTCGTCCTCTGCGTGCTCTCGGCCAAGAGCCTCAACACCCTCGCGCTCGGCGACGAGCTCGCCGCGGGCCTGGGGGAGCGGGTCGCCCTCGCGCGCGGCGGGGCCGCCCTGGGCGCGGTCGTGCTCTGCGGAGCGACGACCGCGGTCACGGGGCCCATCGGCTTCGTCGGCCTGGTCGTCCCGCACGCCTGCCGCCTCCTCGTCGGCGTGGACCACCGCTGGCTGCTGCCGTTCTCGGCGGTGACCGGCGCCGTGCTCCTGATCGCGGCGGACATCGTCGGCCGCGTCGTCGCGCGCCCGAGCGAGATCGACGTGGGCATCGTCACCGCGCTGGTCGGCGCCCCGGTGTTCATCGCGATCGTCCGCCGCCAGAAGGTGCGCGAGCTGTGACCGCGCTGGTCGAGGCGCCCTCCGCCACCGCCCGCGCCGTCGCGGCCGGCCGCCGCCGCCGCGGGGCCCGCCGCCGGATCGTCGTCGCCGTGCTCGCTGTCCTGATCGCGGCCGTCCTCGCCGTCTCCCTGCTGGTCGGCCAGACCGTCTACTCGCCCGACGAGGTGCTGCGCGTGATCCTCGGCGAGCAGGTCCCCGGGGCGAGCTTCACCGTCGGGCGCCTCCGCCTCCCGCGCGCCGTCCTCGCCCTGCTGGTGGGCCTGTGCTTCGGGCTCGGCGGAGTGAGCTTCCAGACCATGCTCCGCAACCCGCTCGCCAGCCCCGACATCATCGGGATCAGCGCCGGGGCGAGCGCCGCCGCGGCCTTCGCGATCGTGACGCTCTCGCTCGGGGCGGCGCAGGTCTCGGCCCTCGCGATCGTCGCGGGACTCGTGGTCGCCCTGCTCGTCTACGCCCTGTCCTACCGCAGCGGAGTCGCCGGCACCCGGCTGATCCTGATCGGCATCGGGGTCGCCGCGATGCTCGACTCCCTCACCGCCTACGTGCTCTCGCAGGCCGCCGCGTGGGACCTGCAGGAGGCGTCCCGCTGGCTCACCGGGAGCCTCAACGGCGCGAGCTGGAGCGAGGTCGTGCCGGTCCTCGCCGCGGTCGTCGTCCTCACCCCCGTCCTGCTCTCGCGCTCGCGCGACCTCTCCGCCACGCAGCTCGGCGACGACACCGCCTCCGCGCTCGGCATCCGCGTGAACGCCACTCGCCTCGTCGTGATCGTCGCCGCGGTCGGGCTGATCGCCTTCGCGACGGCCGCCGCCGGCCCGATCGCGTTCGTGGCCTTCCTCTCCGGCCCGATCGCCGCCCGCCTGATCGGGCCCGGCGCGTCGCTCCTCATCCCCTCGGCCCTCGTCGGCGCGCTGCTCGTGCTCGTCGCCGACTTCGTCGGGCAGTTCGGGCTGGGCCTGCGCTACCCGGTCGGAGTGGTCACCGGCGTCCTCGGGGCGCCCTACCTCGTCTACCTCATCGTCCGCAGCAACAGAGCGGGAGGCTCACTGTGACCACCGCGCACACCCTGACGGCCGAGGGGGTCACCCTCGGCTACGGCGACCGGACCGTCGTCGACGGCCTCGACCTCGTCGTCCCGCCCGGCCGCATCACCGCGATCGTCGGAGCGAACGCCTGCGGCAAGTCGACGCTCCTGCGCTCGATGTCGCGCCTGCTCGCGCCCCGCTCCGGCGCCGTGCTGCTCGACGGCAGGGCCGTGCACCGGACGCCGGCGAAGCAGCTCGCCCGCACGCTCGGCCTCCTCCCGCAGTCGCCGATCGCCCCGGAGGGCATCACCGTCGCGGATCTCGTCGGCCGCGGCCGCCATCCGCACCAGGGGATGCTGAGCCGCTGGAGCGCCCACGACGACGAGGCCGTCGCGACCGCGCTCGACGCGACCGACACCGCCGCCCTGGCCGACCGCTCCGTCGACGAGCTCAGCGGCGGGCAGCGCCAGCGCGTCTGGATCGCGATGGCCCTCGCGCAGGAGACCGACGTGCTGCTGCTGGACGAGCCGACCACCTTCCTCGACGTCAGCCACCAGATCGAGGTGCTCGACCTGCTCGTCGACCTCAACCGCACCCGCGGGACGACGGTGGTGATGGTGCTGCACGACCTCAACATGGCCGCCCGCTACGCCGACCACCTCGTGGCCATCGCGCACGGCGCGGTGCACGCCTCCGGCACCCCGGCCGCGGTGCTCACCGAGGAGACGGTGCTCGCCGTGTTCGGCCTCGACAGCCGCATCATCACCGACCCGACCTCGGGCACCCCGCTGATGCTCCCCCTCGGGCGGCACCGCCTCGCCCCCGAGCGGATCGACGCCCCCGGCGGCGCGCAGATGACGGACGTGTAAACGGTTCCACACGGCGGCCGGGGGGCGTATACGATACCTGCAGTCCGCGGCGGACGACCGTCATCGGCGGAACCGCCGAACGCCTGCCCCCGATCAGAGGTCCTCCCCGCCGTGACTGCATCCCCGACGCGCCCCGACGCCTCCGCCCTCCGCGGCGTCCGCGCGCTCCTGTTCGACCTCGACGGCGTGCTCACGCCGACCGCCGACGTCCACATGCAGGCCTGGTCGCGGCTGTTCACGGAGTACCTCTCCTCGCGCGGGATCGCCGAGGGCTACACCGACGCCGACTACTTCCGGTACATCGACGGACGCCCGCGGTACGACGGCGTCCGGGCGCTCCTCGCCTCGCGCGGCATCACCCTCCCCGAGGGCGCGCCCGAGGACGACCCGTCGCTCGAGACCGTCTGCGGGCTCGGCAACCGCAAGAACGACGCCTTCAACCGCACCCTCGCCGAGACCGGCGTCGCTCCCTACCCGGGCTCGCTCCGCTTCGTCGACGCCGCGATCGCCGCGGGCGTGCAGGTCGCCGTCGTCACCTCCTCCCGCAACGGCGTGCCGGTGCTCGAGGCGGCCGGCCTCCGCGACCGCTTCGAGGTCGTCGTGGACGGGCTCCTCGCCGCCGAGCGCTCGATCGCCGGCAAGCCCGCGCCCGACACCTACCTCTACGCGGCCGAGCTCCTCGGCCTCCCGGCCGCCGAGTGCGCCGTCCTCGAGGACGCGCACTCCGGAGTCGCGGCAGGCCGCGCGGGCGGCTTCGGCCTCGTCGTCGGCGTCGACCGCGGAGTCGGGGCCGACACCCTGCTCGAGCACGGCGCCGACCTGGTCGTGGACGACCTGGCCGAGCTGCTCCCCTTCCTCCCCACCGCTCCCGCCCCCGAGGACGCCGCATGAACCCCATCACCTCCGACCCGCTCGACCGGAACCGCTTCCCGATCGACGAGTGGGCCCTCGTCGAGACCGAGTTCGCCTCCGAGCTGCAGGGCCGCACCGAGACGCTCTTCGCCACCGGCAACGGCTACCTCGGCCTCCGCGGCAACGTGGAGGAGGGGCGCGACGGCTACGCCTACGGCACCTTCATCAACGGGTTCCACGAGACCTGGCCCATCCGCCACGCGGAGGAGGCGTTCGGCTTCGCCCGCGTCGGCCAGACCATCGTCAACGTGCCGGACGCCAAGATCATCCGCCTCTACGTCGACGACGAGCCCTTCGTGCTGAGCGAGGCCGACGTCCTCGCCTACTCGCGCCGCCTCGACTTCGCGAACGGTGTGCTCACCCGCGAGCTGGAGTGGCGCACCCCCTCCGGCAAGCGCGTCCTGATCCGCTCGCGCCGCCTGGTCTCCTTCACCGACCGGCACCTCGCGATCCTCGACTACGAGGTCGAGATGCTCGACCACGACGCGTCCGTGCTGATCTCGAGCCAGATCCTCAACCGCCAGGACGGCGTCGACGAGTACCACGCCCCCTCCGGCAGCGAGGGGGCCGGCTTCGACCCGCGCAAGGCGGAGTCGTTCGAGGACCGCGTGCTCCAGCCGCGCCTCAAGCGCGTCAGCGGCACCCGCTACCTCCTCGGCTACCGCACCACCAACTCCCAGATGACCGTCGCCTGCGGCGCCGAGCACCAGCTCGAGACCGAGAACGAGTGGGACCAGACCTCCCAGATCGACGACGACCTCGCCAAGCACGTCTACCGCGTGAAGGCCAAGGCCGGCCGGCCGGTCCGCCTGGTCAAGACGCTGACCTACCACACCTCCCGCGGCGTGCCCGTGCGCGAGCTCGCCGACCGCTGCGACCGCACGCTCGACCGCGCCCGCGAGACGCCGGTCGAGGAGCAGTTCGTCAAGCAGCGCGAGTGGCTCGACGACTTCTGGACCCGCTCCGACGTGCAGCTGGACGGCCAGCCCGCGATCCAGCAGGCCACCCGCTGGAACCTCTTCCAGCTCGCCCAGTCCACCGCCCGCACCGACGGCGGCGGAGTCGCGGCCAAGGGCGTCTCGGGCTCCGGCTACGGCGGCCACTACTTCTGGGACACCGAGGTCTACGTCCTCCCGTTCCTCAGCTACACGGCGCCCCTCGTCGCCCGGAACGCCCTGCGCTTCCGGCAGAACATGCTCGAGGCGGCCCGCTCGCGCGCCTCCGAGCTCAACCAGCGCGGCGCGCTGTTCCCCTGGCGCACCATCAACGGGCAGGAGTCGTCGGCCTACTACGCCGCCGGCACCGCGCAGTACCACATCGACGCCGACATCTCCTACGCGCTCATGCAGTACGTGGGCGCCACCGGCGACGACGACTTCCTCGCCCGCGGAGCGATCGACATCCTCGTCGAGACCGCGCGGATGTGGGCCGATCTGGGCTTCTGGCGCAGCAACGGCGACGACCACTTCCACATCCACGGAGTGACGGGGCCGGACGAGTACACGACCGTCGTCAACGACAACCTGTACACGAACGTCATGGCCCGGGCGAACCTCCGCTCGGCCGCCCGCGCCGTCGAGCTGCTGAAGGCCGTCGAGCCCGCTGCGTACGAGCGGATGGCCGACCGCCTCGCTCTCGACGAGGGCGAGGTGCTCGAGTGGGCGCGCGCCGCCGAGAAGATGCACATCCCCTTCGACGCGCGGGCGGGCATCCACCCGCAGGACGCGGCCTTCCTCGAGAAGGAGCTGTGGGACCTCGAGAACACCCCCGCGAGCAAGCGCCCGCTGCTGCTGCACTTCCACCCGCTGGTGATCTACCGCTTCCAGGTGCTCAAGCAGGCCGACGTCGTTCTCGCGCTGCTGCTGCAGGGCAACGAGTTCACCGCCGAGCAGAAGCGCGCCGACTTCGAGTACTACGACGCGCTGACCACCGGCGACTCGACCCTGTCGGCCGTCGTGCAGTCGATCATCGCCGCCGAGGTCGGCTACAGCGACCTGGCCCGCCACTACTTCCTGTCCGCGCTGTTCGTCGACCTCGCCGACCTGCACCGCAACACCGCGGACGGCATCCACGTCGCCTCGACGGGCGGCGTCTGGAGCGCCCTCGTCTACGGCTTCGGCGGGATGCGCGACCACGGCGGGCGGATCACGCTCGACCCGCGCCTGCCCGACGACTGGGACCGCCTCGCCTTCCGCATCACCCTCCACGGCACGCGCGTGCGCGTCGAGGTGACGCAGACCGAGGTCCTGCTGACGGTCGAGACCGGCGACTCCGCCGCGATCACCGTCCGCGACGAGCGCGTGCACGTCGCCGCCGGCAGCCCCGTGCGCGTCCCGCTCACGCACCAGGGCCGCCGCCTGCACGGCGCGCCGACCACGTCCGACATCGAGGGCACCCGCCGCTCCGACGGCACCGTGATCACCGCCTCGATCCCCACCATCTCGATGACCCCGGAGCCCGAGGTCCTGACCGGGCCCTGAGCGGCGCCGCGAACATCGCCCATCACGCACGAGACCCCCGGCCGGAACCGGGGGTCTCGTGCGTCGCGGGCGGGCGGAGCCGCCCGGACCGGATGCGTCAGGCGGAGGCGAGCAGCGACTTCAGCGCCGACGTGAAGAACGTCAGCCCGTCCACGCCCGAGCGCATCGCGGCGGCCGTGTCGGGCCCGAAGCCCTCCTCGACGGCGTGCTCCGGGTGCGGCATGAGCCCCACCACATTGCCGCGGCGGTTGCTGATGCCGGCGATGTCGTTCATGGAGCCGTTCGGGTTGTGGCCGAGGTAGCGGACGACGACGCGTCCCTCCGCCTCGAGCTCGAGCAGCGTGTCGGCCGAGGCGATGTAGCCGCCCTCGCCGTTCTTCAGCGGGATCGTGATCTCCTGGCCGGGCTCGAAGCCGTTCGTCCAGGCGGTCTCGGTGCTCGCGACCATCAGGCGCTGGTCGCGGCAGACGAAGGATCCGATGTCGTTCGCGATCAGGCCGCCGGGCAGCAGGTGCGCCTCGGTGAGCATCTGGAAGCCGTTGCAGATGCCGAGGACCGGGGTCCCGGCGTTCGCCGCGTCGACGACCTCGCGCATGATCGGGGAGTGGGAGGCGATGGCGCCGCAGCGCAGGTAGTCGCCGTAGGAGAAGCCGCCGGGCAGGACGATCGCGTCGACGCCGTCGAGGTCGTGGTCGCCGTGCCACAGCGCGACCGGCTCCGCACCCGCGAACCGGACGGCGCGCTGGGCGTCGCGGTCGTCGAGCGAGCCGGGGAAGGTGATGACGCCGATCCTCATCGGGCGGCCTCCGCCGGGTAGTGGATCCCGACGACGTCCTCGATCACCGAGTTCGAGAGCATCTCGTCGGCGATGCGCTGCACTGAGGCGCGCACCTCGTCGGTCACCTCGTCGACGGTGATCTCGAAGCGCTTGCCCACCCGCACGCCGTGGAGGGCGGAGTGGCCCAGCCGCGCGAGCGCGCCGGCGACGGCCTTCCCCTGCGGGTCGAGCAGCTCGGCCTTGGGCATGACTTCAACGACGATCGTGGGCACCGTGTTCTCCGGAGTCTCGGGGGAGTGCGGTCTTCCGCGCGACCATCGTACCCGCGGGGGTCCCCGCGGTCGGCGGCGCTCAGGAGGTCGTGACGCGGATCGCGTTCGCCCAGGGGTCCTCGAAGGCGAGGGTGCGGCCGTCGTCGCGGGTGGCGACTCCGGAGCGGGCCAGCCGCTCGCCGAGCGCGCCGAGGTCGTCGGCGCCGGGCACCACGATCTCGACCTGTCCGAGGCCGAGGGCCTGCTGCCGGCGTCCGGCGCCCGCCGAGTTCCAGGTGTTCATCGCCATGTGGTGGTGGTAGCCGCCCGCCGAGACGAAGAGCGCCTGCCCGCCGTACGCGATCGTCGTCTCGAAGCCGAGCCGGTCGACGTAGAACTCCTTCGCGGTGGCGACGTCGCCCACGCTCAGGTGCACGTGGCCGACGGAGGCGCCGCCGAGGCGCGGCTGCGCGATCGACTCCTCGGTGAGGTGCTCCTGCAGGAACGCGTTCGGGTCGAGGAAGAGCGTGCTCATCTCGATCCGCCCGTGCGTCCACGACCACTGCGTGCGGTCGCGGTCCCAGTAGAGCTCGACGCCGTTGTGCTCGGGGTCGTCGAAGTAGAAGGCCTTGCTGACCAGGTGGTCGGAGCTGCCGGTGAACGAGCCGGGGTGCCGGGTCGCGACGCTGTACACGGCCGCGGCGAGCGCCGCCTCCGATTCGAAGAGGATCGCCGTGTGGAAGAGGCCGGCGCTGCGCGGCGAGGCGTGCACCAGCTCGGGCGCGTGCTGGAGGATCACGGCCGGCACTCCGCCGCGGCCGAGCACCGCGACCGGTCCGTCGTGCGAGAGCAGCTCGAGCGTCACGGCGTCGCGGTAGTAGGCGATCATCCCGTCGAGGTCGGCGACGCGGAGGGTCACCGCGCCCATCGCGGTGTCGGGAGCGAGCAGGTCGGGAGAGGAGGTGGTCACGGCGGAGACGCTACCCGCTTTTGGTTGAAGCTACAACCATTCAGAGGGGCGAGCGCTCATAGGAACCGCATAAGCATCGTCCAGGCGGCGCCGGGAGGCCGGGCGTGGAATGGGAACCGGTCGCCGTCAGGGGCGGCCCCGGCACGAGGACGACACCATGAACGAGCGACACGAATCCGACGAGCGAGAGCTCACCGACCAGCCCGCCACCACCGAGGCGACGGGCGCCGACGAGGTGCGCGCGCTGCGCGCGGACGACCGTCGTCGTCGTCGTCGGGCGCTGATCGCCGGCGGCCTCGGCCTCGCCGTGCTGATCGGAGCGACAGCAGGCGGAGTCGCCACCGCCGGCCGCACCGAGGCGGCCTCCTCGGCCTCGGCCGGCGCCGCCACGATCGCCTACCCCGGCGGCTCGCGCGGATCCTTCGGCGGCGGGTACGTGATCGTCCCCTCCTGGGGCGGATCGACGCAAGGCGGCTCGACGCAGGGCGGCTCCTCCCCGTACGGCTCGACGCAGGGCGGCTCCTCCGCCTCCGAGCCGGCCCCCGGCGCGACCGACGCCGTGGCCGCGAGCACCGCGCAGACCGCCGGCGTCGTCACGATCACCTCCGAGCTCACCTACCAGGGCGCCCGCTCGGCCGGCACCGGCATGATCCTCACCTCCGACGGCATGATCCTCACCAACAACCACGTCGTCGAGGGCGCCACCGCGATCTCGGTCACGGTGGAGTCGACGGGCCGCAGCTACACCGCCCGCGTCGTCGGCACCGACGCGACGAACGACGTCGCCGTCCTGCAGCTGGAGGACGCCTCCGGCCTCACCCCCGCCTCGCTCGACACGGACGGGGTCGCTGTGGGCGACACCGTGACCGCCGTCGGCAACGCGGGAGGGACGGGCGACCTGGTCGCCGCCACCGGCACGGTCACGGGTCTCGATCAGCAGATCACCACCCGCTCCGAGTCGGGGATCTCCGCCGAGACGCTGACCGGGCTGATCCAGACCGACGCCGACATCGTCTCCGGCGACTCCGGCGGCCCGCTCGTCGACTCCGCCGGCCGCGTCGTGGGGATGGACACCGCCGCCTCCAGCGGGACGGCCGACATCACCGGCTTCGCGATCCCGATCTCGAAGGCCCTGGACATCGTGGCCACCATCGAGGCGGGCGCCGACACGGCCACCGTCGAGATCGGCTATCCGGCCTTCCTCGGCGTCTCCCTCTCCTCCGGCACCGCGTCGCCGACCTCGCGCGCGCTCGCGACCACCGCGTCCGGCGCCGTGATCGGCGGAGTCGTCGAGGGCGGGCCGGCCGCGCAGGCGGGCCTCGAGGCGGGGGACGTCGTCACCGCGGTCGACGGGGTCGCCGTCGCCTCGGCCGATCAGCTGTCCGCCTCGCTCGCGCAGCGCGAGCCCGGGGAGTCGGTGACGATCTCGTGGACCGACTCCGCGGGCGCCGCCCGCTCCGCCCAGGTCGTGCTGGTCGAGGGTCCGGTCGCCTGATCGGAGCCTCCGCGTGGCCGCCGGAGCGTTCCCGGCCGTTCACCCGGACGAGCGCGCCACGCCGCCCGTTGTTTTGATCCGCTCAAGACAACTCGGGTAGTGTCCTCGGCATGACGACAGTGGACGAGCGGCTCCGAGCCTCCGGGCTCAAGGTCACCGCCACCCGGCGCGCGGTGCTCCTCGCTCTCGAGGAGCACCCGCACTCCGGGGTGGACGCGGTCCTGGCCCGAGTGCGCGAGGGCCTCCCCGAGGCTTCGGCCCAGGCGGTCTACGGAGTGCTCTCGGCGTTCACCGACGCCGGGATCGTCCGCCGCATCGAGCCGGAGGGCCACCCCCGCCGGTTCGAGCTGCGGGTCGGCGACAACCACCACCACGTGGTGTGCCGGCGCTGCGGGGCCGTGGCCGACGTCGACTGCGTCGTCGGGGAGGCGCCGTGCCTGCATCCGCAGACCGCGAGCGGCTTCGCCGTGGACACCGCCGACGTCACGTTCTGGGGCACCTGCCCCGACTGCCTGGCCCTGGCCCACTGACCGACATCCGCTACACCGCAGCGGCGGGCTCCGTGCCCCTCGCCGACAGGAGGAACATGACCGAGGAACGATTCACCACCACGAACTCCGGAGCACCGGTCGCGAGTGACGACCACTCGCTGAGCGTCGGAGCCGACGGACCCCTCGCGCTCCACGACCACTACCTCGTCGAGAAGCTGGCCCAGTTCAACCGTGAGCGCATCCCGGAGCGGGTCGTCCACGCCAAGGGCGGCGGAGCCTTCGGACGCTTCACCACCACCGCCGACGTCAGCGCCTACACGCGTGCCGCGCTCTTCCAGCCCGGAGTCGAGACCGAGATGCTCGCGCGGTTCTCCACGGTCGCCGGCGAGCAGGGCTCGCCCGACACCTGGCGCGACCCCCGCGGCTTCGCGCTGAAGTTCTACACGAGCGAGGGCAACTACGACCTCGTCGGCAACAACACCCCCGTCTTCTTCATCCGCGACGGCATCAAGTTCCCCGACTTCATCCGCTCGCAGAAGCGCCTGCCCGGCAGCCATCTGCGCGACCACGACATGCAGTGGGACTTCTGGACCCTCTCGCCCGAGTCGGCCCACCAGGTCACGTGGCTCATGGGCGACCGCGGCCTCCCCTCCTCGTGGCGGCACATGGACGGCTTCGGCTCGCACACCTACCAGTGGATCAACGCCGCCGGCGAGCGCTTCTGGGTCAAGTACCACTTCAAGACCGACCAGGGCGTCGAGATCCTGAGCCAGGAGCAGGCCGACCAGATCGCCGGTGAGGACGCGGACTTCCACATCCGCGACCTGTCCTCCGCGATCGACCGCGGCGACTTCCCCTCGTGGACGCTGTCCGTGCAGGTCATGCCGTACGAGGACGCGAAGAGCTACCGGTTCAACCCGTTCGACCTCACCAAGGTCTGGCCCCACGCCGACTACCCGCTGATCGAGGTCGGCACCATGACGCTCGACCGGAACCCCGAGAACTACTTCGCGCAGATCGAGCAGGCGGCGTTCGCCCCCTCGAACTTCGTGCCCGGGATCGCGGCCAGCCCCGACAAGATGCTCCTCGCGCGCATCTTCAGCTACGCCGACGCGCACCGCTACCGCGTGGGGACCAACCACGCGCAGCTGCCGGTGAACGCGCCGAAGTCGCCGGTGCACTCGTACTCGAAGGACGGCCCCATGCGGTTCGACTTCCAGAAGTCCGAGGTGCCCGTCTACGCGCCGAACACGATGGGCGGCGCCCACGCCGATCCCGCCCGGGCGGCGGAGTCGGCCGGCTGGGAGACCGACGGCGAGCTGACGCGCGCCGCGGCGACCCTCCACCGGGAGGACGACGACTTCGGTCAGGCGGGGACGCTCTACCGCGAGGTCCTCGACGACGACGCGCGCGCCCGCCTGGTCGCGAACATCGCCGGCCACGTGTCGAAGGTCACCCGTCCGGAGCTGCGGCAGCGCGTGCTCCAGTACTGGGCGAACGTCGACTCGTCGCTCTCGCAGCGCGTCGCCGAGGCGCTCGAGCCCTCGGCTCCCGGTGCGGACGTCTCCCCCGAGGCGGTCGGCATCGGGGCGTAGTCCCGGCATCCCCTCGAGGAGCGCGCGGTACCGGAGCGATCCGGGCCGCGCGCTCCTCGTCGTTTCCAGGAAGGGTCCTTCCACTCGGTGGAGTCGGATCCCGCGCGCGGGTGCCCGCCTCGGTCCGGTGCAGCCGGCTCGGAGCCCGGATCCGCCCGCGGAACCGGGCGCCGACGGGGAGGACCCCCGATCCCGACACGCCCGGGATGTGCGATTTCGGCCCGTCGTTTGACAGCACCCCGATCGCTGCGTAACTTATTCCGAGTCGCCACAAAGGCCGCAGGGAAACGGAAAGAGCAGCAGCTCCTACGTCCCGGCCTCAATCGGGACCATCCACTCGGCAAGACGGCTTTTCGGAGCAGGTCTGCCGCACGGATGTAAAGCCTTCGCAGGATCCCTCGGATCCAGCAACTTCGCCGCCCGGCGCAGGACTCAGGTCCTGAACCGAGCAACGTCGGAGCGCCTACGAGCGTGACGACATCGCGAAGAAGCCGGATTTGACACGGCCTGCGGATGTGCTAAGTTATACAAGTTGCCACGGCGACAGGGAGAAAGAAACTTCTCCTAGTCTACCGAGAAGACGCGTATGACGCAAGCAACAACATCTTCGATCACTTTCGTTGTGAAGCACCGTTCTGGTGTGGAGGCGGGATGTGTCC
The DNA here is from genome assembly GCF_002930955.1 of Rathayibacter sp. AY1A4. Lineage (NCBI taxonomy): Bacteria > Bacillati > Actinomycetota > Actinomycetes > Micrococcales > Microbacteriaceae > Rathayibacter > Rathayibacter sp. AY1A4. The sequence goes on along the minus strand of NZ_PSTN01000011.1, from coordinate 263 downwards.
GATTCTTGAGAACTCAACAGCGTGCACTATGTTCAATGCCAATTTTATACCCCGGCCTTGATCTTCGGATCGGGTTGGGATTCCTTTGGAAATTGATGTCAGCTTCCGGCTTTCGGGTCGGAGAGATGTCTTATTTGCTAGAGGTCAAACTTGACTCTCCTTCGGGAGGTCGTAATTTTTTTACGGAGAGTTTGATCCTGGCTCAGGACGAACGCTGGCGGCGTGCTTAACACATGCAAGTCGAACGATGAAGCCCAGCTTGC
>NZ_PSTN01000010.1:0-115236 GCF_002930955.1 Rathayibacter sp. AY1A4 | reverse complement strand
AGAAGGGCGAGCGCCTGATCGAGGGCGTCTTCAACGGACGCGCGCGCGCCGACGGCAACGCGGTCGGCTACGACACCATCGCCGCGGCGGGCCGCCACGGGCCGGGCGGGGGAGGAGGACGGGGAGTCGGCGTCCGGGGAGGAGCGTCAGGACGCGTCCTTCACCATTCCGCGGACCGAGAGCTGGACGACCAGCGGCCGGTGGTCGCTCCCGGCGTCGTCGCGGTCGTCGACGACCTGGTAGCCCGAGACCTCCCGTCGTCCGGAGAAGAGGACGTGGTCGATCGGGGCGCCGAGCGCGGGCGGGACCGAGGACGGCCAGGTGCCCAGGGCGGCGCCGCCCGCGACGGTCCCCGCGTCGCGGCAGCCGCCCAGCGCGGCCGAGCCCGGCAGCCCGGTCCAGTGGTCGACCGTGGAGTTCAGATCGCCGAGGACCACGACGTCCTCCTCCGCGGAGCAGAGCGCGGAGACCGAGAGCAGATCGCTCCGCCACTCCGCGAGGCGCGAGGGGATCGGCGCCATGGTGTGCACCGCGGCGAGGACGGGGCGCTCGGGAGTGTCGGGGCGTGCGACGAGGGACGGCGTCGATCCGGTGACGACCGCGGCGGTGTCGACGCTGTAGCCGCCGAGCGAGGGGGAGAGCAGCAGGGCCGCCCCGTCGTCGGCGCCCGACCCGGCGTAGTGGAGGGTCATCGACATCCCCTGGGCGCTGAGCGCGTTCACGACGTCCTGCGCGTGCGTCTGCGAGACCTCGAGGAGGGCGATGCCGTCGACCGCGCTCTCCCGGGCGAGCGAGGCGATCGTGTCGACGGGCACGCCGTCGTGCAGAACGTTCCAGGTCGCGAGGCGCACGTCGGCGAGGCGGTGGGCGCGCGGAGCGGCGGAGTCGTAGCCCCGCGCTCCCTGCACTCCCGCGAGCACGAGCGCGAAGACGACGCCGAGCGCCGCGAGGGCCAGCGCGAGGCGCCTGACCGGAGCGACGAGGACCGCGATCACGACCAGGACAGCGGCGAGCCCGACGGCCGCCGCGCCCGTCGCGAGCCGGAACGGCACCAGCTGGGCGAAGGGGGCCTCCCGGGCGATCCCGAAGAAGCCGGGCGCCGCGACCACCAGCAGAGCGATCGCCACGATCACCGCCACCGCGGTCTTCACCAGTCTCGTCCCCATCGCCGCCCAGGCTACTAGGGCATCGGAGGGCTCGCAGGCGGCGCGTCTACGATGAGCGCATGCATGTCGACGGGGGCCGTTACGACCTCCACACCCACTCCGTCGTCTCCGACGGCACCGAGGCTCCGGCCGTCCTGGTGCGGGCCGCGGCCGCGGCCGGGCTCGCCGGAGTGGCGCTCACCGACCACGACACGACCGGCGGCTGGGCCGAGGCGCTCGCCGCGGCCGAGGAGGCGGGCATCGACCTGCTGCCCGGCATGGAGCTCTCCTCCCGCGTCGGCTGGGCCAGCGTCCACGTCCTCGCGTACCTCGTCGATCCGGCGGATCCGGGGCTCGTGGCCGAGACCGCGCGCATCCGCTCGGCCCGCACGCACCGCGCGGAGGCGATCGTCACCGCGATCGCGGCCGACTACGACCTCACCTGGGACGACGTCCTCGCCCAGACCAGCCCGGGCACGACCATCGGGCGTCCGCACATCGCCGACGCGCTCGTCGCCCGCGGCCTGGCCACCGACCGCTCCGCGGCCTTCGCGGGGATCCTCGACTGGCGCGGCGGCTACTACCGCCCGCACTACGCGCCCGACCCGGTCGACGCCGTGCGCCTGGTCCGCGCGGCGGGCGGGGTCCCGGTCATCGCGCACCCGGCCGCGAGCGCCCGCGGGATCGCGGTCGAGTCGATCCTCCCGCAGCTCGTCGACGCCGGCCTGTTCGGCCTCGAGGTCGAGCACCGCGAGAACACGGCCGACGGCAAGCGCCGCCTGCGCGAGCTCGCCGAGCAGTACTCGCTCGTCACCACGGGCTCGAGCGACTACCACGGCACGGGCAAGCCCAACCGCCTGGGCGAGAACACGACCGCGCGCGCGACCGTCGACGCGATCCGCTCCTCCGCCCGCTGAGTCGCGGGAGAGCCGCTGAGACGCCGGGAGCCCGCCCTCCCGCGACGGATCGCGGGGGGACGGGCTCGGGGCGCGGAGGCTCAGGCCTGCGCGTCGGGGCGCGGCGAGCGGCGGCGCGACCGGGTGCGGCGGCGCGGCTCGCTGTTGCCGTCGTGGTGCTCCTTGCTCTCGCTCGAGGGAGCGGGGCCGGTCTGCTGCGGAGCGGTCGAGTCGGCGGAGTCGGAGCGGGTGCGGCGACGCGGCGGCCGGTCGCCCCGCTCGGAGCGCTCGCCGCGGTCGGAGCGCTCGCCCCGGTCCGGGCGCGCGTCGGCCTTCGCCTCGGCGGGGATCGGGGTCGGCTTCAGCCGTCCCTTGGTCCCCGCGGGGATGTCGAGGTCGGTGTAGAGGTGCGGCGACGACGAGTAGGTCTCGACCGGGTCGGGCTGGCCGAACTCCAGCGCCCGGTTGATGAGGGCCCACTTGTGCAGGTCCTCCCAGTCGACGAAGGTCACCGCGATGCCGGTCTTGCCCGCGCGCCCGGTGCGGCCGACGCGGTGCAGGTAGGTCTGGTCGTCGTCCGGGATCGTGTGGTTGATCACGTGGGTGACGTCGTTCACGTCGATGCCGCGCGCGGCGACGTCGGTGGCGATCAGGATGTCCTTCTTGCCGGCCTTGAACGCCGCCATCGCGCGCTCGCGCTGCTCCTGGTTGAGGTCTCCGTGCACGGCCGCCGCGTTGAAGCCGCGGTCGTTGAGCTCCTCGACGATGCGGGCGGCGGCGCGCTTCGTGCGGGTGAAGATGACGGTCTTGCCGCGGCCCTCGGACTGCAGGATGCGCGCGATGACCTCGTCCTTGTCGAGCGAGTGCGCCCGGTAGACGATGTGCTTGATGTTCGCCTGCGTGATGCCCTCGTCGGGGTCGGTCGCGCGGATGTGGATGGGCTTGTTCATGAAGCGGCGCGCGAGCGCGACGATCGCGCCCGGCATCGTCGCCGAGAAGAGCATGGTGTGGCGGGTGGGCGGCGTCTGCGCGAACAGCTTCTCGATGTCCGAGAGGAAGCCCAGGTCGAGCATCTTGTCGGCCTCGTCGAGGACCATCACCTGCACGTTGGCGAGCGAGAGCAGGCGCTGCCCGGCGAGGTCGAGGAGGCGGCCGGGCGTGCCGACGACGATCTGCGCGCCGGCCTTCAGCTGCTCGATCTGGCCCTCGTAGGCCTTGCCGCCGTAGATCGAGACGATCTTGGTCGGCCGGTTGGAGGCGGCCAGCTCGATGTCCTCGGTGACCTGCACGGCGAGCTCGCGGGTCGGGACGACGATGAGCGCCTTGACGCCCGGCTCCGGGTCGGTGCCGAGGGCCTGGATGAGGGGGAGGCCGAAGCCGAAGGTCTTGCCGGTGCCGGTCTTGGCCTGGCCGATGATGTCCTGCTTCTGCAGGGCCAGGGGGATCGTCTGCTCCTGGATGGGGAACGGCTCGAGGATGCCCTTGGCGGCGAGTGCGGCGACGATGTCGTCGTCGATGTTCAGATCGGAGAAAGTCACGGAGTGAAGCGCCTGTCGTGTCGAACGGTCTACGCCCCTGTACGACTCCGGGCGCAGGGTCACCGATCCAGCGCCGGTGACATCCCGGCGAGTCTACTGCTCCCGGCCCCGCCGGCCCCGGAACCCCGCCCCTCCGGCGCCCTATGCTGAGGAAATGGCTGCCTGGTTCCGACGTCGACGTCCCCTGCTCGAGGTGCCCCGCCTGACGCCGCGCGGGGAGTCGAGCCAGAAGCGCGACCGCGTCGACCTCGCCGACCTCACCCCCGAGGTGCTGCCCTACCTCGGCCAGGTCGCCTACCTCCAGCTCGCGGTGTTCGAGGTGCTGGCGCGCGCCGTCGCCGAGACCGACGACCTCGCGGACAAGGAGGCCATCTCCTCCGCCGCCGGCACGGCTCTCGCGAAGCACCACGCCGTCGTCGCCGAGCTGCGCCGCCGCGACGTGGAGCCCGGCGAGGCCATGGCGCCGTTCCGCCCCGCGATCGACACCTTCGAGCGGCTCACCCGCGGCGCGGACCTCCACGAGACGCTGCTCTCGGCGTACATCACGGCGGGCCTGCTCGACGACTTCTTCATCCGCCTCACCGGCGGGCTGCCCACCGACGTGGGGCCGCGCATCGCGCAGACGCTCGGCGCGGACACGGGCGTCGACGGCGTGATCGCGATCCTCCGCCGCGAGATCGCCGCGGACGAGCGCCTGGGCTCGCGCCTGGCCGTCTGGGGCCGCCGCCTGGTGGGCGACACCCTCCTCGTGGCGCGCTCCGCACTGATGGGCTCGGGCAACCACGACTCCGACGAGTCGCGGATCGAGCCGGTGTTCACCGAGCTCATCGCCTCGCACACGCGCCGGATGGACGCGCTGGGGCTCACGGCCTGACGGTTCCCGGCGTCGCACTGCGCCGGAATCCGGAACGACGGAGGCGCGGAAGTCCGAGGACTCCCGCGCCTCCGGCTCGGATCAGGGGGCGACGCGTCCCGAGAGCATCGCCTGCAGGGAGGCCTCGTCGCGGCGGGCGCGGCTGCGCCCGAGCGAGAGGCCGACCGGGACGACGACCACGGCGGTCGCGACGAGGGACAGGACCCAGATCAGGCCGCCGTCCCACGGCAGGCCCGCCCAGGTCAGTGCGACCCAGACGACTGCGGCGACGAGGCCGCCGATCGCCGGGACCAGCACGGAGCCGTGCAGGTGCCGGTGCGGCAGCCCGTAGCGCGCGGCGAGACCGATCAGGACCCCGAACAGGGTGATGAAGAGGAGCTCCACGACGTGTCCGCCCGGAACGCTCTAGGCGACGAAGCCGACGCGGCGCGACTCCTCGGAGCCGACCTCGACGAAGGCGATGGTGGCGGTCGGGACGATGTAGATCTTGCCCTTCTCGTCGCGGAGGCGGAGGACGGCGGTGCCGGCCTCGAGAGCGGTGGTCACCGTCTTCTCGACCTCGGTCACGGACATCGACGACTCGAAGTTGAGCTCGCGCGGGGTGTTGACCATTCCAATACGGATTTCCACCAGCAGTGCCTTTCGGGAGGGGACGAGGGTGTCAGGATACGGGACCGCGCTCGGACGACCGCGCCGGTTTCGCGGTGAGCGGAGCGGGCGGCCGGGGCTCCCGGCGGGGACGGGCGGGAGTGTCGGACCCGGTGGCTACCGTGGTCGTGTGACCGCTCCCGCGACCCCCGCTCCCTCCACCGCAGCCTCCGTCGGCGAGGCGCTCCCGGGCGAGCCCGCGGTCGTGCTGGACGACTCCCAGCGCGCGGTGCTCGCGCTGCCCGAGGGCCGCAGCGCCGCCGTGCTCGGGGCGCCGGGGACGGGCAAGACCACGACGGTCGTCGAGCTGGTCGCCGAGCGCGTCCTCGAGCGGGGGTACCCGCCCGAGTCGGTCGTGGTGCTCGCGGCCAGCCGCACCGCCGCCACCGCCCTGCGCGACGTGCTCGCCCTGCGGCTGGGAGTGCCGACCCGGGGCCCGCTCGCCCGGACCGCGACCTCGCTCGCGTTCGAGGCGGTCACCTCCTCCGCCAAGGAGCGCGGCCTCGAGCGGCCGACCCTCCTGACCGGCGGCGAGCAGGACGCCCTCCTCTCGGAGCTCCTCGAGGGCCACCTCGAGGAGGGGACCGGCCCGCGGTGGCCGGAGGAGTTCAGCCCCGAGGTGCTGCGGCTGCGGACCTTCCGGACCGAGCTCCGCGAGTTCGGGATGCGGGCGACCGAGCACGGGCTCGACTCGGACGCGATCCGCGCCCTCGGGGTCGACGCCGAGCGAGGGGAGTGGAGCGCGGCGGCCGACGTGCTCGACGAGCTGCGCGAGGTGGTCGAGTGGATGGCGCCCCAGGCGGGCACCCGTCTGGACGCGGCGGAGTTCGCGGCCTACGCCGCCGAGGCGATCCGCGCCGGCGAGGGCGGCGAGCGGATCGACGCGCTGCGCCTCGTCGTCGTCGACGACCTCCAGGAGGCGAGCGAGTCGACGCTCGTGCTGCTGCGGGCGCTGACGGAGCGCGGGGTGACCGTGATCGCGCTGGGCGACCCGGACGTGGCGACCAGCGCCTACCGCGGCGCGGCCTCCGACACGCTCGGCCGGTTCGCCGCGAGCATCGGCGCGTCCGACGTCGAGACGCTGGTGCTCGCTCGGGTGCACCGCCACTCGGCCGCGCTGCGGGCGGTCGTGTCGGCGGCCACCGAGCGGATCGGCACCGCGGCGGCCGGCCGGCAGCGGGCGGCGGTCGCGGCTCCGGCCCCCGACGCGGGCCCGGCACCCGTCCTGGTGCTGCACGCCCCGACGGCGGCGCGCGAGGCGGCGACGGTGGCGCGGCTGCTGCGCGAGCGGCGGCTGCGCGACGGAGTGGCGTGGCGGCGGATGGCGGTCGTCGTCCGCTCCGGAGCCGCGGTCCAGCCGCTGGTGAAGGCGCTCGCGGTGGCGGAGGTGCCGACCCGCTCCGTGCTCGCCGGACGGGCGCTGCGCGACGATCACGCGGCCCGGGCGCTGCTCGTGCTGGTCGGCGTCGCGATCGGCGAGCGGCCCCTCGACGCGGAGCTCGCGGCGGAGCTGCTGCTCGGCCCGTTCGGCGGGGTCGACCGGCTGGGGCTCCGCAGGCTCCGGCTCGCGCTCCGGGCGGAGGAGCTGGCCGGCGGCGGCATCCGCGCGAGCGACCCGCTGCTGGTCGAGGCCCTCGCAGCGCCCGGCCGATTCGCGACCATCGACTCCGCTCCCGCCCGGCAGGCCGAGCGGCTGGCCGTGACGATCGACCGGGTCCGCCGCCTGCACGAGGAGGGGGGCTCGATCGAGGAGCTCCTGTGGTCGGCGTGGGAGTCCAGCCGCGTCGCGTCCTCCTGGCGCGAGCTCGCCCTCGGCACCGGCCTGACCGCCGCCGAGGCCAACCGCAACCTCGACGGCGTGGTCGCCCTCTTCAGCGCCGCGCGCCGGTTCGTGGAGCGGGCGACCGGGCACTCCGCGGTCGGCTTCGTCACCGAGATCCTCGAGGCGGAGGTCCCCGAGGACACGCTCGCTCCGCGCTCCGTCGAGGACGCGGTCCTGATCGGCACGCCCTCCTCCGTCGTCGGCCTCGAGTTCGACGTCGTGGTGGTGGCGCGACTGCAGGACGGCGTCTGGCCCAACCTCCGCCAGCGCGGCTCGCTGCTCGATCCGGACGGCCTGCTGCGGCACGCCCGCGGCGAGGGCGGACTGCCGCTCGACGCCCGCAAGGCCACTCTCGACGACGAGCTCCGGATGTTCGTACTGGCCGCCTCGCGCGCTCGGCGGCAGCTGGTGCTCAGCGCCGTCGCGGGCGAGGACGAGACGCCCTCCCTCTTCTTCCGGCTCACTCCGCCGGACGCGCCGCGGCTCGATCCGGCCTCCGCAGTGCCGCTCACGCTGCGCGGGGCGGTGGCGGCGCTGCGCCGGACCGCCACCACACCGGACTCGACCGAGGCTCCCGCCGCCATCCGAGGGCTCAGCGCCCTGGCGCTCGCGGAGGTCCCGGGCGCCGACCCCTCCTCCTGGTCAGGGGTGCTCGAGCCCTCGACCACGGAGCCGCTCTTCGACGTCGGCGACCCCGAGCGTCCCGTCTCCGTCTCGCCGAGCCGCCTCGAGGCCTTCGAGCGGTCCCCTCTGGACTGGTTCGTCGACGCCGTCTCCGGCTCCACGACGAGCACGGCGATGGGGGTCGGCACCCTCGTGCACTGGGTCCTCGAGAACGCCGAGCGGCCCGATCCGCAGGAGCTGTGGGCGGCTCTCGAGTCGCGGTGGCCCGAGCTGGTCTTCGAGTCGCCCTGGCTGGGGGAGCGGCAGAAGCGCGTCACACGGCGGCTGATCGACGGCCTCGCGGGCTACCTCGCCGACTTCGAGCGCGGGGGAGGCGTGGTGCTCGGCCGCGAGCAGCAGTTCGAGCTCGACGTCCCGCCCGCCCGGGTGCGGGGCTCGATCGACCGCGTCGAGCGCGCGGCCGACGGCTCCGTCACGATCGTCGATCTCAAGACGGGCCGCAGCACCCCCCGCAAGGACGACATCGCCGAGCACGCGCAGCTGGGCAGCTACCAGCTCGCCGTCGCCGAAGGCGCGATCGAGGCGGCCGACCCGGCCGACGGGGGAGGCGCGAAGCTGCTCTTCGTGGCGACGGGCGTGCGCGGGAAGCCGTACCGAGAGGTGGTCCAGGAGCGCTTCGGCGAGGAGGAGCTGGAGCGGCTGCGCGAGCGCGTCCGCGCCGCGGCCCTGGGCATGGCGGCGGCGGGCTTCTCGGGCCTGCTCGACGCGACCCCGTTCTCGCCCGGCGACGCCCTGCGGTACCGCATCCACGCGGTGCCCGAGGTCCCGGGGGACGGACTCCTGGCGATCGACGAGGTCGACGAGACAGAGGACCTGGAGGACTCCGAGGAGCCGGGTCCCGATGCGCCGGCCGATCCTTCCGGCCCCGCCGACCCCGGCCCCTCCGCCGTCTCCGAGGAGGAGCTGCCGTGATCGACGCCCTGACCATCGCCGAGCGCCTCGACCTGCGCCCGCCCACCGCCGAGCAGCGCGCCGTCATCGAGGCGCCGCTCGAGCCTGCCCTGGTGGTCGCCGGTGCCGGCAGCGGCAAGACCGAGACGATGGCGAACCGCGTCCTCTGGCTCCTCGCGAACGGCCACGCGGCGCCGTCGGAGGTGCTCGGCCTCACCTTCACCCGCAAGGCGGCGGCCGAGCTCGGCGAGCGCATCGGGCGGAGGATCGACCAGCTCGGCGCGGCGGGCCTGCTCCCGCTCGCGCCCGGGCAGTCGGCGCCCGACCCGTTCGAGGCCGCCACCGTCTCGACCTACAACGCCTTCGCGAACACGATCTTCCGCGACAACGCCGCCCTGATCGGCCGCGAGGGGGACGCGACCGTGCTCTCCGAGGCCTCCGCCTGGCATCTCGCGCGGGGAGTCGTGGCCGACACGGCCGATCCGCGCATCCTCGAGGTGGAGGCGGGGATCGACCGGCTGACCGACCTCGTCGTCTCGCTCGCGCACGACCTCGCCGACAACCTCGCCGATCCGGCCGCGGTCGCCGCGTTCGCCGAGGACTTCCTCCGCCTGGGCGAGCTGCCGCGCGGAGGCAGCGGCTCGGGGCTCTACCGCGAGCTCGAGAAGGCGCTGCAGGCCGTGGGCGCGCTGCCGGTGCTGACGGCGCTCGCCGAGCGGTTCCAGGAGGCGAAGGCCGAGCGCGGCTTCGTCGAGTTCTCGGACCAGGTGGCCCTCGCGCTGCGGATCGTCGACCGTGTGCCGCGGATCGTGGACGAGCACCGCGCGAGGTACCGGGTGGTGCTCCTCGACGAGTACCAGGACACCTCCGTGCTGCAGACCCGCCTCCTCTCGCGGCTCTTCGCCGGGCAGGGAGTGATGGCCGTGGGCGACCCGCACCAGTCCATCTACGGCTGGCGCGGTGCGAGCGCCGAGGGGCTCGGCCGCTTCGGCACCGATTTCGGGGGAGCGGGCCGCTTCTCCCTCAGCACGAGCTGGCGCAACGGCCGCCGTGTGCTGACCGCCGCGAATGCGATCGTGGAGCCGCTGTCGGCGAGCAGCGCGGTCGCGGTCGGCACGCTGAGCGCGGGTCCTCAGGCCTCCGAGCACCCGGTCGAGCTCACCTTCCCCGAGACGATCGAGGAGGAGGCGGACGACGTCGCCGCCTGGTTCGCCGGGCGGCTGCGCGAGAACGCCGAGCCGCCGTCGGCCGCGGTGCTCTTCCGGGTGCGCGCGCACATGGACCGCTTCGCCGCCGCGCTGGCGAAGCACGGCGTCCGGTACCACATCCTCGGCATCGGGGGCCTGCTGCGGCAGCCCGAGATCGCCGACCTCGTCGCCGCGCTCACCGTGGTCGAGGACCCGGCCGCCGGCAGCGAGCTCGTCCGCCTCCTGGCCGGCGCCCGCTGGCGTCTGGGCGTCCGCGACCTCAAGGCGCTGCGCGACCTCGCCTCGTGGCTCGCGGCGCGCGACCACGCGCACCGGCTGCTCCCGGAGGAGGTGCGCGAGCGGATGCGCGCGTCCGTCACCGAGGGCGAGGGCGGCTCGATCGTCGAGGCCCTCGACTTCATCGCGGCGCGCCGCCCCGGCGACGACGGGCGGATCGACCACTCCGCGCTCGGCGGGTTCAGCGCCGAGGGCCTGCGGCGCCTGCACGAGGCGGGCACCCTGTTCGCCCGGCTGCGCGCCCGGGCCGGGCTCGACCTCCTCGACTTCGTCACCCTGGTCGAGCAGGAGCTGGGCCTGGACATCGAGGTCGAGGCGAACGAGTCGCGCGGGGACGGCCGCGCCAACCTCGAGGCCTTCCGCGAGGCGGTGGCCGGGTACCTGCAGACGGACGACCGCGGCGCCGGCACCGGCTCCTCCCTCCGCGGATTCCTCCGCTGGCTCGTCCTCGCGGACAAGCGCGACGGCCTGGCCCCGCGACCGGAGGACCCGGAACCGGGGACGGTGCAGCTGCTGACGATCCACGGCTCCAAGGGTCTGGAGTGGGACCTCGTCGCCGTCCCGCGGATGGTCGACGGCGAGCTCCCCGGCACGCCGGTCGAGGGCTTCCGCGGGTGGGTCAGACTGGGCGCGATGCCCTACGCGTTCCGCGGCGACGCCGCCGAGCTCCCCGATCTCGCCTGGCGCGGCTGCAGCACGCAGAAGGAGGTCGTCGACGCGATCGGAGCGTTCGGCGACACCCTCCGCGAGCGCAACGAGGCGGAGGAGCGGCGTCTCGCCTACGTGGCCGTCACGCGGGCGCGTCACCACCTCCTGCTCAGCGGCTCGTGGTGGGCCGGCCAGGCCAAGCCGCGCGGACCGGGCGTCTTCCTCCGCGACCTCGAGCAGGCCGGCACGATCCCGCCGCTGCCGACCGAGCCCGCGAACGAGGAGAACCCGCTCGAGCGGGCCCCGCGCACGTTCCGCTGGCCGCACGATCCGCTCGGCTCCCGCGGCGACCGGGTCCGCGCCGCCGCCGCCCGGGTCCGCAGCGCCGAGCCGGCTCTGCTCGGAGCGCGCGGCGACGACATCCGCCTGCTGCTCGCCGAGCGGGCGGTGCGGCTGGCCGGGGGCGAGCGCACGCCGCTGCCCACCCGCATCCCCGCCTCCCGGTTCAAGGACATCGTCAGCACGCCGGACGAGGTCGCGGCGCAGCTGCGCCGGCCGATGCCGGAGCGCCCCTACCGGCAGACCCGGCTCGGCACGACGTTCCATTCCTGGGTCGAGAACCGCTTCGGCGTCCAGGGCGGGGCGGAGGCGGTCGACACCTTCCCCGACGAGCTCGACGACGCCGGCCCCGCGAGCGTCGAGCAGGAGCGGCTCGACGCCCTGATCGCCATCTTCGAGCGCTCGGAGTGGGCCGACCGGCGCCCGGAGGCGGTCGAGATCGAGATCCACCTCCAGCTCGCCGGCCACGTCGTCGTCTGCAAGCTCGACGCGGTGTACCCGACGGAGGACGGCGTGCAGATCGTCGACTGGAAGACCGGGCGAGCGCCGAAGGACGCCGCCGACCTCGAGCTCAAGCAGTTCCAGCTCGCGCTGTACCGGCTCGCCTACTCGCGCTGGCGGGGGGTGCCGCTCGAGAGCGTCGACGCCGTGTTCTACTTCGTCGCCGACGACCTCGTGCTACGGCCCGAGCGGTTCTACTCCGAGCGCGAGCTCGCGGAGTCGCTCTCCTCGGCGACGGGAGCGAGCCCGCGGCCGTGAGCGGAGGAGCCCGTGCGGGCTCCCGGCGTGCGGTTGAGCAGCTCCTCGACCTCCGAGACCGCCAGCACCGGGCCGGTGTCGGTCGAGAGGGGCGCGGAGAGGTCGCCGAGCACGCTGTCGACCAGCGTGTCCAGCATGGCGACCGCGTCGTCCACGATGGCGGAGTCGTCGGTCTCGGTGCCGTGCAGCAGCCAGCGGGCGAGCTCGAGCTCGGCGTAGAGCTGGGCACGCTGGCGGATCGTGCGGTCCACTGCTCCCGCGCGCATCCGGGAGTAGGCGGAGAGCGCCGTCTCCGAGCCCGGGGCGCTCAGCAGCCAGTGCAGGTCGCGCGCCGGGTCGCCGACCCGCAGCGCCGCCCAGCCGAGCACGGCCGCGACGACGTCGCCCGAGCGGAGGAAGGAGTCGGCGGTCATCGAGCCGTTCACCACGGTCGGGTCGAACTGCCAGAGCGCCTCGTCGGAGGAGGCCGACTCCCAGCGCGCGACGAGCGCCGCCGGGACGTGGCCGGTGTCGGCCGCGCGCTCGATCACCGCGACCGTCTCGTTCACGCTGTCGCGCGCGGTCGCGATCGGCAGGCCCGCCTCCTGGACGAACGACACCGGGAGCGAGTGGATCGCCCCGACGGCCCGGCCGATCGAGTCCGCGAGCCCGCTCTGCGCGGCCACGTCGTCGATGAGGACGCGATCTCCCTCGAGGTACTCGTAGACGACCGCGCGGGTGCCGTCGAACGGCGTCTGCCCGACGCTCTCCTGCAGATCGAAGGGCAGGCGGCTGCGGATGCCGGCGGTCAGCGCCCGGAGCGCGACGAGGTCGCCGAGCTGCTCCTGCTCCGCGAGCGCGGACGTGGGAACGCGCACGACGAGGCGGGCGCCCTCGCGCGTCGTCAGCAGGGCGGAGTCGAAGTCGCCGTGCGTCGAGGACGTGAAGGGGCGCGCGGAGCGGACGTCGAGGCCCTCGACGGCCGAGGTGGCCAGCGCGGCTAGAGTGAGATGGGATCTGGCCATGGTTTCCAGGGTAGGCGGCTCGTGCCCGGCCGGCCCGCCGCCACGCGCTGTCCCGCCGATGCCGTCGAAGGCCCGCGACAGCGGTCCTCGCGGCCCCCGTCACGAAATGAGCCCCGGATGTCACTGCCCTTCGCCGATCGCCTCCCGCTCTCGCGACAGGCGGCCGACCGCGACGGCGTCGGACGCTCGCGGCCCGCGCTCTTCGACGAGCTGCTCGCCGATCCCGCCACCCGCGTGCTCGTCCTGCACCACGACCGGACCCTGGTCGAGGCCGACCGCCTCCTCCTGCGCCGCCCCGAGGACGTGACCGCCGGCACCCTCCGGATCTACCTCGGCCGCACGCTCGCCGAGGCCCCCGGCGAGCCGGTCGGAACCCCCGTCATCGCGACCGTCCTCACCGACGCGGCCGCCGCCGAGCTCGAGCCCGACGAGGAGCGGTGGAGCGGCCTGCGCCCGATCGCCGAGCGCCTGAGCGACCGCGACGCGGGCCTGTTCACCGAGGCTCTCGCCATCGCGAACTGGCACGCCTCGCACGGCTACTCGCCCCGCAACGGCGACCCGACCGTCGTCGAGCAGGGCGGCTGGGTCCGCCGCTCGCCCACCGACGGCAGCCAGGTCTTCCCGCGCACGGATCCGGCGATCATCGTCTGCGTCCTCGACGCGGACGACCGCCTCCTCCTCGGCTCGAACGCGATGTGGGGCACCGGCCGCTTCTCCCTGCTCGCCGGCTTCGTCGAGCCGGGCGAGTCGCTCGAGGCCGCCGTGATCCGCGAGATCGGCGAGGAGTCGGGCATGCGCGTCGTCGACCCGCAGTACCTCGGCTCGCAGCCCTGGCCCTTCCCCGCCTCCCTCATGGTCGGCTTCACCGCCCGCCTCGCCGAGGACCAGTCCCCGGAGGATCTGCTCCCGGACGGCGAGGAGATCGTCGAGCTGCGCTGGTTCACCCGGCAGCAGCTGCACGACTCGCTCGAGTCCGTGCTGCTGCCCGGCCGCTCGTCCATCGCCCGCGCGATGATCGAGGACTGGTACGGAGGCGAGCTGGAGAACGGCCCGATCGCGTGACCCTGCTCGACGGACTCGACGAGGGGCAGCGCGAGGCTGCGGAGGCACTGCTGGGGCCGGTCTGCGTCCTCGCGGGAGCGGGCACGGGCAAGACCCGGACGATCACGCACCGCATCGCGCACGGAGTGGCGACCGGCGTCTACACGCCCGGTCGCGTCATGGCCCTGACCTTCACGAGCCGCGCCGCGGCCGAGCTGCGCTCGCGCCTGCGGGTGCTCGGCGCCGGCGGTGTCCAGGCCCGCACCTTCCACGCCGCCGCCCTCTCGCAGCTCGGCTACTTCTGGCCGCAGCTGGTGGGGGGCACGATGCCCCAGCTGCTCGACGGCAAGGCGCGCCTGCTCGGGCACGCGGCCGAGCGGCTCCGCCTGAAGCTCGACACGGCGACGCTCCGCGACCTCTCGGCCGAGATCGAGTGGCGGAAGGTGTCCGCCCTCTCGCTCGAGCAGTACGCCGTCGCCGCCCGCACGCGCCCCCTGCCCGGACGGCTCACCCTGGAGCAGACGGTCGCGCTCGTGGACGAGTACGAGGGGCTGAAGGACCAGCGCCGCCAGATCGACTTCGAGGACGTCCTGCTCGTGACCGCCGGGATGCTCGAGTCCGAGCCCGCGATGGCGATGCAGGTGCGCGAGCAGTACCGCTTCTTCGTCGTCGACGAGTACCAGGACGTCTCGCCGCTGCAGCAGCGGCTCCTGGAGCTCTGGCTCGGCGACCGGAGCGACCTCTGCGTCGTCGGCGACGCCAGCCAGACCATCTACTCCTTCGCGGGTGCGCGGGCCGACTACCTCCTCGACTTCCCGTCCCGCTGGCCGGCCGCCACCGTGGTGCGCCTGGAGGAGAACTACCGCTCGGCCGTGCCGATCGTGCAGACCGCGAACCGCCTCATGCGGGGCAGGCCCGGCGCCCTCTCGCTCCACGCCGTCGCCGCCGCCGAGGCGCCGGAGCCCGCGATCGACGCCTACCCGGACGACATCGCGGAGGCGCGCGGGATCGCGGCGCGGGTCGCGGCCGACATCGAGGCGGGGGTACGCCCCTCCGACATCGCGGTCCTCTTCCGCACCAACAGCCAGTCGGCGGTCATCGAGCACGCCCTGCACGAGCGTGGAGTGAGCGCGCACATGCGCGGCGGCAAGCGCTTCTTCGACCTGCCCGAGGTGAAGCAGGCCGTGATGCAGCTGCGCGCGGCGTCCGTGTCGATCAGCGGCGAGCCGCTGTTCAAGTCGGTGAGCGACGTCCTCCGCTCGCTCGGCTGGAGCGCCGAGCCCCCGTCGGCGCCCGGTGCGGTGCGCGACCGGTGGGAGTCGCTGGACACGCTGGCCCGCCTCGTCGACGAGGCCCCTGCCGGATGGACCTTCCGGCAGTTCACGGACGACCTGACCGCACGCCAGCAGGTGCACCACGAGCCGGACCGCGGCGCGGTCACCCTCGCCACGCTGCACTCGGCGAAGGGCCTCGAGTGGGAGTCGGTGCACCTGATGGGGCTCGCCGAGGGACTGCTGCCGATCTCGTACGCCGCCGGCCTCGAGGCGATCGACGAGGAGCGGCGCCTCCTCTACGTCGGCATCACCCGGGCCCGCCGGCGCCTGCGCCTCTCGTGGGCGCGCTCGACGGTCGGCCGCGTCACGCGGAGGGAGCCGTCGCGCTTCCTCGAAGAGCTCGGCACGCGCACTCGGGGTGCGGCTCCCGCTCCCGCACGGTGAACGCTCCGGAGGCGTCGCTGTAGACCCGCTCGGCCGCGCGGAGCCCTCGCCAGCCCGCGAGGAGCCGCCGCAGCACGGCGTCGGCGGCCGCCACGGCGATCGCCGCGCTCGCGAGCGGCGTGCGGGTGGGGGCTGAGCGGCCGAGCACCTGGATCACGAGGCGTGCGCGATCCGGGTCGAGGTCCATCCGGTCCCGCTCGGCGCAGTGCAGGCACGGTCCGGACCCCGGCTCCACCAGGGGTCCGAGGCGCACCGATTCGTCGCCGAACACCACCGCCAGGTGCGGCACATCGGCCGCGAGCCAGTGCGCGGCGCGGGCGGGGGCGACCGCGAAGTCGGCGATCAGCACGGCGAGGTCCGGCGTCCCGTCGTCGGCGAGCAACGAGCAGCCCTCGCTCCGGAGCAGCGTGCGCAGTGCGTCCGGTGCCGCGCCCGTCCCCTCGACGACGACCCGCGGTGCCGGGGGAGGGCCGGGCTCGACGCTGCGCAGCAGGACCGGCCGGAGCGCCTCGAGCACCTCGTCGACACGCGCCTCGCTCGCTCCGGCGCGCGCCGCGATCAGGCGGACGGTGCCGGCGCTGGTGCCCACGCGGAGGGCGTCGAGCAGCAGCTCCTCCGGGTAGCCGACGCCGTCCAGGACCGCGTGCGGCCGGTCGAGGCCGAGCTGCACCGCGGTCGCGGAGCGCCAGAGCAGGGGGAGTCGGGGATCGAGCCGGAGCACCATCCGGCGATCATGGCCGAGACCGGCCCGGCGCCGCGCGAGTTGTCCACAGGCGGGCGCCGGACGGGGGGGTCAGACGGGGCGGTCGCCCGTGGGGGAGGAGCCGCGGTCGTCGTCGTCCGGCGAGCCGGCGTCGTCGGTCGTGTCCGGAGCGTCTCCGGAGGCGCCGTCGCCCTCGCGCGGCATCGTGCCGTTCAGCAGGTCCTCCAGCGCGCGGTCCATCTCGTCGGGCTCCGGGGTCTCGCCTCGGGCCTCGGCCGTGAGCCGGGCGACGAGCGCGCTCGGGTCGTCCAGGTCCTCTGAGCCGGGGAGCAGGTCGGGGTGCGACCAGAGGGAGTCGCGGGCCTCGGGCCCGACGGCGTCGGTCACGGCCTGCCACATCGCGGCGGCCTCGCGGAGGCGGCGCGGGCGCAGCTCCAGGCCGACGAGGGTCGCGAAGGCGGACTCGGCCGGGCCGCCGGAGGCGCGGCGGCGGCGGACCGTCTCGGCGATCGCCCCGGCGCTGGGCAGGCGGTTGGTCGCCGCCGCGGTGACGACGTCGACCCACCCCTCGATGAGGGCGAGGACGGTCTCGAGGCGGCCGTGCGCGGCGAGCTGCTCCTCCGTCTTCGGCGGGATGAGCGCGCCGGAGGTCATCGCGTCGCGGAGCTCCTCGGGGTTCGACGGGTCGAAGCCCTCGGCCAGCTCCTCGAGGCGGGTGGTGTCGATGCTGATCCCGCGCGCGAAGTCGGTGATCTGCGAGATGAGGGCGAGACGGAGCCACTTGCCGTGCCGGAAGAGGCGGGCGTGCGCGAGCTCGCGGACCGCCAGATACAGCTGCACCTGGTCCAGCGGGATGTCGAGGCCCTCGCCGAACGCGGCGACGTTCTGCGGCAGGATCGCCGCGTCGTTCTCCTCCAGCAGCGGGATGCCGATGTCGCCGCCCGAGACGACCTCGGCGGCGAGCTGCCCGACGACCTGGCCCAGCTGCAGGGCGAACAGGGTGCCGCCGATCCCGCGCATCATGCCCTCGGCACCGGCGATCATCGCCTGCATCTCCTCCGGGGCCTGCTCGCGGAGCACGCGGGTCAGCGCGTCCGAGATGCTCAGCGCCACCGGCTCGGCGAGCTGGGTCCAGACCGGCATCGTCAGGGAGATCCACTCGAGGCGGCTGATCGAGCGCGGCGTGCGGCTCAGCTCGGAGACGTACGCGACCTCGTCGAGCCAGAGCGCGGCGACGCCGAAGGCCGCGTCGATCGGAGCCCGCACGGAGTCGGACACCGGCGCGGACTCGGCGCGCGCGAGCTGCTTCGCCTGCTCGAGCGAGAGCGTCCAGTTGACGCCGCCGTCGCCGTTCTGCTGCATCGCGCTCTGCAGCTGCGAGAGCAGGTTCTGCAGGGCCACCGGGTCGTTCGGCAGTCCCGCCGCCCCGGCGAGCTGCGAGGGGTCGACCGGGCCGTTCCCCGAGAGGAACTGCCGCAGCATCTCCCGGAACTCGTCCTCGGAGCCGCCGCCCGCTCGGTCCGCACTGTCGCCATCGGCCATCGGGATCAGCCCTCCGTCGCTCACCTGAATCCGGTCGCCGCACCGCCTCCGCGGCCCTGCACAGGGCGCCGGTTCCGGCGCGACTCCCAGTCGTGCAAGCTACGTTAGCCCGAGCGCCCGGGGCCTCGGCGTGCAGAGCACCGCTCGGGCCCAGCCCGCTTCCGCCCGCCGCGAACATCCCGGCGGAGCCGCTCCACCCGTTGCCAGAAAGGCCCCCGTGTCGCTGTTCTCCGACGACCCGCGCCCCTCCTCCTCCCCGCGCCGCCCGTGGGTCGGACCGGTCGTCCTCCTCTCGGGTGTCGCCGTCGTGGTCGGTCTGGGCGTCGCGCCCGCCCCCTACGTGATCGAGCAGCCCGGCCCCGTGTTCGACACCCTGGGCAGCAGCAAGGACGTGCCCCTCATCTCGATCCCGGACCGCACCACCTATCCCACGGCCGGCACGCTCGACATGCTCACCGTGTCGGTCGTCGGCAACCCGCAGAGCCTGCCCACCTGGGTCGAGGTCGCGAGCGCCTGGTTCGACAGGACCAAGGCGGTCGTCCCGGTCGACGCGATCTTCCCTCCCTCCTCCACGGTCGAGGAGCGCGACGAGGCGAACCAGGCCGAGATGACCGACTCCCAGCAGGAGGCGATCGCCGCCGCGCTCACCGAGCTCGGCTACCCCGTCGAGCAGCGCGTCTCGGTCGTGCAGGTGCCCGAGGGCTCCCCGGCCGAGGGCGTCCTGGAGGCGGGGGACGAGATCCTCGCGGTCGCGGGCACCCCCGTCGCCGACGCGACCGCCCTGCGCGCGACCCTGCAGACCCTCGGCACCGGCTCCCCGGTGCAGGTCAGCATCGAGCGCGAGGGCGTCCGGCAGGAGGTGGAGGTCACGCCGCGCGACTCGAACGGCGCCGCCGTCATCGGCGTCCTCCCCGGAGCGGCCTTCGACTTCCCGTTCGAGGTCGACATCCAGCTGGACGACGTGGGCGGGCCGAGCGCGGGCATGATGTTCGCCCTCGGGATCATCGACAAGCTCACCGAGGGCGAGCTCAACGGGGGGCGGAGCGTCGCCGGGACCGGCACGATCGACGCGGCCGGCGAGGTCGGCGCCATCGGCGGGATCCGCCAGAAGCTCTACGGGGCGGAGGGCGCCGGAGCCGAGTACTTCCTCGCCCCCGCGACCAACTGCAACGAGGTCGTCGGCCACGTCCCCGACGGGCTCGACGTGCTCGCGGTCTCGACCCTCGACGACGCCCTCGCCGCACTGAAGGGCATCGCCGCGGGCGACACCTCCGGGCTGCCGGACTGCAGCACCGCCGCTCCCCTCGACTGATCCCGCCCGCCGACCCCGGGTCGACGCCCAGGTGAGCCGGACAGCCGTCGCATAGCATGGGTGGCCTCCCCTCACATCTCGACAGCAAGAGGCCCTCACGTGAGTTCCACAGCAACCGAAACCCCGCCGCGGAAGAGACGGAGCGTCCTCGCCGTCACTGTCGTGGTGGTGGCCGTCCTGGTGGTGGCGTTCTTCGTCTTCGCCGGTCTGTACACCGACATCCTCTGGTACGACCAGCTCGGCTTCCTCTCCGTGCTCACGACGCAGTGGGCGGCGGCGGGCGGTCTCTTCGTCATCGGCTTCGTCGCCATGGCGGTGCCGGTGTTCATCAGCCTGATGCTGGCGTACCGCCTCCGGCCGGTCTACGCGAAGCTCAACTCGCAGATCGACCGCTACCAGCAGGTCGTGGAGCCGCTGCGGCGCCTGGCCACCTTCGGGATCCCCGCGGTGCTCGGCCTCTTCGCCGGCGTCTCCTCCGCCACCCGCTGGCAGACGAGCCTCACCTTCTGGAACCGCACGCCCTCGGGCACCACGGATCCGCAGTTCGGCCTCGACACGTCGTTCTACCTCTTCGAGCTGCCCTTCTACCAGAGCATCGTCGGCTTCGCGTCGGCGGTCCTGCTGATCTCGGCGTTCGCGACCCTCGCCACCGGCTACCTCTACGGAGCGATCCGGGTGAACGGCCGCGAGATCCGCATCTCGAAGGCCTCGCGCATCCAGCTGGCGGTCATCGCCGCCCTCTACCTCGCCGTGCAGGCGGTCAGCCTCTGGCTCGACCAGTACGCGACGCTCGCGCAGCAGGGGCCCCGCATCACCGGCGCCACCTACTCCACCGTCAACGCGACGATCCCGGGCCTGCAGATCCTGGCCGGCATCGCGGCGCTGGTCGCGATCCTCTTCGTCGTCACCGCCTTCATCGGCCGCTGGCGCTTCCCGGTCATCGGCACCGCGCTGCTGATCGTGTCGAGCCTGCTCGTCGGCTCCCTCTACCCGTGGATCGTGCAGAAGTTCCAGGTCGAGCCCAACGAGCGCACGCTCGAGCAGCCCTTCATCCAGAACAACATCGACATGACGCGCCAGGCCTACGGCGTCAGCGACGTCGACGTCATCCCCTACGAGGCGACCACCGACGCGGAGCCGGGCGCCCTGCGCTCGGACGCCGAGACCACCGCGAACATCCGCATCCTCGACCCCGCCGTCGTCACCGACGCGTTCTCGCAGCTGCAGCAGTTCCGCCAGTACTACAAGTTCGGCGACACGCAGAACGCGCTCGACGTCGACCGCTACTCCATCGACGGATCGACGCAGGACGCCGTGGTCGGCGTCCGCGAGCTGAACCTCAACGGCCTCGGCACCAACCAGACCTGGTACAACCAGACGCTGGTCTACACCCACGGCTACGGCCTGGTCGCCGCGTACGGCAACCAGCGCTCGGCCGACGGCGAGCCGGTGTTCATCGAGTCCGGCGTCCCGACGACGGGCGACCTCGGCGACTACGAGCCGCGGATCTACTTCGGCGAGAACTCCCCGCCGTACTCGATCGTGGGCGGCAACGACTCGCGCGACATCGAGCTCGACTACCCCTCGGGCACCGACGGCGCGCAGCAGACCTACACGACCTTCGACGGCGAGGGCGGCCCCGCTCTCGACAACGTCTTCAAGAAGCTCGTCTACGCGATCAAGTTCCAGTCCGAGCAGATCTTCCTGTCGGACGGCGTGAACGACGACTCGCAGATCCTCTACGACCGCGATCCCGTGCAGCGCGTCCAGAAGGTCGCACCGTACCTCAAGCTCGACTCCGACGCCTACCCGACCGTCGTCGACGGCCGCGTGAAGTGGGTCGTCGACGGGTACACCACCTCGGCCGACTACCCGTACTCGGAGGTGCAGAGCCTCTCGCAGGCGATCGCCGACACGAACACACAGCAGCAGTTCCCGACCGACGACGTCAACTACATCCGCAACTCGGTGAAGGCGACCGTCGACGCGTACGACGGCAGCGTCACGCTCTACGCGTGGGACACCGAGGACCCGATCCTGCAGACCTGGCAGAAGATCTTCCCGACCACGGTGAAGCCCGTGAGCGACATGTCGGGCGAGCTGCTCAGCCACGTCCGGTACCCGGAGGACCTCTTCAAGGTCCAGCGCGCGGTCCTCGGCACCTACCACGTCACCGACGCGGGCTCCTTCTACTCCCGCGAGGACGCCTGGGCGACGCCGAACGACCCGACGAGCGGAGCCGCGACCACGGCCGCCGCGACCGGCACCAGCCTGCAGCCTCCGTACTACCTGACGCTGCAGACGCCGGATCAGGACGTGCCGTCGTACTCGCTCTACTCGACGTACATCCCGGCGAGCGTCCAGGGCGCGCAGGCCAGCCGCAACGTGCTGACCGGCTACCTCGTGGCCGACTCCGACGCCGGCTCGACGGCGGGCTCCGTGGCCGACGGCTACGGCACGCTCCGCCTGCTCGAGCTGCCGAAGGACGACACGGTGCCCGGCCCCGGCCAGGTGCAGAACGCGTTCACCACCGACCCGACGGTCGCGAACGAGCTGAACATCCTCTCCCGCGGCGACACCACCGTCACGAGGGGCAACCTGCTCACGCTGCCGGTCGGCGGCGGCCTGCTCTACGTCCAGCCGATCTACGTGCGCTCCAACGGAGACACGAGCTTCCCGCTCCTGCAGAAGGTGCTGGTCGCGTTCGGTGACGACATCGCCTTCGAGGACACCCTCGACGCGGCCCTCGACAGCCTCTTCGGCGGCGACTCGGGAGCCGACGCGGGCGACACCGGCACGCCGACGACTCCGGACGCCGGCACCGGCACCTCGGGCGGCGACACCGGAGGCGACGCGGGCGGCACGACCGGCGGCACCGGCTCCACGCCGGCCACGGGCGACCAGACGGCGCTGCAGCAGGCGCTGAACGACGCGCGGGACGCGCTCACGGCTCGCGAGAACGCCCTCAAGGCGGGCGACCTCACCGCCTTCGCGGCGGCGGACGAGCAGCTGACCGAGGCGCTCTCGCGGGCGCTGCAGGCCGAGGGCGGCCAGTAGCCCGCATGGTGCAGGTCGACCGCGGCGAGCACCTCCGCTCGGGGGAGTGGCTCGAGCTGAACCGCACGTACTGGGAGGAGCGCACCGGCGAGGGTGCGCTCCACCCGGAGCTCGTCACCGCGGCGCTCCTCGACCCTGGGCCGAGGATCCTCCAGCTCGGCTCGGGCGACGGGCTCGACGCGCTCGAGCTCGCCGAGCGCGGCGCCCGCGTGGTGGGCGTCGACTTCTCGATGCCCGCGGTGCGCCGAGCACGCGCCGCCGCCGCGGACAGGGACCTCGCCGGCTCCGCCCGCTTCGTCTGCGCGAACCTCTACGAGCTGCGGCACATGCTGCCGGAGCCCGACTCGTTCGACGTCGTGCTCTGCAGCGCCGGCGTCGTCTCGTGGCTCCCCGACCTGGAGGAGTGGGCGCGGCTGGTGGAGTGGTTCGTCGCCCCCGGCGGAGCGGTGCTCGTCGCCCCGTCGTCGTCCGCTCCCGTCGGCGCCGACGTCCGCACCTGGTCGCGCACCTCGTCCGAGCTCGCAGCCGCCCTGACGGCGGTCGGGCTGAGCGTGGACGAGAGCGCCGTGCTGCGCGCCGCCAAGCCCGCCTGAGACCGGAGCCCGCTCCCACCGCCGCGTCGATTTGCATCGGCGCCGGAACGCGTGTAATGTCTCTTCTTGTGCCGCGGGGTGGAGCAGTTCGGTAGCTCGCTGGGCTCATAACCCAGAGGTCGTAGGTTCAAATCCTGCCCCCGCAACAAGAAAGCGAAAGCCGGTCCTGAGAAGGGCCGGCTTTCGTCGTTAACACGGGTCGCGGACGTGCTTCCCGCGGCTGACAGTGCGCGGGCCGAGACCTCAGTCGCCCTCGATCACGCTCAGCACGTTGCCCGCCGGATCGCGGAACCAGCAGATCGTCGGCCCGTGGCCGCGCATCACTCCGTCCGCATCGGTCGGCAGCGACGGGTCGTCGTAGATCGCCGTGGTGACGCCTGCCGCGTGCAGCTCGGCGACCGCCGCGTCGACGTCCTCCACCGAGAAGTTCAGGATCGTGAACGACGCCGGCTCGTGGTCCGGCTTCGGGTACGCGATCGCGCGGCCTCCGCCCGGCAGCCGGATGTCGAGGATCCCCATCGCGTTCAGCTCGACCTCGAGCCCGAGCACTCCGCCGTAGAAGGCCCGCGCCGCCTCCACGTCGTCCACGCTGAAGCCGCTGAAGGCCCTCTCGCTCCGGATCATCGCCGTCCTCCGTCCCGCGGCCGCACCGTCGCGCCCGCTCCGCTCCGGACGCTACTCCGGTCGCCCGTCCGCGTCACCGTCGGATCCGCCCGGCGCCGCCGCCGACTTCGTGCCGGGCTCGCGCGACCCGCATCCGCGGACCGGCCTCCCGACGCTCCGCGCCGGCGCGTGTGCCGGACCGGCCCGCACGTTAGGCTCGACCCCGATGCGAGGGGTGCTGCTGTGAGGGACGAACGCGGGGACGACGGCTCGAACGAGGGGCTCGGCGACCGCCCGACCCGGCGGAGCCCGCGGCAGGCGCCGCACGCGCTGCCCGCAGCAGGCGTCACCACTCCGGTCCTCACGCCCGTCCGCCCCGTGCGGCGCCGCCGGGGCCGTGTCTTCCGCGCGACCGTCAGCACGGTCGCCCTCGCCGCCATCGCGGGCCTCGTGGCGGTCTCCGCGCTCCCCGCCTACTCCTTCGACCCGGCACCCGATTCGCAGGCCGCCGTCGAGGCCGCCGCCCGCGTGCAGGCGCTCGGCAACCAGAAGCTCACCGTCGCGCCGACCGCGGTCCAGGAGCAGGTCATCCGCGACTCCTTCACCGCACCGACCCAGGCCCAGCTCGACGAGGCGGCCGCCCAGGCGCGCGCGCTCGCCGCTGCCGAGCAGGCCGCCCGCGACGCCGAGACCGCCCGCCTCGCCCAGGAGGCGCAGGCCGCGGCAGGCACGACCGGCGCGGACGGCGCCGCCGCGGGCAGCGGCGGCACCAGCACCTCGGTCACGCCCCGCGAGGAGGGCGACGACTACCCCTGGCGCGACCAGCTCACCGACGACCAGGGCGGCGGCCTCTCGCCGCTGCGGTACTACTACCGCGAGTGCGTCGACTTCGTCGCCTGGCGGATCAACCGCGACCAGGGCTCGACGAGCGCACCCTTCAAGTGGACCTGGGGCAACATGACCCCGGGCGGAGGCAGCGCCTACGCGTGGGCCGGCCAGTGGGCCTCACACGGCTGGGTGACCAGCAGCACGCCCGTCCCCGGCGCGGTCGCCTGGTTCACCGGCAACCACGTCGCCTACGTGCAGGCCGTCAACTCCGACGGCACGGTCTCGCTCGAGGAGTACAACTGGGGCAACGACCACGCGTACCACAAGCGCACCATCCCGGCCTCCCAGGTCGCCCTCTTCCTCTACCCGCCGAGCTGATGACCGGCGCCGTCGGCATGGCCGTGGCGCAGTTCGCCCCCTCGTCGGACCGGGAGGCGAACATCGCGACGATCGAGCGCCTGGCCCGGATCGCCGCCGAGCGCGGCGCGAGCATGGTGGTGCTGCCGGAGTACAGCTCCGCCTTCACCGATCCGCTCGGGCCAGAGCTGGTCGCGGCGGGCGAGGCGCTCGACGGCCCGTTCGTCACGGCTCTCGCGGCGCTCGCGCGCGAGCTCCGGATCCACCTCGTGGCGGGCATGGTCGAGGCGGTGGACGGGCGCCGCATCGCGAACACGCTCGTCGCGCTCGACCCCGAGGGCGCGCTCGTGGCCCGCTACCGCAAGCTGCACCTGTACGACGCCTTCGGCCAGACCGAGTCGGAGTGGGTCGCCGCGGGGGAGATCGCCGCACCCGAGACGTTCGAGGTCGGCGGCCTCGTCGTCGGGCTGCAGACCTGCTACGACCTGCGCTTCCCGGAGGTCAGCCGCTGGCTGGTCGACGCCGGGGTCGACGTCATCGCGGCACCGGCCGAGTGGGTTCGCGGCCCGCTCAAGGAGGCGCACTGGCGGACGCTGGTCACCGCCCGCGCGCTCGAGAACACGGTGTACCTCGTCGCAGCCGACCAGACCCCGCCGATCGGGGTCGGCACGAGCATGATCGTCGATCCGATGGGCGTCGAGACCGTCACCCTCGGCGAGGTCGAGGATGTCGCCGTCGCCTGGGTCTCGCGCGAGCGGATCGACGCGGCGCGCGCGAAGAACCCCGCTCTGGCGCTGCGGCGCTTCCGGGTGCTGCCGCTCTGACCGCCGCCCCCGGCCCGACGGCGCCGGGCATCCGACCGAATCCGCTGAGGCCGGCTCCTCAGCGCGCCATGCGGGCGAGGCCCGCGACCGCGGTCTCCAGCACCTCGAACCGCTTGCAGAAGGCGAAGCGGACGATCGAGCGGTAGGGAGCGGCGTCCTCGGGGCGGCAGAACGCCGACACGGGCACCGCCACCACTCCCGCGAGATCCGGGAGCGCCCGGCAGAGCTCGACCCCGTCGTCGTAGCCGAGCGGTGCCGCGTCCGCGACGACGAAGTAGCCGCCCGAGGAGGGCGCGACGCCGAAGCCCGCAGCAGCCAGGCCCGCCGACAGCAGGTCCTTCTTGGCCGCCAGCGTCTGCGCCGCGCCGGTGAAGAAGGCGTCCGGGAGCCCGAGCCCGAGGGCGACGGCCCCCTGGAACGGCGAGCCGCTGACATAGGTGAGGAACTGCTTCACGGCGAGGACGGCCGTGATCAGCTCGCGCGGGCCCGTGACCCAGCCGATCTTCCAGCCCGTGGTGCTGAAGGTCTTGCCCGCCGAGGAGACGGAGAGCGTCCGCTCGAAGGCTCCGGGAAGGGAGGCCAGCGGGACGTGCGGAGTGTCGAAGCGCAGGTGCTCGTAGACCTCGTCCGTCAGGATCACGGCGTCGTGCCGCTCGGCGAGCCGCACGATCAGCTCGCGGGTCTCGGCCGGGAGGACGGCACCGGTCGGGTTGTGCGGGTCGTTCACCAGGATGACGCGCGTGCGGTCGCTCACTGCGGCGGTCAGCTCGTCGTGGTCGACCGCGAAGGAGGGGCCGCGCAGGAGCACGGTGCGATGCACCCCTCCGGCGAGGGCGATCAGGGCTCCGTAGGCGTCGTAGTGGGGCGTGAAGGTGACGACCTCGTCGCCCGGCTCGAGCAGGCCCAGCAGAGCCGCGGCCAGGGCCTCGGTGGCGCCCGTGGTGACGAGGACCTCGCCGTCGGGGTCGAGGGCGATCCCGGAGAAGCGCAGCCGGTGCGCGGCGATCGCCTCGCGCAGGACGGGGAAGCCGGGACCCGGCGGGTACTGGTTGAGCCCGGACGCGATGGCGTCGCGCGCGGCGTCGAGGATCTCGCGCGGGCCGTCCTCGTCCGGGAAGCCCTGGCCGAGGTTCACCGCTCCGGTGCGCAGGGCGAGCGCGCTCATCTCGCTGAAGACGGTGGCGGCGACCTCGCCGCCGGGGCCGAGGAGGCCGGCGCCCGCCGCGGCGCGGGACCAGGATCCGGGAATGCTCACGTGCCCAGTGTGCCCGCTCGAGCAGTCCGGCCGGTTTCATTTCCCGCTCGCAGGCCCGTCATAAGAAACCCCCAGGTACGATCGCCAAGCTATCCCCGCTTGGAAGGAGCAGCACCCATGACCGAGAGTCACGAGGGTCCTCGTCAGCCGGAGGAACCCACCACGCCGACGGAGTCCGGCGCCCGAGAGGCGACCGAGCGCACCCCCGGCGAGAGCTCCGGAGCGTCGTCCTCGACCACCGGGCCCACCGAGCCGATCCACCGGGGCGGAGAGCACCGCGAGAGCGAGAACCCGACCGTCCCCTACCCCTCCTCCTCGGCCCCCCGGCCGCCGTACACGCCGAACGCGACGGCCGGCAACGAGGCGCAGCCCGTCTCCCAGCCCGCCCGCTACGGGCAGTACGCGCCGCCCGCTGCGAACACCCTGCACGGCTCCGAGGAGCCGCCCTCCTCGAGCCCCTTCGGCCCGGGCGCCGAGTACACCCCCGCCCCCACCGCCACGAAGCGCCGAGCCGGAGTGGGCGTCGTCGCGGCGCTCGCCATCGGCGCGGTCGTGGGCGGAGTCGCGGGAGCCGGCGTGTTCGGCCTCTGGTCCGCCTCCAACGGCGGCGGGACCCGCGTGGTCTCCGCCGGCGGCTCGCAGACGATCACGGTCAACAACGCCGAGGACGCCACGACCGCCACCGCGGTCGCCGCCAAGGCCACTCCGAGCGTCGTCACCATCGCGGTGAGCGGCAGCTCGTCCGCCGGCACCGGATCCGGCATCGTGCTCTCGAAGGACGGCTACGTCCTGACCAACACCCACGTGGTCACCCTCGACGGCGAGATCGCGAACGGCACCGTCTCGGTCACCACCAGCGACGGCCGGATCTTCGACGCGACCGTCGTCGGCACCGACCCGACCCTCGACCTCGCCGTCATCAAGCTGACCGGCGCGACCGACCTCAGCCCGATGACGTTCGCGGACTCCACCAAGATCAACGTGGGCGACACGGCGGTCGCCATCGGCGCCCCGCTCGGCCTCTCCGGCACCGTGACCGACGGCATCGTCAGCGCGCTCAACCGCAGCATCCAGGTCGCCTCCTCAGCGGCTCCGGACGACTCGGGCGACAGCTCGAGCGGCGGCACCGAGAGCCCGTTCAACTTCGACATCCCGGGCCAGCAGGCGCCGACCCAGGCGAAGAGCACCATCTCGCTGCCCGTCATCCAGACCGACGCGGCGATCAACCCGGGCAACTCCGGCGGCGCGCTGCTCGACAGCGACGGCGAGCTGATCGGCGTGAACGTCGCGATCGCGAGCGCCGGCCAGTCCTCCTCGAGCGGCCAGTCCGGCAACATCGGAGTCGGCTTTGCGATCCCCAGCGCGATCGCCGAGCGCATCGCGAAGGAGATCATCGCGAACGGCTCCGCCTCGCACGGCCTGCTCGGCGCGAGCGTCTCCGACTCGACCGCGGACGTCCTCGGCGCCCGCATCGAGGAGGTCTCCGGAGGCGGTGCCGCGCAGGCGGCCGGTCTCGCCAAGGGCGACATCATCACCGCGATCGACAGCACTCCGATCACGAGCGCGTCCGACCTCACTGCGCAGGTCCGCGCGCAGGCCGCGAACGCCGCGGTCGAGCTGACCTACGTCCGCAACGGCCAGAGCTACCAGGCGAAGGCGACGCTCGGCCAGATGGCCGCCGGCTGACCCTCCGCCGCCGCGCACAGCCCCTCGAGGATCCGTCCCCGGCGGGCTGTGCTCCGCCACCGCGCACAGCCCCTCGAGGATCCGTCCCCGGGGGGCTGTGCTCCGCCACCGCGCACAGCCCCTCGAGGATCCGTCCCCGGGGGGCTGTGCTCCGCCGCCGCGCACAGCCCCTCGAGGATCCGTCCCCGGGGGGCTGTGCTCCGCCACCGCGCACAGCCCCTCGAGGATCCGTCCCGGGGGGCTGTTCCGCGTCCGGGCCCGGCCCGGGGCGCGGCGCTCCCCGCTGGTAGGGTGGTGGATCCCTGCGCCCGCGCTCCTCCCGCACGAACTGGACCCATGCAGCACGAGATCCCGGAAGACGACCTCTCCGACCTGCCCGGCGTCTCCTACGTCATGCCCGTCCTCAACGAGGTCGCGCACGTGCGCGCCGCGGTCGACTCGCTGCTGCACCAGGACTACACCGGCCCCTTCGACGTCGTCCTCGCCGTCGCCCCGAGCATCGACGGCACGGAGCAGCTCGTCGCCGAGCTGAGCGCGGCCGATCCGCGGATCCGCGTCGTGCCGAACGAGGTCGGCTCCACTCCTGCGGGCCTCAACGCCGCGATCCGCGCCTCGCGTCACCCGGTCGTCGTCCGGGTCGACGCGCACTCCGTCCTGCCGCCCGAGTACGCGCGCACGGCGGTCGAGGCGCTGCAGCGCTCCGGAGCGGCGAACGTCGGCGGAGTGATGGCGGCGGAGGGCCTCACCCCGTTCCAGCGCGCGGTCGCCCGGGCGTACGGCTCCCGCATCGGCCTGGGCGGCACGCCCCACCACGTGGGAGGCGAGGAGGGCCCGGCCGACACGGTGTACCTCGGCGTCTTCCGCCGCTCCGCCCTCGAGCGCGCCGGCCTGTTCGACGAGCGCTTCAAGCGCGGGCAGGACTGGGAGCTGAACCGGCGGCTGCGCGAGCGCGGCGAGGTCGTCTGGTTCACTCCGCGCCTCACCGTCACCTACCGGCCGCGGCCCTCGATGCGCGCGCTGCTCCGGCAGTTCCTCTCGACCGGGATGTGGCGCGGCGAGCTCACCCGGATGTTCCCGGCCTCGCGGTCGCTGCGCTACTTCGCTCCGCCCGTGCTCGTCGCCATGCTCGCCATCGGGCTGCTCGTCGGGCTGGCGGGAGTCGTCCAGGCGCTCGCCGGAGCCGCGCCCTGGCTCCTGCTCGGATTCGCGGTGCCCGCCGCCTACCTCCTCCTGGTGGCGGCGGCCACTCTCGTGGTCGCGCGGCCGGACGGCGCGCGTGCGATGCTGTGGTTCGCCGTGGTCATCCCGGCGGTCCACGTGGCCTGGGGGACCGGCTTCGTGCTCGGCTTCGCCGGGCTGACCAGCAACATCTCCGCCCACCGCCACCAGCCGCGGTCCGACTCGCCGAGGGGCGCATGACCACGACGACGAGACCCCGCTCCATCGCCGAGCTGCGCGCCGTCACGCAGCCCCCGGAGGTGCGCGGGCGCCGCAACGCCGAGCACTGGACGGCGTCGCTCTACCTGCGCCGCTTCTCGCCCTACCTGACCTGGCTGCTGCTGAAGACCTCGATCTCGGCGAACGGCGTCACCGGGCTGATGATCCTGGTCGGCTGGAGCGCGGCGGCAGCCCTCCTGATCCCGGGGATCGCCGGAGCGGCGCTGGCGCTGCTCCTCGGCCAGCTGCAGATGCTGGTGGACTGCTGCGACGGCGAGGTCGCGCGCTGGCGCCGCACGTCCTCGCCGGGGGGCGTGTTCCTCGACAAGGTCGGGCACTACACGACCGAGGCGCTGATCCCGATCGCGCTCGGGCTGCGAGCGGCGGGCGTCCCGTTCGAGGCGCCGGCGGACTTCCTCTGGACCACGATCGGCTTCGCCCTGGCCCTGGTGATCGTCCTCAACAAGGCGCTCAACGACATGGTGCACGTGGCGCGCGCGAACGCCGGTCTCACGAAGCTGGCCGACACGAAGGGCGAGGCGGTGCCGTCCTCGTCCGGGCTGGCGGGGCTTCGCCGCGCGGCCCGCTTCCTGCCCTTCCACCGCCTCTACCACTCCGTCGAGCTGACGATGCTGGCCTTCGCGACCGCCCTCGTGGGCCTCGTCGTCGGAGCGGGCACGGCCGACCGGGTCCTCGTGGGGGCGCTGCTGCCGCTCGCCCTCCTCGCCCTGGTCGGCCACTTCGTCGCGATCATGGCGTCCAAGCGTGTCCGCTCCTGAGCCGCGGGTCGGCGTCGTCGTCCTGACGCAGGGGACCCGGCCCGACGACCTCGCCACGGGGCTGGCCGGCGTCCTCGCGCAGGAGGGCGTCGAGCTGGACGTCGTCTGCGTCGGCAACGGCTGGGAGCCGGACGGCCTGCCCGAGGGAGTGCGCGCCCTGGCGCTCCCCGAGAACCTCGGCATCCCGGCGGGCCGGAACGCCGGAGTCGACGCCGTCGCGGGCGAGTACCTCTTCTTCCTCGACGACGACGCCCGGATCCCGTCCCCCCGCTTCCTCGTCGACGCGGTCGCGCTGCTCGCCTCGAACCGCCGCATCGGCCTGGTGCAGCCCCGCGTCGACAGCACGGACGGCACGCCGAGCCCGCGGCGCTGGATCCCGCGGATCCTCAAGGGCGACCCCCGCCGCTCCGGCCCCGTCTTCTCGGTCTGGGAGGGAGCGGTCGTGCTGCGGCGCGACGTGTTCGCCCGGACGGGCGGCTGGGCGGCTCCGTTCTTCTACGCCCACGAGGGCATCGAGCTGGCCTGGCGGGTCTGGGACACGGGCCGCACCGCCTGGTACGCGGGAGAGCTCGTCGCCCAGCACCCGGTCATCCAGCCGACCCGTCACGCCGACTACTACCGGCTGAACGCGCGCAACCGCGTCTGGCTCGCCCGCCGCAACCTCGCCGCACCTCTGGCGCTCGTCTACGTGGGGTCCTGGACGGCGATCCAGTGCCTCCGCTGGCGTCGCGACCCGACCGCCCTGCGCGCCTGGTTCGCCGGCTGGCGGGAGGGATGGCGCTCGGATCCGGGCGGCCGGCGCGTCCTCTCGGCCCGCACGGTGCTCCGGATGGCGTTCGCCGGGCGTCCGCCGATCGTCTAGCATCGGGGAATCCGCCCCCGCCGGGGCCCCCGAAAGGACGACGGTGTTCGATTCGACCCAGCTCTCCCCGCCCGAGCGCGCCGAGGCGGAGGCGACCCCTGCCGGACCGGACCTCCTCACGACGGTCCGCGAGCGCCTCGGCGCCGTCGACGACGAGTTCTCCGGCCGCCTCGACGAGCACCTCCCGCGCCTGGTCGATCTGCTCGCCACGGTGTACGCCGGCCGCGACGACCTCGAGGACCAGCTCGTCGCGATCGTCGAGCTCGCCGCCGCCTCCTGGGAGGAGCGGCCCGAGGAGCTCCGCGCGCTCGACCGCGCCCGCGAGCAGCACCCGACCTGGTTCCTCTCGAACAAGGCTCTGGGCGGGGTCTGCTACGTCGACCGCTACGCGGGCGACCTCGAGGGGCTGCGCGCCGAGATCCCGTACTTCCGCGAGATCGGCCTGAACTACCTGCACCTGATGCCGCTCTTCGATGCGCCCGAGGGCGAGTCGGACGGGGGCTACGCGGTCTCGAGCTACCGGCGCGTGCGGCCGGACCTCGGCGACATGGAGCAGCTCCGCGGGCTGGCCTCCGAGCTGCGCGAGCAGGGCATCGCACTCGTGGTCGACTTCGTCTTCAACCACACCTCGAACGAGCACGAGTGGGCGCAGCGCGCGCTCGCCGGCGAGCAGCGCTTCGAGGACTACTACTGGATCTACCCGGACCGGGAGCAGCCCGACGCCTTCGAGCGCACGACCCGCGAGATCTTCCCGGACGACCATCCCGGCTCCTTCGTGCAGCTGGAGGACGGGCGCTGGGTCTGGGCTACGTTCCACCGCTACCAGTGGGACCTCAACTACTCCAACCCCGAGGTGTTCCGGGCGATGGCGGGAGAGATGCTCTTCCTCGCCAACCAGGGGATCGACGCCCTGAGGATGGACGCGGTCGCGTTCATCTGGAAGGAGCTCGGCACCACCTGCGAGTCGCAGCCGCAGGCGCACCTGCTGCTGCGCGCGTT
This sequence comes from Rathayibacter sp. AY1A4, assembly GCF_002930955.1. Classification (NCBI taxonomy): domain Bacteria; kingdom Bacillati; phylum Actinomycetota; class Actinomycetes; order Micrococcales; family Microbacteriaceae; genus Rathayibacter; species Rathayibacter sp. AY1A4. The sequence goes on along the minus strand of NZ_PSTN01000010.1, from coordinate 82,908 downwards.
CAACGAGGTCTGCCGCCTGGCCGCTCCGGCGCTGCTGTTCAAGTCCGAGGCGATCGTGCACCCCGACGAGGTGATCGAGTACATCGACGTCGAGGAGTGCCAGCTCTCGTACAACCCGCTGCAGATGGCGCTCACCTGGGAGGCGCTCGCCACCCGCGACGTCCGTCTCCTCTCGCAGGCCCTCGAGCGCCGGCACGCCCTCCCCGAGGGCACGGCCTGGGTCAACTACGTGCGCGGGCACGACGACATCGGCTGGACCTTCGCCGACGAGGACGCCGCCGAGCTCGGGATCGACGCGGCCGGTCACCGGCGCTTCCTCAACGACTTCTACACGGACCGGTTCGACGGCACCTTCGCCCGCGGAGTGCCGTTCCAGGAGAACCCGCGCACCGGCGACCGCCGCGTCTCGGGCACCACCGCGTCCCTCGCCGGAGTGGAGGCGGGCGACGCCTACGGGATCGATCGCGTGCTGCTCGCGCACTCGATCGCCCTGAGCACCGGGGGGCTGCCGCTGCTCTACCTCGGCGACGAGGTCGGCCAGCTCAACGACCACGGCTACCTCGACGACCCGACGACGGCCGGCGACTCGCGCTGGGTGAACCGGCCGCGCCGCCCCGCGGAGCGCTACGACGAGCGCGAGGTCCCGGGGACGGCCGCGAGCGAGGTCTTCGGCGGGCTGCTGCACCTCATCGCCGTGCGCAAGGCCGTGCCGATGTTCGCGGGCACCGAGCTGAGCGTCTTCGACCCGGTCAACGACCACGTGCTCGGCTACCAGCGCCCCGGCGACGGGGAGTCGGTGCTCGTGCTCGCGAACGTGTCGGACGAGGTCCAGGAGGTCGCGGCCGAGCGGTTCGGCGGGTTCGCCGCGGAGGCGGTCGACCTGGTCACCGAGATCGCGGTCGACCTGCGCGAGGGCTTCCGTCTCGCTCCGCTGCAGTTCGTCTGGCTGAGGGTGACCCCGGCCTGATCGGCCCGCGCGACGCCCCCGGCGCGGGGGCCGTCGCCGGTACCCTGGGGCGGATGACTCCCGCTCCCCGTGCCCTGATCGCCCGCCTCCGCACCGACGCGCGACTCGCGCGCAAGGTGGGCGGCGAGCTGCTCGCGGCTCGCCGGGCCCGCCACGCGGTGACCCGGCTGCTCGCGGAGCGCGGGCCGCTGCCCGAGGGCCGGTTCGAGATCGGCGTCTACTTCGCCGACGGCGACATCAACCTGTACCAGCTGCGGCAGTGGTACCGGCCGCTGGCCGAGCTGGCGGAGACGCACCCGGTCGTGCTGCTCAGCCGCAACGCCGGCGCCGCGGAGGTGCTGCTGCGCGAGAGCCCGGTCCCGGTCGCCTACGTCCGCTCCGTCTCCGACCTCGAGGGCACCATCGCGAGCCAGCCGCTGCGGATCGTGCTCTACGTCAACCAGAACGCCCGCAACTTCCAGATGATGCGCTACGGGCGCCGCTGGCACGTCTTCGTCAACCACGGCGAGAGCGACAAGATGTACATGACGACGAACCAGTTCAAGGCGTACGACTACAGCATGATCGCCGGGGACGCCGCCCTGGCCCGGCTGCGCCGCGTGCTCTGGGACTACGACTTCGACAGGCGCGCCCTCGCCATCGGCCGTCCTCAGGCGGACCACTTCGCCGGCGCCGTGCCGTTCACGTCCGACGAGCGCCGCGTGGTGCTCTATGCGCCGACCTGGGAGGGCGACCGCCCCGCCGCGGGCTACGGCTCGATCCGGAGCCACGGCACGGCCCTTGTGCGCGGGCTCCTGGCCGACCCGCGGTTCCGGCTCGTCTACCGCCCGCATCCCCGCAGCGGCGCGGTCGACTCCGACTACGCCGCGGCCGACCGGGCGATCGTTGCGATGATCGCCGCCGCCAACGCGGCCGATCCGCGCGCCGGTCACGTGCACGACACCGGTGCCGAGCTCGGCTGGCAGCTCGCCGCCGCCGACCTCGCGATCCTCGACGTGTCGGCGATGGTCTACGACCGGCTGGCAACGGGGCGCCCGCTGCTGGTCACCCGGCCCGTCAGCGCCGAAGCGGAGGTCGACGAGAGCGGCTACCTCGGCGACGCGGAGTGGCTGCTCGCCGAGGACGCCTCCGCGATCATCGCGCGGATCGACAGCGCCGAGCACGATCCGGAGTCGGTCGAGCGGCTGGAGCGCTGGGTGCACCGCTACTTCGGCGACACGTCGCCCGGAGCGGCCACGCGGCGCTTCCACGAGGCGATCGAGCACCTGCTCACCGAGTGGGAGCGGCACGCCGCTCTGCACCGGGGCGACGGCGCGGTCGACGACCACGATCCGGAGGGCTGAGCGGGCGGGAGCACCGCTCGAACGGCCGCGTCAAGGGTGGGCCGGTCGCCGGGCGGCCTCCCGGCGCCCCGCTACGCTCGTCCCATGATGACCCCGCGCGCCTTCGCCCGCTCCCGCCGGCGCCGGTCGGCACCCGCCCAGCCCGCGGTCGAGCCGGACATCGTGGTCTCCGCCGACCCGGAGAAGCCGGTCTTCACGATCCGCTCCTTCCGCATCGGCCTGTTCGGCGCGCTCGGCGTGCTGGTGGCGCTCGTCCTGGGCGGCCTCGTCGTGCAGCTGGGCACGGTGCTGACCTACATCTTCGTGGCGCTGTTCTTCGCGCTCGGCCTCGATCCGCTGGTCTCCTGGCTCGAGAGCAAGCGCCTGCCGAGGCCGCTCGCGATCACGGCGGTCTTCGCCGCGGTGGTGCTGATCTTCGCCGGCCTGCTGGTCTACATCATCCCGATCCTTGTCGAGCAGCTGACGATGTTCGTCACGAGCGCCCCGCAGATCGTCACCGACATCGCCTCGCAGCAGTGGGTGCTCGACCTCGAGCAGCAGCTGCGCGGCGTGATCGACATCGACGAGCTGATCGAGAGCGTCCAGAGCTTCATCGGCAACCCCAACAACCTGCTCTCGCTCGGCGGCGGACTGATCGCGGTCGGGACCGGGATCGCCAGCGGCGTGACCGGCGCCGTCATCGTGCTGATCCTGACGCTGTACTTCCTCGCGTCGCTGCGCTCCATGAAGGCCGTCGCCTACCGCTTCGCCCCCGCCTCGCACCGCGCGAAGGCGCACGAGGTCGGCGACGAGATCACCGGCGCCGTGGGCCGCTACGTGGTCGGCCAGGTCTCGCTCGCCGGCGTGAACGGCGTGCTCACGTTCATCCTGCTGCTCTCGATCGGCGCCCCGGTGCCGGCGCTGCTGGCCTGCGTCGCGTTCCTCGGCTCCCTGATCCCGCTGGTCGGCACGCTCTCGGGCGCCGTGATCATCTCGCTCGCCTGCCTCCTGGCCTCGCCGCTGACCGCGCTGGTCGCCGCGATCTACTACCTCGTCTACATGCAGGTCGAGGCGTACCTCCTCAGCCCCCGCATCATGAACAAGGCCGTCTCGGTCCCCGGTGCGGTCGTCGTGATCGCGGCGGTGGCGGGCGGCACCATCGCGGGCGTGCTCGGCGCCCTGGTCGCGATCCCGGTCGCGGCCTCGGTGATCATCGTCGTGCAGAAGGTCGTCTTCCCCCGTCAGGACGCCAAGTAGCGGACCGCACCGCGACGGCCGGTCCGCTCAGCGCCAGGGTGGCACCGCGCCGTCGACCGCAGCGCTGAAGCGGCGGACCGACTCCGGGACCGCGACGCCCTCCTCCGCCGGCACCGGCGCGAGCGTGCGGGTGACCAGCGGCACGACGCCCGCCCAGACCCCGGCCTCCGGCTCGTCGCCGGCTCCGTGCGCGCGCACCTTCAGGCTCGCCTCGGCCAGGGGGAGGCGCAGCACCAGCGTGGCCGCGATCTCGCGGGCGGTGCTCGCTCGCACCTCCTCGTCGCGCCCCGGGAGGAGGCGTGCCACCAGCAGATCGAGGGCCCGCGCCTTCTCCTCGCCCTCCAGCGCCTCAGCCCGGCCGATCACCATCGCCGAGCGGTAGTTCATCGAGCTGTCGAAGGTGGAGCGGGCGACGACCAGTCCGTCGACCAGCGTGACCGAGGCGGTGAGGAGCGAGTGCCGCGCCGCCTCCCGCAGCAGTCCTCCGCCGCTCGACCCGTGCAGCAGGAGGGAGTCGCCGTCGCGGGCGAAGAGGATCGGCAGCACGATCGCGGCGCCGTCCCGCACGACGGCGACGTGGGCGACGAGCGCCTCGTCGAGCAGGGCGTGCAGCTCGGCGGGATCGGTGCGCTGGCGGTCGCGGAGACGGGAGACGCGGGTGCGATCGGTGACGGGGAGACTGTCCATGTCGGAATCGTCCCGCGCCGACTGGATCTGCCAGGATGCCACTGGAGCGCGATCGGAGTGGTCCAGAGCGGAGCGGTCGATGGCGTCGGGCGATCTGGAGATCCCGCTCCTCCTCGGGCCGTCGCCGCGCGGCTCGGTCCGCGCCGGGCTCGCCGAGGCGCTGCGCCAGGCGGTGCTGGACGGGCGCTACCGGGCGGGGGATCCGATCCCGTCGAGCCGCGTGCTCGCCGAGCGGCTCGGCGTCTCGCGGGGCTCCGTCGTCGCCGCGGTGGACCAGCTGGTGGGGGAGGGCTACCTCGTCGCCCACCCGCGCGCGGCGGTGACGGTCGCCTCCGACGGACTGCTGGCGCCGGCGCCGCAGGAGCCGCGGCCGGAGGCCCGGCAGATCGTCGTCCCGTCCGCCGCGGCGGACCTGAGGCCGGGTCGGCCGGACACCCGCGCCCTCGACACCCCGGAGTGGCGGGCCGCCTGGCGCCTGGCGCTCGCCTCGCCGCCCTCGGCGCCTCCTCGGGGTTCCGGTGACCCGGCCCTGCGGGAGCAGATCGCCGAGCAGCTGAGCCGGTCCCGCGGCGTCGACGTGCAGGCGTCGGACGTGGTGGTGACCAGCGGCACCGCGGGCGCCGTCGCGCTCCTGGCCCGCGCCGCCTCGGCCTCGCTGGGACGCGAGGTGCGCGTCGCCGTCGAGGACCCCGGCTACCCGGCCGTCCGGCGCCGCCTGCGCGCCGACGGGCACGAGGTCGTCGGCGTCCCTGTGCGCGGCGACGGCATCGACCTCGACGCTCTCGCGAGCTCCGGCGCGGACGTGGTCGTCGTGACTCCGTCGCACCAGTACCCGACCGGAGGCAGGCTCGCCCTCGCCGAGCGCCTGGAGCTGGTGCGCCGCGCGTCGGCCGGCCCCCTGCTCGTGGTGGAGGACGACTACGACAGCGAGTTCCGCTACGTCGGCGCCCCGCTGCCCGCGCTCGCCTCGCTCGACTCCGGCGGCGGAGTCGCCCATGTCGGGTCGTTCTCGAAGACCGTCTCGCCGTGGCTCCGCATCGCCTACCTGGCCGTTCCGCGGGCGTCCTGGCTGCGCGCGGCGCTGGCCGGCCTCGACGGCGAGAAGGACGCCTCCGCCTCGGGTCCGACGCAGGCGGCGCTCGCGCAGTTCATGGCGAGCGGGGCGTTCCGGAGGCATCTCACGCGCTCGAGACGGCGCTACGCCCACCGCCGTGAGCTGGTCCACGCATTCGGGGAGTCGGTGCCGTGGGGGCGCGCAAGCGGACTCGACGGGGGTCTGCACGTCGTCCTCTCCCTGCCCGCGCCTCTGGACGCGCACGCCGTCGCGGCCGCGCTGCTCCGGGAGGGACTGCTCGTCGCCACTCTGCACGAGTACGCCCTGTCGGGACGGGCTGCGACCGAGGCGCTGGTCCTCGGCTACGGCCATGTCGGCGACCTCGAGCTCGCTGCGGCGCTGGACCTCGTCGACCGGACCGTCCGCGCGCTCGCCGCCGGGGCCGTCCGTGGTATCCCTGGAGGATGACCCGCGACTCCGCCCTGCACATCACCGACGATCCCGACGCCGACGCGCTGCTCAGCCGCGACCCGCTGGCCCTGCTGATCGGGATGCTCCTCGACCAGCAGGTGGCGATGGAGACGGCCTTCTCGGGGCCCCGCAGGATCGAGGAGCGCCTCGAGGCGGAGGGCGCCTCGTTCGACGCCGCGTCGATCGCGGGCTTCGACGAGGACGCGTTCTCGGAGCTCTGCCGGACTCCGCCCGCGATCCACCGCTACCCGGCGAACATGGCGGGCCGCGTGCAGGTCCTCTGCCGCGCTCTGGTCGACGACTGGGACGGCGACGCCGCGGCCGTCTGGACGCGCGACGAGCCCGACGGCCGCACGGTCCTCGCGCGTCTGAAGGCGCTGCCCGGCTTCGGCGAGCAGAAGGCGCGGATCTTCCTCGCCCTGCTCGGCAAGCAGCGCGGATTCTCGGGGGAGGGCTGGCGCGCGGCCGCGGGCGCCTACGGAGAGGAGGGCGCCTTCCGCTCGGTCGCCGACATCGTCTCTCCGGAGTCGCTGACGAAGGTCCGCGCCACCAAGCAGGCCGCGAAGGCCGCCGCCAAGGCGGAGAAGTAGGGCCGGGGGCGGCGGCCGGATGGATCGAGCGCTCGACGACGGTCCCGGTCGCCGTCTCCGCAGTCGCAGGCCGAGCAGCCCGACCCGATGATCCCCGCCGCCACCGCCCGGCTGCGCTTCCGTGAGATGACCGCCGAGGACCTCCCCGACATGGCGGACCTGCTCGGCGACCCGGTCGTGATGCGGTACTACCCCGCGCCGAAGGACCGCGAGCAGGCAGCCGCCTGGATCGAGTGGAACCGGCGCAACTACCGCGAGCACGGCTTCGGGCTGTGGATCGTCGAGACCCTCGACGGCGAGTTCGTCGGCGACTGCGGGTTGACCTGGCAGCGCGTCGACGGCGGGATCGAGCTCGAGGTCGGCTACCACGTGCGGGCCGGTCTGCACGGCCGCGGCTACGCCACCGAGGCGGCTGCGGCCTGCCGCGACCTCGCGCTCGCCCACCGCCTCGCGGGACGACTCGTGGCGCTCGTGCACCCGGACAACGCCGCCTCGAGGCGCGTCGCCGAGAAGACCGGCCTCCGCGTGATCGCCGAGGACCGCGACGGCGGCGGACTCGTCCGCACCGTGCTCGGGATGCCGCTCGTCGGGCCCGGGCGCCGGCCTCGGGAACGCTGACCGAACGCCTCCGACGGCTCCGGACCATCGCGCGCGGAGCAGGCCGTGAGCTGGAGCAGATCCTGAGCTAGATCCGGTCCTCCAGCGCCGCGATCAGCGCCGCGCGGTCCTCACGGAGGATCGAGGCCCCGCCCCCCGGCACGGTCCGCACCTCGACGCCGCGGCCGGCGAGGACGTCGCCCAGCGAGCCGTGGCCCAGCGGGTCCTCCGGCATCACGGCGAGCGTCGGCACGGGGAACGTCTCGGGGGCCTCGGCCGCACCCCGTGCCGTCAGCCCGCCGGCGGAGTCCTGGTCCCAGAGCGCGTGGGCCGACACGTCGAGCTCGATCTGCTCGTCCGTCCAGATCGGGTGGCGGTGGCGGAGGGAGTCGGCGTCGCCCTTCTCGACGTGCGCGACCGAGCCGCCGCGGTGGAGCGCGCTCGTCAGGCCGCGGGCGTCGGAGAACGCGGGGTCGAGCAGGACGAGCCGGTCGGCGCCGTACTCGGGGGCGAGCCGGGCGGCGATGACGGCGCCGAGGCCGTGGCCGATGACGAGGTCGGGGGTCTGCAGCACCGAGGCGCGGACGTCCGACGCCCAGCGCTCCGGCGAGTACGCGGGCGATGCCGGCGAGCCGCCGTGACCGGCGAGATCGGGGGCCACCACGCGGTAGCCGTGCTCGTGCAGCGTCGGGACCAGGGCGTACCAGATCCGGGAGTCGGAGCCGAGGCCGTGGAAGAGGAGCGCCACCCGCTCGCCCGGTCCGCCGTAGTCGCGGACGAACAGCGCCAGCGGCTCGGCCGGCGCGGCGGCCAGCGCCTTCCGCTCGGCGCGCGTCGGCTCCAGCACCAGCGTGTTGCCGAACGCCTGCGGCGCCGGTCCGAAGGCGTCGCGCGCGCTCTGGACCACCTTGCGTCCGAGCATCGCGTTGCCGACGCCGCCGAGCGCCGCTCCGATCCCGAACGGCATCGCCCGGCCGACCAGGCCCGCGCCCTGCTGGGCGAGGAAGTGCTTGGCGAAGGACTTCTTCGCGCGGTCCGCCAGCTCGCCCACGAGGAAGGACGGCAGGCCCTTCGTGACCACGGAGCCCCAGTACTGGTTGAGGCCGCTGCCCCCGCCGACGGCCTGCCCGGCCACCTGGCGCACCATCTCGCTGCCGGAGGAGCCCATCATCAGCGTGAGCACGAGGGCCCGCGCGCGGTCCGGGTCCTCGAGCGGGATCCCGTGCACCTCCGTCACCGACTGCGCGAAGAGCGCGCTCGCCTCCAGGAACCCTGCGGCTCCCGCGCCGGAGAGGGCCACCGAGGCGGCCGTGCCGATGCCGGGGACGACGGCGGTCGCCCCGATCGCCGCGCCTCCCGCGGCCACGCTCGAGAGGTACTGCCGCTCGAGCGACGTGATGATCTGCTCCGGAGTCGCCCCGGGACGCCGGCGCCGCAGCAGGCGGATGTTCGCCAGCACGGCCGGGCGCTGCACCGCGAGGAGCCGGTCGAGCAGCTTCGCCAGCTGCGCGTTCTCGGAGCCGTCGGCCTGCTCCACCTCGCCGGCCCTCTCCACGGCGCGCTCGCGCTTGCGGTCCTTCTGGGCCATGTCGTGCACTCCTGCGTCCTCGGGCGCCGCGTGCGGGAGGGGTCAGTCGTCGGAGACGGTGCCCTGGACGGGCGGGCCCTCGGCCGGCGCCGTGCTGCTCCGCGGTGTCGGCGCGTAGTCCTCAGCGTAACGCGCGAGCACCTCCTCGATCGGCGCGTCCAGCACCAGGCGGCCCTTGTCCAGGTAGAGGCCGCGCGTGCAGAAGCGGCGGAGGTCGCGCTCATTGTGCGAGACGAAGAAGAGGGTGCGGCCGGAGGCGAGCAGCTCCTCGATCCGCGCGTAGCACTTCTCGCGGAACGCCCTGTCGCCGACCGCGAGCACCTCGTCCACCAGGATGATCGGCTCCTCGAGCCGCGACACGACGGAGAAGGCGATCCGCACCTTCATCCCGCTCGAGAGGTGCTTGTAGGGGGTGTCGAGGAAGTCGCCGATCTCGGCGAACTCGATGATCGAGTCGAAGCGCGCGTCGACCTCGCGCTTGGACATCCCGTGGAGACCCGCGGTCAGGTAGACGTTCTCGCGGACGCTCAGGTCGGCCACGAAGCCGCCGGTGATCTCGATGAGCGGAGCGACGCCACCGCGCACCTCCACCGCGCCCTCGTCCGGAAGCACCACGCCGGCGACGAGCTTGAGCAGCGTCGACTTGCCCTGACCGTTCCGGCCGACGACACCGATGGCCTCGCCCGCCCGCACCTGCACGTCGAGCCCGCGGAGCGCCCAGAACTCGCCGGGCCGCGAGCGGCGGGAGCGGCCGGCGAAGAGGTCCTTGAAGGAGCGGCGGCCCCGCCGGTTGCGGCGGAAGCGGATCCCGAGGCCGCGGCACTCGATGACCACGGGGGCGTCGGCCATCACAGCTCCTTCAGCACCGCGCGCTCGGAGCGGCGGAAGACGACGAGGCCCAGCGCCAGCACGAGCACCGAGATGCCCGCGGAGGCGAGGATGAGCGGGACGTCGAGCTCGCTCTCGAAGAACGCGGAGCGGTAGAGGGCGAAGATCCCGCTGAGCGGGTTGAGCGCCGCGAGCGGCCGGATCTGCTCCGGCAGGTTGGCCGTGGAGTAGATGATCGGCGACGCGTAGAAGAGGAACCGGAGCACGAGCTTCACGGCCCGCTCCAGATCGCGGAAGAACACCACGAGCGGAGCCACCAGCAGACCCACGCCGAGCGTGAGCACCGCCTGCAGCAGGATCGCCACGGGGAACAGCAGCGCCGCCCAGGTCAGGTGCGCGCCGGCGATCACGGCGAAGAGCACCAGCACCGGCAGGCTCGCCACGAATTCGATGCCCTTCGAGAGCACGATCCGCCCGACCCAGATGGTCCGCGGGATCGACGTCGACCGCACCAGCTTCGCCTCGCGGAGGAACGCGCGGGTCGCGTCGGAGGTCGCCTGGTTGAACCACATCCACGGCAGCAGGCCCGCGAGCAGGAAGACGATGTACGGGTCCTCGCCGACGGTCCGCCGGAAGACGACGGTGAAGACGAAGAAGTAGATGCCCGACATGACGAGCGGGTCGAGCACCGACCAGACGTACCCGAGCGCGCTCGTGGCATACCGGACGGTGAGGTCGCGCCTGGTGAGCAGCCAGAGGGAGTGGCGGTAGCGCCAGGCCCGGGAGCGCCGGTGGCGCAGGGCCGTCTCGGTCGCGAGGGTGTCGGCCGTGCTCACTGCGCGACTCCTCCCGTCGGCTCCGCTCGAGCCGGGGGAGGAGCCGGGAGCGTCAGACGAAGAGGTTCGCGCGCTCGAGGTCCTCGGCGAAGTCCACCTCGACGGCGTAGAGGTCGGAGATGTCCATCGGCTCGACGAGCAGGCGGTCCTGCTCGATCGCCAACTCTATGCCACGCTCGAAGTAGTCCTGGGCGTCGACCCGGGCGAGCTGGCGCACCAGCGCGGCCTTGTCGGAGGCGGACACGTAGTTGATCCCGACCGCCTCGCCGAGGCCGCCGCGCACCGTCTTGGAGAGCTCCTGGATGAAGCCCTCGGCGCTCGTCGTGTACTTGACCTCCTCGTCCGACACCTTCGAGGTGTTGACGGTGACGAAGGAGACGTCCTTCGCGATCAGCGCGGCCGCCCGGTCGAGGATGCGCGGGTCGAAGACGACGTCGCCGTTCATCCAGAGCACGCCGCCCTGCCCGCTCGCCTGCAGCGCGCGGAGGAGGCTCTTGGAGGTGTTGGTCTGGTCGTACTGCTCGTTGTAGACGAACGTCGCCGAGGGGAAGGCCTCGATGATGTGCTCGAGCTTGTAGCCGACGACGACGCTCACCGGGATCTTCGTGCCGAAGGCGTGGTGGATGTTGTCGAACTGCTGCTGCATGATCGTGCGCCCGTCGCTGAGCGGCGTGAGCGGCTTGGGGAGGGAGCGGCCGAGCCGGCTGCCCATCCCTGCGGCGAGGATGACGACGGTGGCGGGGCTGCTGCTCGTCGAACCTGTGTGCATCATCGTGTGTTCTCCTCGAATTAACCGCTGCGTCTCGATCTGATCGACTCCTCGGGTAGAGACCTAGTGTACAGTTCACGCCCCCCGGGGCCAGGGTGGTTGACCTCTCGCCGTGTCGCCGGGTGTCGGCGCGGGCGCCGGGGGCCTGCGGGCGAGTTGGTACCGTAGCCGGATGACGTCCGTGACGAACGCCGAGCCCGCTGAGGGTGCCGCGGATCCGGACGGCGCCTCGCCCGTCGTCTTCGAGCTGCACCAGCTGATCCGGACCTTCGGGAGGACGGTGGCGGTCGACCGCATCGACCTGGCCGTCCGCGCGGGGACCTTCTACGGGATCATCGGCCCGAACGGCGCGGGCAAGACCACCACGCTCTCGATGATGACGGGCCTCCTGCGACCCGACACCGGCCGCGTCCTCGTGCACGGCGTCGACGTCTGGAAGGACCCGTCGGCCGCGAAGCCGCTGATCGGGGTCCTGCCCGACCGCCTCCGGCTGTTCGACCGGCTCACCGGCGCCCAGTTCCTCGCCTACTCCGCCGCGCTGCGCGGCATCGACCTCGCCACGGCGAAGCAGCGCACGGTCGAGCTGGCCGAGGCGCTCGGCCTCTCCGACGCGCTGGAGCGCCTGATCTCGGACTACTCCGCGGGGATGGCGAAGAAGGTCGCCCTCGCGGCGGCGATGATCCACGCACCGCGCGTGCTGGTCCTCGACGAGCCGTTCGAGTCGGTGGACCCGGTCTCCTCGGCCGCCGTGATCACCGTGCTGCGCCGCTTCGTCGAGGGCGGCGGCACCGTCGTCCTCTCGAGCCACGGGCTCGACTTCATCGAGCGCGTCTGCGACGACGTGGCCGTGATCGTCGGCGGGCGCGTGCTCGCCTCCGGGACGGTCGCGGAGGTCGCCGGCACCGCGACGCTGGAGGAGCGCTTCCTCGAGCTCGCGGGCGGCAAGCAGATCGCCGAGGGGCTGCAGTGGCTGCACGACTTCTCCGGCTGAGGGTCGACGTCCTCCTGGGCGCGTTCCGCTCCGGGCCCGCGCGCTCGGCCGGCGCCGTCCTGGGCGTGCTCGTGGTCGTCGCGGTGACGGCCCTGCTGATCGCGGCGATCGGCGCTCTGCGCTCCTCGGACGCGGCGGCGGGCGCTCTCGTGACCGCCGGCGGCCTCGTCTCCGTCGGCTTCCTGGTGCTGCCCTTCCTGCTCGGCCCGCTCGACCCGATGGATCCGCGCGCGTTCCGCCTCTTCGGCCTTCCGCCGCTCCGCCTCGCCGGGGCGCTCGCCCTGGCCGGCCTCGTCTCGGTCCCCACGCTCGCCCTGCTGGTGGTCGGGCTCGCGAGCGCGCCGCTCGTCCCGGGCGCAGGCGCCTTCGCCGTGGTCGGCCCGCTCCTCGCGGTGGCGACGGCCTCGCTGTTCGCGCGGATCGGCCTCGCCGCCTCCGCCGCCCTCGTCCCCTCCCGGACCGCCCGCGAGCTGCTGGCCGTCCTCGGCCTGGTGCTGATGCTGGGCGGTCCCGCAGCCCTCGGCGCCGCCGCGCTGGTCGACACGGGGGACACCCCGGTGCTCGAGCGCTGGGGCGCGGCGATGGGGGCCACTCCGTTCGGCGCGGCGTGGATGATCGCCCCGGCCGCCCGGACCGGCGACGCGCTCGGCCCGCTCCTGCTGGCCCTGGCGACGCTCGTCGCGGCGGGCGCGCTCTGGTGGCTCGTCGTCCGCCTGCTGACCGGGCGCCCCGAGCGCACGCACCGGCCGCCGCGCGGCCTCCGGCTGGGCTGGTTCGACGTCCTCGGCTCGACCCGGACCGGCGCGATCGCGGCGCGCAGCATCACCTACTGGCTCCGGGATCCGCGCTACCAGGCGTCGCTCGTCGCCGTGCCGGTGCTGCCGGTCGCGGCCCTGCTGCTGCTCGCGGTCGTCGGCGTCCCCTTCCCGCTGCTCTCGCTGCTCCCGGTCCCGCTGATCGCGCTGTTCCTCGGCTGGTTCCTGCACAACGACGTCGCCTACGACGGCTCGGCGTTCTGGCTCCACGTGGCCGCGGGCGTCCGCGGCTGGTCGGACCGGCTCGGCCGCGCCTTCCCGACCCTCCTGCTCGGCGTGCCGGTCGTCGTGCTCGGCTCGCTGATCGGCAGCGCGACCTCGGGTCTCCCCGATGCGCTGCCCGTCGTGCTCGCGGTGAACACCTGCCTCCTGCTCGTCCCCGCCGGCGTCGCCAGCGCCGTCTCGGCACGGCTCGCCTATCCGGCTCCGCGCCCGGGCGACAGCGCGTTCACGCAGCCCCAGGCCCCCGGAGCCAGCGGCGCCGGTCCGCAGTCCCTCGCGTTCGGGCTGGGGCTGCTCCTCTCGGCTCCGGCCGTGGTGCTCGGCGTCAGGGCCCTGTTCGTCGACCCGGAAGCGGCGGGCGACGCCGTGCTCGTCGGCTTCGGCAGCGCCGTGGTCGTCTTCGCCCTCGGCGTGCTCCTCGGCGGCCGGCTGTTCGAGCGCCGCGCGACCGAGCTGGTCGCGTTCACCAGCCGCTACTAGCGCCGCCCGATCCGGAGCGCACGGCCGCGGGCCCGGGCTCCGCGCGTAGGATCGTCGGCATGATTCCGCGCGTCCAGAACAGCAGCACCGACCCCCTCGAGGGAGGCGGAGGAACCGCCACGCTCGACCGCGAGCTCGAGGAGCTCCTCAACCAGGAGTCCATCGAGCCGGGCGACCACGAGCGCTTCTCCCACTACGTGCCGAAGGACAAGATCCTCGAGAGCGCCATCACCGGCAAGCCGGTCCGCGCGCTCTGCGGCAAGAAGTGGCTCCCGGGCCGCGACCCGGAGAAGTTCCCGGTGTGTCCGGCCTGCAAGGAGATCTACGCGAAGATGAAGTGAGCGCCCGCCCGCTCACTCGTAGCGGGTCGGGATGACGGGCTCGCCGCGGCCGAGCCGGAGCGCGTCGATCGGCAGCTCGAGGACCGCGTTGGCGTGGTGCGCGCGGGCTGCCGCCACTCCCTCGATGCCGAGGTGCTCGGGACGGATCGTCCCGTCCTCGATCAGGGGGACGAGCAGCGCCCGCTCGCCCTCGCCGACGGCGCCCTCGGGGCCGGCGCCCACGTGCACGACCTCGGCCTCGGCGATCCCGTCGTCGGAGAGCAGACGGCCGGCGGCCTTCCGTCCGCCGATCGACGCCTTCGAGACCGACTTCTTCGCCACCGCGACCCACTCGCCCGCGTCGTCCTCGTGCGCGACCAGCTTGTAGACCATGCCCGCCGTCGGGTGGCCCGAGCCCGTCGCCACCGAGGTGCCGACGCCGTAGGAGTCGACCGGTGAGGCCGCGAGCGCGGCGATCCCGTACTCGTCGAGGTCGTTGGTGACGGTGATGCGCGTGCCGGTCGCGCCGAGCGCGTCCAGCTGCTGCCGGACGGCGGCCACCTGCTGGGGGAGGTCGCCGGAGTCGATGCGCACAGCGCCGAGACCGGTGCCGGCGACGCGGACCGCCAGGTCGACGGCGGCCGTCACGTCGTAGGTGTCCACCAGGAGGGTCGTGCCGGGGCCGAGCGCGGCGACCTGCGCGCGGAAGGCCTCCTCCTCCGAGTCGTGGAGGAGCGTGAAGGAGTGCGCGGAGGTGCCCATCGTGGGCACGCCGAAGCTGCGGCCCGCCTCCAGGTTCGAGGAGGCGCCGAATCCGGCGATGTAGGCGGCGCGAGCCGCCGCGACGGCGGACCGCTCACCGGCGCGGCGCGAGCCCATCTCGGCGAGCGGTCGCCCGTCGGCGGCCGAGACCATCCGCGCGGCGGCGCTCGCCACGGCGCTGTCGTGGTTGAGGACGCTGAGCACCAGGGTCTCCAGCAGCACGCCGTCGGCGAAGGGCGCCTCGACGATGAGCACGGGGGAGCCCGGGAGGTAGACCTCGCCCTCGCGGTAGCCCCAGACGTCGCCCCGGAAGCGGTAGTCGGCGAGCCAGTCCAGCGTGCGGGAGTCGACCACGCGGTTGTCGCGGAGCCAGGACAGCTCGTCGTCGCCGAAGCGGAAGCGCGAGATCAGCTCGAGGAGCCGGCCGGTGCCCGCGAGCACGCCGTAGCGGCGCCCCGGCGGGAGGCTCCGGGCGAACACCTCGAACATGCAGCGGCGGTCGGCGGTGCCGCTGCCGAGGGCGCCCTCGACCATCGTGAGCTCGTACCGGTCGGTGAGGAAGGCCGTGGAGTCCATCCGCTCAGTGTTCCACGGCCGCCCCCGCGCGGCCCAGGCGCGGGTGCCGGGGCTTGCGCACGCCGCCGGGCCCGGGAACGGCGTGCGGCCGGGACCGGGCCGCAGGGCGCGGGTAGGCTGTTCCTCTGTGACGGACGCACCGCTGGGCATCTTCGACTCCGGAGTCGGCGGGCTCACCGTCGCCCGCTCCGTGATCGACCAGCTGCAGAACGAGTCGATCGTCTACCTCGGCGACACCGCGCACTCGCCCTACGGGCCCAAGCCGCTCGCCGACGTCCGCGCCTACGCCCTCGACACCCTCGACACCCTGGTCGACCAGGGCGCCAAGCTGCTCGTCATCGCCTGCAACACCGCCTCGGCCGCGATGATGCGCGACGCCCGCGAGCGCTACACGCTCGGCCGCGGCATCCCGGTGATCGAGGTCATCCAGCCCGCCGTCCGCAGCGCTGTCCGCGACACCCGCAACCGCCGCGTCGGGGTGATCGGCACGGTCGGGACGATCCGCTCCCGCGCCTACGACGACGCCTTCGTCGCCGCGCCGGACCTGCAGCTGTTCACCGCCGCCTGCCCGCGCTTCGTCGAGTTCGTCGAGGCGGGGGTCACCTGGAGCGACGAGCTGCTCGCGGTGGCGGAGGAGTACCTCGCGCCGCTCAAGGCCGCGGGGGTCGACACGCTCGTCCTCGGCTGCACGCACTACCCGCTGCTGCGCGGTGCCATCGCCTACGTGATGGGGCCGGACGTCCGCCTCGTCTCGAGCGCCGAGGAGACCGCGCTCGACGTCTACCGGACCCTCGTGGCGCACGGCCTGCAGCGCACCTCCGCCGCTCCTCCGACCTACCGGTGGGAGGAGACGGGCTCGAGCGACTTCGTTCGCCTCGCCCGCCGCTTCCTCGGCCCGGAGGTCTCGAGCGTCGACCTCGTCGAGACCGGCACCATCAACCTGCGCGAGCTCGACCGGGCCGCGCTCCCGCACGATCGAGGGAGACCCGAGTGACCGACAGCACCGCATCGAAGGCCGCGCGCAAGGACGGGCGGGCGCCCGACGAGCTGCGCACCGTGACGATCGAGCGCGGCTGGAGCTCCCAGGCCGAGGGCTCCGCGCTCGTCTCGTTCGGGAACACCAGGGTGCTCTGCACCGCCTCCTTCACGAACGGCGTGCCGCGCTGGCTGCAGGGCAAGGGCAAGGGCTGGGTCACCGCCGAGTACGCGATGCTGCCCCGCTCCACCAACTCCCGCATGGACCGCGAGTCGGTCAAGGGGAAGGTCGGCGGGCGCACGCACGAGATCTCCCGGCTGATCGGCCGGAGCCTGCGCGCGGTGGTCGACACGAAGGCGCTCGGCGAGAACACCCTCGTCATCGACTGCGACGTCCTCCAGGCCGACGGCGGCACCCGCACCGCGGCGATCACCGGCGCCTACGTGGCGATGGCCGACGCGATCGAGTGGGCGCGGGGCAAGAAGTACGTGGGGCAGAAGGCGCAGCCGCTGATCGACAGCCTCTCGGCGGTGTCCGTCGGCATCATCGACGGCGTGCCGATGCTCGACCTGGCCTACGTCGAGGACGTGCGCGCCGAGACCGACATGAACGTCGTCGTCACCGGACGCGGCCTGTTCGTCGAGGTGCAGGGCACCGCCGAGGGGGCCCCGTTCGACCGCCGCGAGCTCGACGCCCTGCTCGACCTCGCGGTCGCCGGTGCCTCCGACCTCGCCCGCATCCAGGCCGAAGCGCTCGCCGCGGAGCCCGGAGCGTGAGCCTGGACCTCGTCCTCGCCACGCACAACGCGGGCAAGGTGGAGGAGTTCCGCGCCATGCTGGCCGGCGCGCTCCCCGGAGTCGGCGTCCGCGCCTACGACGGACCCGAGCCCGTCGAGGACGGCGTGAGCTTCGCCGAGAACGCGCTGATCAAAGCGCGCGCGGCGGCGGCGCACACCGGCCTCGTGGCGCTCGCGGACGACTCCGGGATCTGCGTCGACGTCCTCGGCGGCGCGCCGGGCATCTTCTCGGCCCGCTGGTCGGGACGCGCGCACGACGCGACGGCCAACCTCGAGCTCCTCCTGGCGCAGCTGCACGACGTGAAGGTGGAGCACCGCGGTGCGCACTTCAGCTGCACCATCGCCCTCGTGGTGCCGGACTCCGTGCTCCCCGGCGGGCAGGAGACGGTGGTCGAGGGCCGCTGGGACGGCGCGATCGCGACGGCGCCGCGCGGTGCGAACGGCCACGGCTACGACCCGGTGTTCGTTCCCGAGGCCGGGGCGCTCACGGCGGCCGAGCTCGCTCCCGAGCAGAAGAACGCCCGGAGCCACCGCACCCGCGCCTTCACCGCGCTGCGCGCCGAGCTCGCCGCCCTGTCCGCCCGGCTCTGACCCGGCGGGCTCAACCGCGAACTGCCACTCCGGTGCACGCCTGTCGGCGTGCCGCGTGCCGGAGTGGCGTCCCCCGGAGGCGGAGGTCAGGACTTCGGGTGCTTGTCGTCCAGGGTGTCGGCGTCGAGCACGTAGGCGGCCGACTCGGTCGAGTCGGTCTCGGGGTCGGCGGCGAGCTTCGCCTTGCGCTGCTGCTGGAAGAAGTGGAACAGCGTCGGCACCAGCGCGAGCACGACCGCGCCGATCAGGATCACGTCGATGTAGTGCGAGACGAAGTCGGCGACCGGCGGGATGAAGGCGAGCAGCCATCCGATCAGGGTGACCCCGCTGCCCCAGATCAGGGCGCCGATGAGGTTGTAGAGGCTGTACTTGCGGTAGTTCATGTGGGCCACGCCGGCCGCGATCGGCGCGAAGGTGCGGACGATCGGCACGAAGCGCGCGAGGATCACGGCGAGGCCGCCGAAGCGCTCGAAGAACGCGTTGGTCCGCTTCACGTTCTCGATGCTGAAGAAGCCGGACTCCTTGCGCTCGAAGATGCGCGGGCCGGCCTTGTGCCCGATCAGGTAGCCGACCTCGCCGCCGACGAAGGCCGAGAACCCGACGGCCAGGCAGATGAGCCAGATCGGGACGCCGAGGCCGCCGTTCGACGCGTTCTCGTGCGCCAGCAGGCCCGTGATGATCAGCAGCGTGTCGCCCGGGAAGAGGAAGCCGATCAGCAGTCCGGTCTCGGCGAACACGATGAGGCAGACCACGAGCACGCCCCAGGGGCCGAACGAGGTCAGGATCGTCTCCGGATCGAGCCAGGGGACGAGGGCGGCGTGGTTCAACGGATCTCCAGTCGACGGGGGCCGGTGGCCGGTCGGCGGTCACGCGAGCGCGCTCAGCGTACCGGCCGATCCCGTGCGGAAGGAGGGACTCGAACCCTCACGCCTCTCGGCACAGGAACCTAAATCCTGCGTGTCTGCCATTCCACCACTCCCGCGTGCGGGCTCCAGTGTAGGAGGAGGGCTCCGCGCCTCAGCCGCGGAAAGCCGCTCGGGGGAGGTACCGCGGGATCCAGCGGGCGAGCGCCCCCGCTCCGCCCAGACCGAGCACCCCCATCACGACGGCGGCGAAGGGGAGGGAGACGAGGGCGGTGAGCGCCGACACGACGATCGGGGCGGCGGCGTTGCCCGCGTCGCCGGTGAAGCGGAACGCGCCGAGGAACGGGGCCGGATCGGCGGGAGGCGCGAGATCGGCGCCGATGGTCATCAGGATGCCGGAGCCGATGCCGTTCGCGGCCGCGAGCACGCAGGCCACGGCGACGAACCAGGGCACCGGATCGAGGGCGAGCACCGAGGCGGCGAGGGCGAGGTGGCCGAGCCCGAGGCCGATCATCGAGGGGATCGCGGTGGCGCCCCGGCCGAAGCGGTCCATCAGCTGGCCGCCGGCGTAGAAGAGGGCGAAGTCGAGCGCGCCGGCGATGCCGATGATGATCGCGGTGTCGGTCTCGGCGAGCCCGATGCTCACCGCCCAGAGGGGGAGGATCAGCGTCCGGCTCGCCCGCAGCGCCCCGATCACGGCGGCGCCGGTCCCCATCCGAGCGAGGACCCCGCGGTGCTCGCGCAGCGTCCCGAGCAGCGACTGCGGCGACTCCGGGACGGTCGCCGACGCCTCCGCGGCGACCACGTCCTCCGGAGCGGCGCGGTCGGCCGCGGCCTGCGCCCGCCGCAGCACCGTCGCGGGGTCGGGCACGAGCAGCAGGACCACGACCGCCGCCACGCAGCAGACGATGTGCACCCAGAAGACGGACTCGACGGAGCCGGTGAGGTGCACCACCCCGGCCGCCAGGAACGGGCCGATCAGCCAGCCGGCGCGGAACGCCCCGGCGAGGGCGCTGAGCGCGCGGGCGCGGTGCGTGATCGGGACGAACGACGTCATGAACGCGTGCCGCGCCAGCGCGAAGACCGCGGTCGCGAGGCCGATCACGAAGACGCCGATCGTCAGCCCGACCCATGACGTCGAGAGCAGGCACACCACGAGCCCGAGGATCGACGCGGCCGAGGCTCCGAGCATCGCGCCGCGCTCGCCGATCCGCGAGACGATCCAGCCGCTGGGGATGTCGCCCGCCAGCTCGCCGATCATGATCATCCCCGCCACGAGGCCCGCCAGGGCCAGCGTCGCGCCGAGGTCGCCGGCCGCGGCCGGCAGGAGGGGGATGATCGCCCCCTCGCCGATGGAGAAGAGGAGGGTGGGGAGGAAGGTCGACAGCAGCAGCGGCCCGACGGGGAAGGGGCGCGGAGCGGTGCTGGTCACCGTCCCCAGGGTACGCCCGGGCCGGAGGGCGGCCCCCGGCCCCCGGTAGTCTGGACGCACCATGCTGGACAACGACTTCACCGAGCAGATCACTGCTCTCCGCTCCACCTTCGCCGACATCCGCGCCGTCATCGACGTGGACGGTCTCCGCTCGAAGATCGCCGAGCTCAGCGAGCAGGCCGGCGCCCCCGACCTGTGGGACGACACGGCCAACGCGCAGAAGGTGACCAGCGCCCTCAGCCACCGCCAGTCCGAGCTCGCGCGGATCACCGCGATCGACCGGCGCCTGGACGACCTCGAGGTGCTCGTCGAGATGGCGAACGAGGCCGAGGACGCCGAGTCCGAGCAGGAGGCGATCGCCGAGCTCTCCTCCCTCCAGAAGGTCATGGGCGAGCTCGAGGTGCAGACCCTGCTCGACGGCGAGTACGACGACCGCCCCGCCGTGGTCACCATCCGCGCGGGAGCGGGCGGCGTCGACGCCTCCGACTTCGCCGAGATGCTCATGCGCATGTACCTCCGCTGGGCCGAGAAGCACAAGTACGCGGCGACCGTCATGGACGCCAGCTACGCGGAGGAGGCGGGCATCAAGTCGGCCACCTTCCAGATCGACGCCCCCTACGCCTTCGGCACGCTCTCGGTCGAGGCCGGAACCCACCGCCTCGTGCGGATGAGCCCCTTCGGCGCCGCGGGCAAGCGCCAGACCTCCTTCGCCGCGGTCGAGGTCATCCCGCTGATGGAGGAGGCCGGGGCGATCGAGATCCCGGACAACGACATCCGCGTGGACGTCTTCCGCTCCTCCGGCCCCGGCGGCCAGTCGGTGAACACCACCGACTCCGCGGTGCGCCTCACCCACCTGCCCACCGGCACCGTCGTGTCGATGCAGAACGAGAAGAGCCAGATCCAGAACCGCGCCGCGGCGATGCGCGTGCTCCAGTCGCGGCTCCTGCTGCTGCAGAAGGAGCAGGAGGCGGCCACCAAGAAGGAGCTCGCCGGCACCATCACCGCGAGCTGGGGCGACCAGATGCGCAGCTACGTCCTCGCTCCGTACCAGATGGTGAAGGACCTGCGCACCGACCACGAGGTCGGCAACCCCTCGCACGTGTTCGACGGCGATCTGGACGGCTTCATCGCCGCCGGGATCCGCTGGCGGAAGTCCTCCTAGCGCGGCTCGGGCGCGTCCCCACCGACGCGCCGCGCGCCCCCTCGGCGGACTCTTCGGGATCGTCGCTTACCCTCGTACCGACATGATTCGCTTCGACAACGTCTCCAAGCAGTATCGGGGCGGCACGAGACCCGCCCTCAACGCCATCGATCTCGAGATCCTCCGGGGCGAGTTCGTCTTCCTCGTCGGCGCCTCCGGCTCCGGCAAGTCGAGCTGCCTCCGCCTGATCCTCAAGGAGGAACGCCCCTCCTCCGGGTCGATCCACGTGCTCGGGCAGAACCTCGGCAAGATCTCGAGCCGCAAGGTCCCGTACTTCCGCCGCAACATGGGCGTGGTGTTCCAGGACTTCCGGCTGCTGCCGAACAAGTCCGTCTTCGACAACGTCGCGTTCAGTCTTCAGGTGATCGGCAAGTCGAAGGGCTACATCCAGGAGGCCGTACCGGACACGCTCAAGATGGTGGGCCTCGCGGGCAAGGCGTCGCGCCTGCCCCACGAGCTCTCCGGCGGCGAGCAGCAGCGCGTGGCGATCGCCCGCGCCGTCGTCAACAAGCCGGCCGTCCTGCTGGCCGACGAGCCCACGGGCAACCTCGACCCGACCACGAGCGCCGGCATCATGGCGCTGCTCGAGCGGATCAACGCGGGCGGCACGACCGTGATCATGGCGACCCACGAGGCCGGCATCGTCGACCAGATGAAGCGCCGCGTCATCGAGCTCTCGGCCGGCAGCATCGTCCGCGACGAGAGCCAGGGCGGCTACGGCCAGACCGAGAGCATCACCGTCGTCCACGACGGCGTCGTGGTCGTGGCGGCCGACGACCACGCGGTCGCCGAGCAGCCCGCGCCCCCGGCGATCATCGACAGCGAGCTCGCGCCCGCCGAGGTCCCCGAGATCGACCTGCGCCAGGAGGCTCCGGCCCCGCCGATCGAGCCGGCCCGCCTCTCGCAGACCGCCGCCCAGCCCCGCGTCCCCGAGGGCCGCCGCTCCGCCGCCGTCGAGCCGGAGCGCGAGCCGGAGCCGGCCGCCGAGCCCGCCGCCGCCCCGCGCGTCGTCGAGCTGCAGAGCCAGACCGGTCCGATCTTCCTCCCCGCCGACACCGGCGCCCTGCCCGAGGAGTCGCTCGCCGCGCGCCTCGGCCTCCGCGCCCACGCGGGCGAGGGCGACGAGACCGGCGACGACCAGCAGAACGTAGGACCCGTCAAGTGAGATTCGCACTGATCTGGTCGGAGGTCGCCAGCGGCCTCCGGCGCAACGTCTCCATGGTCCTCTCGGTGATCCTGGTGACCTTCATCTCCCTCACCTTCGTCGGCACGGCGATCCTGCTCCAGATGCAGATCGGCCAGATGAAGAACTTCTGGTACGACAAGGCGCAGGTCGCGGTGTACATGTGCACCGCCACCTCCGGCGGCTCGAACTGCAGCGGCTCCGACGCCACCGCCGAGCAGATCGACGCGGTGCAGGGCCAGCTCGAGGGCGCCACGCTCGCGCCGTACATCGACCGCTCCTACTTCGAGGACCACGACCAGGCCTACGCGAACTTCCAGGAGCAGTTCGCGGGCAACCCGGTCGCCGAGTACGTCACTCCCGACCTGCTCAACCAGACCTTCTGGATCAACCTGAAGGACCCGACCCAGTCGGACGTCATCGTGGAGAGCCTGTCGAGCGTCTCGGGAGTCGAGAGCGTCACCGACCAGCGGCAGTACCTCGACCAGATCTTCTCGATGCTCAACGCGGCGAGCTACACGGCGATCGGCATCGCCGTCCTGATGCTCGTCGCGGCCGTGCTGCTCATCGCCACCACGATCCGCCTCTCGGCGTTCTCGCGGAGACGGGAGCTGGGCATCATGCGGCTCGTGGGGGCCTCGAACAGGTTCATCCAGACCCCGTTCATCCTCGAGGGGGTCTTCGCCGCGCTGGTCGGCTCGATCCTCGCGGGAGTCGCGGTGGTCGCCATCGTGCAGGTCTTCGTGCAGGGGTTCCTGGCGTACCGGATCCCGCTGACCTCCTTCGTGGGACTCGACGACGCTCTGATCGTCGTGCCGATCCTGATCGTGGTCGGCATCGTCCTGGCCGCCGTCTCGGCGAACGTCGCGATCGCGCGGTACCTGCGGGTCTGATCCCGGAGCGGACGTATACTGGTGGGCTGTCCCGTTCGGGGCGGCCCACCGGTGCATCGCCCCGACGATGCCCGCCCCCTTCATCCGCTCGCGACCCGAGGAGCAGCCGTGCCCAGAGAACAGGGACAGAAGGTCGTCGCGACCAACCGCAAGGCGCGCCACGACTACCTCATCGAGGACACCTACGAGGCGGGCCTCGTGCTCACCGGCACCGAGGTGAAGTCCCTCCGGGCCGGCCGAGCCTCGCTGGTCGACGGCTACGCGTTCGTCGACGGGGGAGAGGCGTGGCTCGACGCCGTCCACATCAACGAGTGGGCCCAGGGCACCTGGACGAACCACCCGCCGCGCCGCAAGCGCAAGCTGCTGCTGCACAAGGCGCAGATCCTCAAGATCCACAACAAGGTGAAGGAGGGCGGGTACACGCTGATCCCGCTCTCGCTGTACTTCAGCGACGGCAAGGCCAAGGTCGAGCTGGCCGTGGCCAAGGGCAAGAAGGACTACGACAAGCGCCAGGTCCTCCGAGAGCGCCAGGACCGCCGCGAGGCGGACCGTGCGATGTCGACCCGCCGCCGCCTCGGCGAGTAGGCCCCGGCGGGCACTGTCCGACGGGTGCCGCGCAAGCCTCTTCTTCGCGCCCGGTGCTTTGGGAGACTGGGGCGCGTGACCTCCCCCGAGAACAGCGCCCCCGCCGCCCTGAGCGCCGCCGACGAGAAGACGCGGTGGCGCGCCTTCGCGGTGAGCGTCGGAGTCGCGGCCATCACGATCCTCGACCTCTCGAAGGTCAACGTCGGCTTGCCGTCGATCGAGCGCTCGCTCGGAGCGGACGCGAGCCAGCTGCAGCTGATCGTCGCGGGCTACGCGCTCGCCTTCGGACTGGCGCTCGTGCCGGCCGGTCGGCTGGGCGACATCCGCTCGCGCCGCCTGCTGTTCCTCATCGGGCTGACCGCGTTCACGGTGACGAGCCTGCTCTGCGCGCTCGCGCCGTCGATCGAGCTGCTCGTCGTCGCGCGCTTCCTGCAGGGCGTCGCCGCGGGCATCCAGATGCCCCAGGTCCTCGGGCTGGTGCAGCAGATGTTCACCGGCGCCGAGCGGGCCCGGGCCTTCGGGGTCTTCGGCGCGACCATCGGCCTGTCGACCGCCTTCGGCCCGACCCTCGGCGGCCTCCTGATCGCGATCGGCGGCGAGCAGGACGGCTGGCGCCTGCTGTTCTGGATGAACATCCCGCTGGGCGTCGCCGCGCTGGTCTTCGCCTGGAAGCTCATCCCGAAGAAGCGCTCGCGGCCCGAGGGAGACCGGTCCCTCGACCCGGTCGGCCTGCTCCTGCTGGCGGTCGCGATCTTCGCGTTCATGCTGCCGTTCCTGCTGACCACGGGCTCCTCCTCGGACTCGCCCTACCGCTGGTTCTGGCTGGTCCTCGCCGCGGCCGCCGCCGCCGTCTTCGTGCGCTGGGAGGCGCACTACGCCGCGTCGGGGCGGACGCCCGTCATCGACTTCCGCATCTTCCGGACCAGCTCCTACCGCAACGGCATCCTGATCGCGACCTCCTACTTCGCCGCGATCCCGGCGACCTTCCTCCTCACCACGCTCTTCCTCCAGCAGGGGCTCGGCCTCGAGCCGGTGTTCGCCGGCATGGTGAGCATCCCGTTCGCGCTGACCTCGGCGGTGACAGCCTGGTACGGCGGCAAGCTCGTGCAGCGCTACGGCCGCGCACTGGTGGTGCTCGGCATCGTGCTCGTGGTCATCGGCTTCACGCTCGTGCTGCTCGCCGCCGAGCTCCTCCCGGCCGAGACCGCGGCCTACGGCATGGGTGCCGCGATGCTCGTCGCCGGGGCCGGCGGCGGCTTCGTCGTGTCGCCGAACCAGACGCTCACCCTCGCCGAGATCCCGCCGGCGCAGGGCGGCGTGGCGGGCTCCGTGGGCCAGCTCGGCCAGCGCGTGGGCACCGCGGTCGGCACCGCCTGCGCCTCCGCCGTCTTCTTCGCGACGCTGGCGAGCGAGCAGGGGATGGCGGAGGGGCTGGACCGCTACCACGACGCCTTCCGCAACGGCTACTTCGTCACCCTCGGGCTGATCGCGCTCGCGCTCGTGCTGGGTCTGCTCGATCTGCGCCGCCGCCGGGTGACCGCCCGCGGAGCTGAGGTAGACTAGGACTCGTAACTCCACAGTGTGCGACGAACGACCCACTCCAGCGGCCTCCTGGCCGTCGAGTGCTCGCGGGGATGATCGGTTTCGACATTGCCTGCGAAACTGCGAGAAGCGGGTCGAGGATCCAGGGTCATCTCGTCAACGATCCCTGGAAAACACAGGTGCCGAACAGAAGCGCACCGACTTCGCTCTCGCTGCCTAAGCCAGAGTAGATAGTCCGTCAGCCCGTGGGTGCGTCCTCGCCCCGGATCCTGGCGTCATCTAGAGGACTTGCTGCGTCGTTACGCCTGAGGGCGACGCGGGACTTGCACTCGGGCTGGGCCCGTCGACCGATGCGCCGATGGTAACGGTCGGGGCCGAGCAGAACGCTCTCATCGGCTACACCCGTAGAAGGCGCAGAATCACAGCGATGGACGGGGGTTCGATTCCCCCCATCTCCACCACCGGTCGTCGTCGCACACTGGGAGCTCCGCTCCGCCGCCCTCACGACGGTCGCACGTCGAGCTGTCTGATCCGCCCGTAGAGGGTGAGCATCGCCAGCCGGTCGTCGTCGTCGTGCGCCGGGCCGGCGAGAGCCTGCGGCGGGGCCCAGTCCCGGTAGAGCACGCCCGGCGCCAGCACGGCGACGGCGGTGCCGGCCGGGTAGTGGGCGCTGCGGTCCACCGGCAGCTCGGCGAACGCGTCGGGCAGGAGCCGGTGCAGCACCTCCAGCAGAGGACGGAGGCGTACTGCTCGCGCCTCGTGCACGGAGAGGGTCACGGCGTTCATCGCGGCGAGCGCGGCCACCAGGTGCTCGGCGGCGTCGTCGTCGTCGCACCGCTCGGTGACCAGCATCGAGACCACACCGCGCGGCTTCAGCCAGCCGAGCGTGGCGGCCTCGGCGTCGCCGTCCACCGAGACGACGCGGTCGGAGGCGTGGGCGTAGTCGTGCAGGAGCCGCGACCAGACGTCGCCCGGGCCGGGCCCGTCGACCTGCGCGACCGCCTCCGCGGCGGCGAGCAGGGAGCTCTGCCGGTGGAGCCTCGGGAACAGGCTGTCCGCCGGTCCCCAGTGCTGCTCGGCCGTGCGCGAGCGCTCGGCGGGTTCCTGATCGTGCCGGTCCTGCATGTCGACTCCTGAGCCGCCGGTCTCCGCGCCCCCTCGCGCCTGCCGGTCGTCCCTTCACCCTGCGCTCCGCCGGAGCGCGTGTCAATGAGCCGAACGGGGGTCGATCGGAGCCGTGGTCAGCGAGCGGAGCCGAAGAGGCTGCCGGTGGTGGAGTCGTCGGCCGGATCGAGGACCGCGCAGACGATCGTGCGGTCCCCGTGGCGCCAGCCGACCTCGGAGGGGACGAGCGAGCGGTACTCGAGGGCGGAGTCGCCGTAGGCGATCCCCATCACGGCGCCGAACTCCGGCTCGCAGCCCGCCTCGGCCTGGGCGAGCAGCGTGTTGCGGCTGGTGTAGCGGTCTCCGGGCTGCGCGAACGTGTGGAAGACCTCCAGTTCGTGCTCCTCGGCGCACGGGACGACGTCCACGTCGGCGATGCGGTCGTCGCCCGGGTCGGCCAGGCAGTCGCCGCGCCGCAGCGAGAACACGTCGGTGACGCCGGCGGTCGCCACCGTGCCGCCCTCGCCACGCACGGCCTCCGGGCCGTCCGGCCCGACGACGGAGGAGCAGCCCGAGAGGAGCAGGAGGAGCGCCGCCGAGGCGAGCGCGGCCGTCCGGCTCCTCATCGCGGCGCCACGATCGCGAGCACCTCGTCGTGCAGCAGGCCGTTGGTGGCGACGGCGCTGCCGTGCCACGGCCCGTCCTCCCCGTCGGCGGAGGTGAAGCGGCCGCCCGCCTCCTGCACGATCGGCACCAGGGCCGCCAGGTCGTAGGGCTTCACGTCGAACTCGCCCGCACCGTCGAGGAGGCCCTCGGCGACGAGCATGTAGGGCCACGCGTCCCCGTACGCCCGGTCGCGCCAGACGGCGCCGGCGAGCTCGAGCAGCTGCGGGAGACGGCCCGCGCCCTCCCACTGCTGGATGCTGTTGTAGCTGAAGGTCGCCGAGGCGAGCGTGTCGATCCCCGAGACGCGCAGCGGTCGCGGCTCGGCCCCGGCCTCCAGCTCGACGGCCCAGGCGCCGGAGCCCTCGGCCGCCCACCAGCGCGTGCCGAGAGCGGGAGCGGAGACGACTCCGACGACGGGGACGCCGTCGACCGCGAGCGCGATCAGGGTCGCCCAGATCGGGACGCCGCGGAGGAAGTGGGCGGTGCCGTCGATCGGGTCGAGGATCCACTGCCGCGAGGCCTCGCCCGAGGTGCCGAACTCCTCGCCGAGGATCGCGTCGTCCGGACGCTCGGCGGCGAGCAGCGCGCGGATCGCCTCCTCGACGGCGCGGTCGGCGTCGGTGACCGGGGTGCGGTCGAGCTTCGTGTCCACGACGAGGTCGAGCGCGCCGAACCGCTCCCGCGAGATCGCATCGGCCGCGACCGCCAGGCGGAGGGCGAGTCGGAGGTCGTCGTCGAAGCTCTGGTCACTGCTCTGCGGGGTCACGCGACCACGATACCGGTGGGTCCCGCGGAGCCTCCGATCGCTGCCGCGGGCTTTCCGTCGCACTCGATTTGACGAGACGGGGGGAGACGCTGGTAATGTGATCCCTCGGTTCGGCACGCACGATCAGCCGGCCGGAACGCACCTCTAGCTCAATCGGCAGAGCAACTGACTCTTAATCAGTGGGTTCTCGGTTCAAGTCCGAGGGGGTGCACCACCAGCCCCGCACCTCCTCGTGAGGTGCGGGGCTTCGTCGTTCCCGGACCGAGTCCGTTCCCGACCTCCTCGGAGCGCCCGCGGGGGGAGCGCCGGCCCGTGCTCACTCGCTGGAGGGTGCGGCGGTCGACGGGTCGAGCAGCGGCAGGACTCCGCGGAAGCCGACGCTCGTGGAGCCGATCCCGACGTCGAGCGCGTCGGAGGCCTGGCCCTGGTCGTCTGCGGCGGCGGTCAGGCTCAGGGTGATGCCCGTCCGCGTGAAGGCCCGGGCGACGGTGCTCCAGGCGAGGTCGACGTCTCCGTCCGCCGACGCCAACAGGCGCCTGAGCATCCGCACGGTGTCCGGCGCAGAATGCGGACCGACCCCCGTTCGCGTGGCAGGATCTCCGTTCGCTTCCGTTTCCCCTCCAGAAAGGACCGATGTGCCCGAAGACGTCCTCCCCGTGATCGGCTCGATCGCGCTCGCCGTGGTGATCGCGGTCGTGATCGCCGTGGTCGCGACCGCCGTCGTCGCCCTCGTGCTGCGCTCGGTCGGCAAGCGCAAGACCTGGGCGCGCCTGCTGATCCGGCGTCTGCGCATCCCGTTCCGCGTGCTGCTCATGACCATCGCGGTCTGGGCCGCGCTCGCCGCCACCGTGACGGGCGACCCCTGGCCGGGTCTCGTGCAGCGGGTGTTCCAGATCGCCACGATCGGCGCGGCGGCGTGGGTGATCGGATCCCTGTTCGTATTCCTCGAGGACCTGGGCGCCGAGCGCTACCGGACCGACACGGCCGACAACCGCCGGGCACGCCGCCTCCGCACGCAGATGACGATCATCCGGAGGGTCGCCGTGGCGGCCGTCGTGGTCATCGCGATCGGCGCCTCGCTGCTGACCTTCCCCGAGGCCCGCACGGCCGGTGCGAGCCTCCTGGCCTCGGCCGGCGTGCTCTCGATCGTGGCGGGCCTGGCCGCGCAGTCGAGCCTCACGAACATCTTCGCCGGGATGCAGCTCGCCTTCAGCGACGCCATCCGCCTGGACGACGTGGTGATCGTCGAGACCGAGTGGGGGCGGATCGAGGAGATCACGCTGACCTACGTCGTCGTCCACCTCTGGGACGACCGCCGCCTGGTGCTGCCCACGAACTACTTCACGACCCAGCCGTTCCAGAACTGGACCCGCACCGGGTCCGAGCTGCTCGGCGCCGTCGAGCTCGACCTGGACTGGCGGGTCAGCCCCGAGCAGATGCGCGAGGAGCTGCACCGCATGCTCGAGGAGACCGACCTCTGGGACCGGCGCACCAGCGTGCTGCAGGTGACCGACGCGACGGGCGGCTTCGTCCGGATCCGGGTGCTCGTCACCGCGAAGGACGCGCCGACGCTCTTCGACCTGCGCTGCTACGTGCGCGAGCGGCTCGTCTCGTGGCTGCACGAGAACGACCCCGTCGCCCTCCCGCGTCAGCGCGTCGAGATGGAGCGGGAGCCCGCTCCCGCCGCAACCCCGCGCCGGCACGGGTCCTCCGCCCCGGACAACCTGTTCTCGGGCGACGAGCGCTCGAACGAGCGGGGGGCGATGTTCACGGGTCTCATCGACCTGCGGGACACCCCGAAGCGGGACACCCCGAAGCGGGAGCTGCCGCCGCGGGAGTGACTCCTGCGAGGACGCCGCTCGCACGGCCGCACCCGGGGTGCGCGCGGCGAGCGGCGTCCCGCAGGGCGGTCAGCGGTTCACGGAGCTCATGTCGGCGTAGCGGTCGCCGACGGGGGCCTCGAGCGAGCCGAGGACGTCGAGCTGCTCCGCGGTCAGCACGAGGGCGTCCGCGGCGGCGTTCTCCTCGATGCGCGAGACGCGCTTGGTGCCCGGGATCGGAGCGATGTCCTCGCCCTGGGCGAGCAGCCAGGCGAGCGCCACCTGCGCGGCGGTCGCGTCCGCCTCTGCCGCCACACGGTCGACGGCCTCCACGATGCGGAGGTTCGCCTCCAGCGCTCCGTCGGCGAAGCGGGGGTTGTCGCGGCGGAAGTCGTCGCTGCCCAGCTCGGCGACCGAGCGGATGCTGCCCGTGAGGAAGCCGCGGCCCAGCGGCGAGTACGGGACGAAGCCGATGCCGAGCTCGCGGAGGACCGGCAGCACCTCCGCCTCGGGGTCGCGGGTCCACAGCGAGTACTCGGACTGCACAGCGGTGACCGGGTGCACGGCGTGAGCGCGCCGGATCGTCGCGGGCGCCGCCTCCGAGAGGCCGTAGCCGCGGAGCTTGCCCTCCTGGATCAGCTCCGCGAAGGCCCCGGCGGTCTCCTCGACCGGGACGCCCGGGTCCATGCGGTGCTGGTAGTAGAGGTCGATGCGGTCGGTGCCGAGGCGCGCGAGCGAGCCCTCGACGGCGAGCCGCAGGTTCTCCGGGGAGCCGTCGAGTCCGCGGCCCCCGTCGCCGCGGTGGCGGATCATGCCGAACTTGCTCGCCAGCACCACCTCGTCGCGGCGGCCTGCCAGCGCGCGGCCGAGCAGCTCCTCGTTGGTGTACGGGCCGTAGATCTCGGCGGTGTCGAGGAACGTGACGCCGAGCTCGAGGGCGCGGTGCACGGTGCGGATCGACTCCGCGTCGTCGGTGCCGGCGCCGGTGTAGAACGCCGACATGCCCATCGCGCCGAGCCCGAGGCGCGAGACCTCGAGGGCGGCGACGTCGGATCCGAGGGTGATCGTCTTCATCAGTGGGTGGTCCTCTCCTGGTACGCCGCGATCTTGATGTCGATCGCGGCGAGGCTGGCGTGTGTCCGGGCGAGCTGCGCCTCGACCTCCTCGCGGTGCGTCCGGAGCAGCGTGAGGCGCTCCGGCTCCGTGGCGGGCCCGATCCGGAGGAGCCGGGCGTACTCGCGGATCCTCGCGATCGGCATCCCGGTCGCGCGGAGCTTGGTGAGGAAGTCGACCCAGCCGACGTCGGCCGGCCGGTAGCGGCGGTGCTGCGACGAGGCGCGCTCGACCGGGTCGAGCATGAGCCCGGCGCGCTCGTAGTAGCGCAGGGTGTGCACGGTGAGACCGGTGACGGCGGCGACCTGCGAGATCGACAGCACCTCCGGCTCGGCCGGGGCGGCGGTGGCGGTGGACATGGCGTCAACCTACGACTTCGAGTGCGCTCGAGGTCAAGCGGGAGCGGGCGACTCAGCCGACCTCGCGGCTGAAGCCCAGGAGGGCCTCGGCTATGCGGGCGTCCGCCTCCTCGTGGCTGATGGTCGCCTCGCCGTCGCCCGCCTGCGGCCCATACCAGCCGAAGTCGGCGTGGTTGGCGCCGTCGATCTCGACGAGGTCGGCGGAGGAGGGCAGCCGGACGCTCGCGTCGGCGACCTTCTCCGGCGTGCTGAGCCCGTCCTCCGATCCGCTGACACTGAGGACGGGGAGCTCGGAGCCCGAGAGGTCGTTCGCGCAGTAGCTGCCGAGCAGCACCAGGCCCGCCACCGCCGGGTCCTCGGCCCACTGGCAGGCCTTCACGCCGCCGAGGGAGTGGCCGCCGACGAGCCAGCGGTCGACGCCCTCGGCCTGGCTGGTGAAGGTCTCGAGGGAGCGGAGGTCGAAGAAGGCCAGGTGCAGGATCGGCCGCGTGATCACGACGGTCGCCCCGGCGTCGACCAGCGGAGCCAGGGTCGCCTCGTAGGAGGAGGCGTCGACCTTCGCTCCGGGGATGAAGACCAGGCCCGTGCCGGCCAGCTCGCCGGTCGAGGTCGGCGTCATCACGAGCGCGTCGTCCGTGCGCTCGACCGCGATCGCCGGATCGGCGCGCACGCGGGCAAGGGCGTCCTCGTCGGGGCCGCTGACGATCGAGCTCCAGGTGAGGAAGCCGAGGACCGCGACTCCGAGGACTCCGCCGATGCTCGCGAGAACGACGCGGCGGCGCCTCATCGGGCTGCCGCGATCGCGTCGGCCGCCTGCACCAGGGCGAGGTGGGAGAGGGCCTGGGGAGTGTTCCCCGCGTGCCGGCGGCCCTCGACGTCGTACTCCTCCGAGAGGAGGCCCACGTCGTTGCAGAGCCCGACGAGCCGGTCCATCAGGGTCCGCGCGTCGTCGATCCGGCCGGAGTCGGCGTACTGCCGGACGAGCCAGAAGGAGCAGGCGAGGAACGGGTGCTCGCCGCCGGCGAGGCCGTCGACCGAGGACTCGGTCCGGTAGCGGTGCAGCAGGCCGTCCTGCAGGAGCACGCGCTCCAGCTCGGCGACGGTGCCCAGCATCCGCGGGTCGTCGGCGGGGACGAAGCCGACCATCGGCAGCACGAGGAGCGACGCGTCGACCTCGGGCGAGCCGTAGGACTGCACGAAGTGGCCGCGCTCGGCGTCGAAGCCCTGGGCCTCGATCTCGGCGCGCACCTCGTCGCGGAGGCGCTCCCAGGTCTCGACCGGACCGGGCAGGCCGTTCTCGCGCACGGCGCGGACGCCCCGATCGAGCGCGGCCCAGATCATGACCCGCGAGTGCGTGAAGTGCCGCGGCTCGCCCCGGATCTCCCAGATGCCGTTGTCCGGCCGCTGCCAGTTGGTCTCGACGAAGCCCAGGAGCGCGCGCTGGAGCGGCCAGGAGAACTCCGTCTCGTCCACTCCGGCCACGCGGGCCTCGTGCAGAGCGACCATCACCTCGCCGATCACGTCCGCCTGGTACTGGTCGACGGCGGCGTTCCCGATCCGCACGGGGGAGGCGCCGTCGTAGCCGGGCAGGCTCGGCATCTCCCGCTCGGGCAGGTCGCGCTCGCCGGCGAGGCCGTACATGATCTGCACGTCCTCCGGCGCGCCCGCGACCGCGCGGAGCAGCCAGGCCCGCCACTTCTGCGCCTCCTGCTCGGACCCGTGCGCGAGCAGGGCCTGCAGGGTGAGCGAGGCGTCGCGGAGCCAGACGTAGCGGTAGTCCCAGTTGCGGGCGCCGCCGAACTGCTCCGGGAGCGAGGTGGTCGCCGCCGCGACGATGCCGCCGGTCTCGTCGTCGGTGAGGGCGCGGAGGGTCAGCAGCGAGCGGACGACGGCGTCGCGGTGCGGGCCGTCGTAGTCGATCGCCGACGCCCACTCGGACCACCAGGAGAGCGTGCGCTCCAGCGCGCGGTCGACGTCGAGGCGCTTCGGCGCCCGCTGGTGCGAGGGGAACCACGCCATCGAGAGGTCGACGACCGCGTCCGCGTCGACGTCGAACTCCGCCGCGTGGGCGTGGTCGACGGCCTTCAACCGCACTCCGCGCACCACGACCGCGTCGGGCCCGGCGACGGCGACGAGCAGCGGATCCTCGTCCGTCCCCTCCTGCCGCACCCACGGCATGGTGCGGGCGTAGTCGAAGCGGATGCGCAGCTCCTGCCGCATCCGGACGGTCCCCGACACTCCGCGCACCCGGCGCACCAGCTCGGCGCGCTCGTCGCGCAGCGGCATCACGTCGACCACCTCGACGACGCCGGTGGGAGTCGTCCACCGGGTGACCAGCGCGAGCGTGTCGCCGAGGTAGTGGCGCTCACTCGTCGCCTCCCCGTCCACCGGCCGGAGCGACCAGCGCCCCTGGTCGTCGCCGCCGAGGAGGGCGCCGAAGACGGAGGCGGAGTCGAAGCGCGGCAGGCACAGCCAGTCGATCCCCCCGTCGCGGGAGACGAGAGCGGCCGTGCGGCAGTCGGAGAGGACGGCGTAGTCCTCGATCGGGGAGACCATGCGGTGATCCTCTCAGGTGCGGCTGTGGCCTCCCAGTCAAGGCGGAGCGGGGCTCTTCAGCGCCGCCGTAGGGTGAGCCGCATGGCACAGACCGTCTCGACCCTGCTCATCCTCGGAGCGACGGGGGACCTGTCCTCGCGGCTCCTCCTCCCCGCCGTCGGCCAGCTGCTGACCCGCGAGACCGACCGGCGGGTCCACCTCGTCGGCGCGGGACGCGAGGACTGGACCCAGGAGCACTGGCACGAGGTGCTGACCGCCTCCTTCGCCACCGTCGAGGCGCAGGGCGAGGGCGTGGACGCGCTCACCTCCGGCACGCGCTACCAGCAGGTCGACGTCACCGATCCGGAGGCGCTCGCCGCACTGCTCGCGAGCTGCGCCGGTCCGGTGGCGGTCTACTTCGCCCTCCCGCCGGCGATCGCGGCGAAGGCCTGCGAGGCGCTCGCCGCCCACGACCTGCCGGAGGGCACCGTGCTGGCGCTGGAGAAGCCGTTCGGGACCGACGAGGCGAGCGCGCACGCCCTCAACAAGCGCCTCGCCGCGCTGGTCCCCGAGGACCGCATCCACCGCGTCGACCACTTCCTCGGCCGCGCGACCGTGATGAACGTGCTCGGCCTGCGCTTCGCGAACCGGATCCTCGAGCCGCTGTGGTCGGCCGAGCACATCGAGAGCGTCGAGATCGTCTACGACGAGCAGCTGGCCCTCGAGGGGCGGGCGAGCTACTACGACGGCGCGGGCGCGCTGACCGACATGATCCAGAGCCACCTGCTGCAGGTCCTCGCGGTGATCGCGATGGAGCCGCCGTCCTCGCTCGACGCGGCCGACCTCCGCGACGCGAAGTCGATCGTCCTGCGCGCCACCCGCCTGCACGGCGACGACCCCGCCGCGAGCTCGCGCCGCGCCCGCTACACGGCGGGGACGATCGACGGACGCGAGCTGCCCGCCTACGCGGACGAGAAGGGCGTGGACCCCGCTCGCCGGACCGAGACGCTGGCCGAGCTGGTCGTCGAGATCGACACCTGGCGCTGGGCCGGCGTGCCGTTCACCCTCCGCTCCGGCAAGGCGCTCGGGGAGCGGCGACGCGAAGTGGTCATCCGCTTCAAGCCGGTGCCGCACCTGCCCCGCGGCTTCGTGGGCACCGAGGCGCCGTCCGTGCTGCGGCTGTTCCTCGCGCCCGACCAGATGTCGCTCGAGCTGAACATCAACGGCCCCGGCGACCCGTACACGCTCGAGCGCGCCTCGCTGGAGGCGACCTTCGGCGCGGGCGAGCTGCTGGCGTACGGCGAGGTCATCTCGGGGATCCTCGACGACGACCCGTCGCTCTCGGTCCGCGGGGACGCCGCCGAGGAGTGCTGGCGCATCGTGCAGCCCGCGATCGACGCGTGGCACGCGGACCGGGTGCCGCTCGACGAGTACCCGGCGGGCAGCGAGGGCCCCGGGAGCTGGCCGACGCTCTGACGGGCGGCCGGGGGAGGGCGGCCGCGGGGGATCTCGAGACGGCGGCTGCGCCGCCTCCTCGATCAGCGGGAAGGGCGACGTCGCTCGTCGGGTCGGCCGGAGGGCGAGCCCGCCGGCCGACCGCTCGGGTCAGGAGCGGGTCGCGACGGGCGTGTCGACGGCGACGTCGGCGGGGGCCGGCTCCGCCCAGACGGCGATCGGCTTCGGCTCCCAGGTGAGGGCGGCCGGCTCCACCGGGGGAGTGGAGGCGCGCATCACGGGGATCGCCTCGGTGACCGGGGACGACGTCCGCTCGGCGCCGGCGCGGAGCTGCTCCTCCTGGATGGCGGCGGAGAGCTCGTGGGCGAGGGAGCGCGCGAGCATCCCGTGGAAGATCGGGTCGCGGTCGTCGTGGCTGCGGCGCGTGACGACCCAGGCGCCCTCGGATCCGACGAAGGCCGCGAGCCGCTCGTGGACGACGGCGAAGAGCTCGTCCTGCGTGAGGACGGGGGCCGCCTCGACGACCTCGGGGGCCGCCTTGCGACGCCTCAGACGAAACCTCATGACGAACCCCGTTTCCCGTGCCGGCAGCGACTGGGAACAGTGTCGCCGCCACCGGGTCGGGAGACCGGCTGACACGCCGCCCCGCGGGGAGGCGGCGCGTCAGGAGGGCCTAGCGGTCGCGCTTCCTGCCGCGCTCCTCCTTGACGATCTCCTTCGAGTCGTAGGACACGGAGCCCAGGGCGACGGTGACCGAGATGGCCCAGCTGACCCACTGGAGGGCCAGGCGCCAGTCGCGCGGGCCCTTGCGCGTGGTCTGCAGGATCGACCAGCCGCCGACGATCGCGCTGATGACGCTGGAGTTGAGGATGAACTTGCGCATGCGTGTGCCTCCCGTGTTCACCCCGACGCTAGCGGGTGCGAAAGCTCTCAGAGAAACGCTTGACAGCACCGAGGGGTTGTCCCGCTACGGTGGACCGCCGCCGGGACCCGAATCCTCGAGCCGGGGCACGCCGAGGAGAACGGGAACGACATGCGCACGGCTGTGATCGGGGCGGTGCTGCTCGTCGTCGGGGCGGTGGCCGTCGTCACGGGGGTCCTCCCGATGGACGCGCTGGGCGAGCTGGTCGAGCGGACGGCGCCGATCCTCGGCTTCGTGGTCGCGGTGACCGTGGTCGCCGAGCTGGCCTCCGAGGCCGGCGTCTTCACCGTGGTCGCCGAGCGCTCCGCCGAGTGGGGCCGCGGGCGGACCGCGGTGCTCTGGCTGCTGGTGGTGGCGATGGCCGTCGTCAGCACGGTGTTCCTCTCGCTCGACACGACCGCCGTGCTCCTGACCCCGGTCGTGGTCCTGCTCGCGGCGCACGTGCGCGTCCCGCCCCTGCCGTTCGCGATGGCCACGGTCTGGCTGGCGAACTGCGCCTCCCTCCTCCTCCCCGTCTCGAACCTCACCAACCTGCTCGCGCAGCGGCGCCTGGGGGTCGAGGGCCCCTTCGCCTTCGCCGCGCTGACCGCGGTGCCCGCGCTCGTCGCGGCCGTCGTGCCCGTGCTGATCCTCGCGATCCGCTACCGGCGCGAGCTGGCCGGGCGCTACACCCCGGGGGAGCGGACGCCGGTGGAGGACCGGGTGCTGCTGGTCGGCGCGGGGATCGTCGTGGCGCTGCTCCTGCCGGCGCTCGTCTCGGGCCTCGAGGTGTGGATCCCGGCGATGGTCGCCGCGGTCGCGCTGATCGTCCTCTTCGCGGTGCGCCGTCCCGCGGCGCTCACGCCCGCCCTCCTGCCGTGGCAGCTCGTCGTGTTCGCGTCGGGCCTCTTCGTGGCGATGGAGGCGGCGCACCAGCTCGGGCTGGGCGCGGCGCTCGCCGTGGTCGCGGGGGAGGGGAGCGGGACGCTCGACCTGCTGCGCCTCGCCGGCTCCGGCGCGGTCGCCTCCAACGTGGTCGACAACCTGCCCGCCTACCTCGCCCTCGAGCCCGTCGCGGCGGATCCGCTCCGCCTGGTCGCCCTGCTGATCGGCGTGAACGCCGGACCGCTGATCACCCCGTGGGCCTCGCTCGCCACCCTGCTCTGGCACCAGAGGCTGACCGCGCTGGGCGTGCACGTCTCGTGGCGCCAGTACGCGCTCCTCGGATTCGTCGCGGTCGTCCCGACGGTGGGCGGAGCGACGCTCGCCCTCGCCCTCGTGCAGGGCTGACCCCCCGTCCCCGTGCGGGGCCGGCTGATAGCCTCGACGGGCACGACGACGGCTCGACCGACGAAAAGGGACCACCATTCCTCCGCACTCCGCCTCCTCCTCCTCCGCCGCTGACAGGACCGACGCCGGGACCTCGGGAGGGACCGAGCGCAACGCGTTCGTGGTCGTCTCGAACCGCCTCCCCGTGGACCGCGTCGTGGCCGAGGACGGCACCGCCTCCTGGAAGACCTCACCCGGCGGGCTGGTCACCGCGCTCGAGCCGGTGATGCGCGCGAACGAGGGCGCCTGGGTCGGCTGGCCCGGCGTGGCCGACGAGGAGGTCGCCCCGTTCGTCGACAACGGCGTGCAGATCGTCCCCGTCGCCCTCAGCGCGCAGGAGCTCGAGGACTACTACGAGGGCTTCTCGAACGACACGCTCTGGCCGCTGTACCACGACGTGATCGCGCCCCCGACCTACCACCGCGACTGGTGGGACGCCTACGTGCGGGTCAACCAGCGCTTCGCCGAGGCGGCCGCGGCCGTGACGGAGGAGGACGGCGTGGTCTGGGTCCAGGACTACCAGCTCCAGCTCGTGCCCAAGATGCTGCGGGAGCTCCGGCCCGACGTCACGATCGGCTTCTTCAACCACATCCCGTTCCCGCCCTACGGGATCTTCGCGCAGCTCCCGTGGCGCCGGCAGATCGTCGAGGGCCTGCTCGGCGCCGACGTGATCGGCTTCCAGCGCCAGGGAGACGCGGGCAGCTTCCTCCGCGCGGTCCGGCGCCTGCTGGGCTACGACACCCGCAGCACGGTCGTCGAGGTCCCGGTCGAGGAGGAGGCCGTCGGCGGCACCCGCCGCGTCAACCGCTCGCGGCGCGGGGCGAGCGTGCGCCCGGTCGTCGCCCGGCACTTCCCGATCTCGATCGACTCCGCGTCGTTCGAGGCGATGGCGCGCACCCCCGAGATCCAGGCCCGCGCCGCCGAGATCCGCGCCGAGCTGGGCAACCCCGCGACGATCATGCTCGGCGTCGACCGGCTCGACTACACCAAGGGGATCGGCCACCGCCTGAAGGCCTTCGGCGAGCTCCTGGCGGACGGCCGCCTCACCTCCGAGGACGCGGTGCTGGTGCAGGTCGCGAGCCCGAGCCGCGAGCGCGTGGACACCTACCGGCAGCTGCGCGACGACATCGAGCTGCAGGTCGGCCGGATCAACGGCGACTACAGCACGCTCGGGCACCCGGCGATCAGCTACCTCCACCACGGCTACCCGCGCGAGGAGATGGTGGCGCTCTACCTCGCCGCCGACGTCATGCTCGTCACGGCGCTGCGCGACGGGATGAACCTCGTCGCGAAGGAGTACGTCGCGTCCCGCTTCGACAACGACGGCGTGCTCGTGCTGAGCGAGTTCGCCGGAGCGGCCGACGAGCTCAAGCAGGCCGTGCAGGTGAACCCGCACGACATCTCGGGGCTGAAGGACGCGATGGAGGCCTCGGCGCGGATGCCGCGCGTCGAGCGCACCCGGCGCATGCGCGCGCTCCGTCGCCGCGTGCTCGAGAACGACGTGGCGCGCTGGTCCGAGTCGTTCCTCTCCGCTCTCGCGGAGCACGCGGCCGGCCAGCAGCTCGACGTGCGGCCCGCCGCCCGCGGGCAGGAGGCGCCGCACGGCCAGGAGGCCGAGCACCGCGACGACGCGGCCCACGGACAGGCGGCCGAGCTCGAGCGGGAGGCCGCCGACGACCGCGAGCTCGACGGCGGCGCGCGATGAGCGAGGGAGTGCCCGAGCGGCTCGCGGCGGCGCTGCGGGAGCTCGCCGCGGCCGATCGGCTCCTGGTGGCCCTCGACTTCGACGGCACCCTCGCGCCCGAGGTCGACGACCCCGCCCGCGCGCGGGCGCTCCCCGAAGCGCGCGAGGCCGTGCTGCGGCTCCTCGCCCTCCCCGGCACCCGGGTCGCGCTGGTCTCCGGCCGGGCGCTCGGGAGCCTGGAGGAGGTCTCGCAGCTGCCGGACGAGGCGCTGCTGGTCGGCTCCCACGGCATCGAGATCCGCCTCGACCCCGAGGAGGACGCGGTCCGGCTCGACGACGACGAGCTCGAGAAGGTGGGAGTGCTCGAGGACGTCCTGAAGGGGATCGCCCGCGGGATCGACAACGTCTGGATCGAGGACAAGCCCGCCGGCTTCGCCCTGCACACCCGCCTCGCGACCGAGCGCCACAGCCGCGTCGCCCACGTCGTCGCCCTCTCCGAGGCGCGCGCCGAGGTGCAGGGGGTCACCGTCCGCGAGGGGAAGAACGTCCTGGAGTTCTCGGTCCGCTCGACCACCAAGGGCGAGGCCGTGCAGCACCTCCGCCGCTACACCGGCGCGACCGCCGTCCTCTATGCGGGCGACGACGTGACGGACGAGGACGCCTTCGCGGTCCTCGGCTCCGGCGACGTCGGCATCAAGAGCGGCGAGGGCACCACCGCGGCCTCCTACCGGGTCCGCGGTCCCGAGCAGGTCGCGCACGCACTCCGGCTGCTGGCCGACCTGCGCGCGGAGTAGCAGCCCCCTTCCGGCGGTCAGCGCCGGCGGGTCCCGGATCGCCGACTCGCCGAGGACGGCCGTCCGCCGACGCGGGGAGCGGCCGTTCGCGACGAGTCGGAGATCCGCGGGGACGTCCGCATCCGGTGCCGCTGCCGGAGGCCGGGGCCGGGACGGGTGCGCGGGCCGGTCCGGGTCCGCCCGGCGAGCAGGGGCACCGCGCGCGAGGCGGTAGCCTCATCGCATGCCGGAAATCGATTGGAAGCCCCGCTCGCGCACCGTCACGGACGGCATCGAGGCCACGACGTCGCGCGGGATGCTGCGGGCGGTCGGGATGGGCGATGACGACTGGGAGAAGCCCCAGATCGGCATCGCGTCCTCGTGGAACGAGATCACCCCCTGCAACCTCTCGCTCGAGCGCCTCGCGCGCTCCGCGAAGGAGGGCGTGCACTCCGGCGGCGGCTACCCGCTCCAGTTCGGCACCATCTCCGTCTCGGACGGTATCTCGATGGGGCACGAGGGCATGCACTTCTCGCTCGTCTCCCGCGAGGTCATCGCCGACTCCGTCGAGACCGTGATGATGGCCGAGCGCCTGGACGGGACCGTCATGCTTGCCGGCTGCGACAAGTCGCTGCCCGGCATGCTGATGGCCGCGGCCCGCCTCGACCTCGCCGCCGTGTTCGTCTACGCCGGCTCGATCGCCCCGGGCTGGGTCAAGCTCTCGGACGGCACCGAGAAGGACATCACGATCATCGACTCCTTCGAGGCCGTCGGCGGCGTCAAGGCCGGGATCATGTCCGAGGAGGACGCCAAGCGCATCGAGTGCGCCTTCGCCCCGGGCGAGGGCTCCTGCGGCGGCATGTACACCGCCAACACCATGGCCAGCGTCGCCGAGGCGCTCGGCATGAGCCTGCCCGGCTCCGCCTCGCCCGCCGCCGCCGACCGCCGCCGCGACTACTTCGCCCGCAAGTCCGGCGAGGCCGTCGTCGAGCTGCTGCGCAACGGCACCACGGCCCGCGACATCCTCACCAAGGAGGCGTTCGAGAACGCGATCGCGGTGGCGATGGCCTTCGGCGGGTCGACCAACGTCATCCTGCACCTGCTCGCGATCGCCAACGAGGCCGAGGTCGACCTCACGATCGACGACTTCAACCGCATCGGCGACACGATCCCGCACATCGGCGACCTCAAGCCCTTCGGCAAGTACGTCATGAACGACGTCGACCGCCACGGCGGCGTCCCGGCCGTGATGAAGGCGCTCCTGGACGCCGGGCTGCTCCACGGCGACTGCCTGACGGTCACCGGGAGGACGGTCGCCGAGAACCTCGCCGCGATGGACATCGCGCCGCTGGACGGCGAGGTCATCCGCACCCTCGACAACCCGATCCACGCGACCGGCGGGCTCACCATCCTCAAGGGCTCGCTCGCCCCCGAGGGCGCGGTCGTCAAGACCGCCGGCTTCGACGCCTCCGTCTTCGAGGGTCCGGCCCGCGTGTTCGAGCGCGAGCGCGCCGCGATGGACGCTCTGACCGAGGGCCGGATCGAGAAGGGCGACGTGGTGGTCATCCGCTACGAGGGCCCCAAGGGCGGTCCCGGCATGCGCGAGATGCTCGCCATCACCGCCGCCATCAAGGGGGCCGGGCTCGGAAAAGATGTACTACTGTTGACGGACGGACGATTCTCAGGCGGCACAACCGGCCTGTGCATCGGCCACATAGCTCCCGAATCGGTGGACGCAGGTCCCATCGCATTCGTTCGCGACGGAGACCCGATTCGGGTCGACATCGCCGCTCGCTCGATCGACCTACTCGTCGACGAGTCCGAGCTCGCCGCCCGCCGAGAAGGCTGGGCCCCTCTCCCTCCGCGCTACACCCGCGGTGTCCTCGCCAAGTACGCCAAGCTCGTCCGCTCGGCAGCCGAGGGCGCCGTCACCGGGTGACCCGGCCCGCTCCGGCCGGCCGCGCACTCGCGTTCCCGGGCACTCGCCTCCGGCTCTGCCCGCCGCCGCACCACCTCCTGAAGGAATCGACACCCGCATGACTCCGGATCCGTCCGCCGTGCAGCCCGCACCGACGCCCCAGCCACCCCGACCCGCCCACGCTCCCGGTACCGCCCCCGCGGCCGAGGTCCTCACCGGAGCGCAGGCGGTCGTCCGCTCGCTCGAGATGCTCGGGATCGAGGACGTCTTCGGCCTGCCCGGCGGCGCGATCCTCCCGGTCTACGACCCGCTGATGGACTCCTCGAAGATCCGGCACATCCTGGTCCGCCACGAGCAGGGCGCCGGCCACGCCGCCGAGGGCTACGCCTCGGCGACCGGCAGGCTCGGCGTCTGCATCGCGACCTCGGGCCCCGGAGCGACCAACCTGGTCACCGCGATCGCGGACGCCTACATGGACTCCGTCCCGATGCTCGCGATCACCGGCCAGGTGTTCTCGACGCTCATGGGGACCGACGCGTTCCAGGAGGCGGACATCGTCGGCATCACGATGCCGATCACGAAGCACTCCATCCTCGTGACCCGCCCCGAGGACATCCCCTCGGCCCTCGCCTCCGCCGCGCTGATCGCCACCACCGGCCGCCCCGGCCCCGTGCTGGTCGACATCACGAAGGACGCGCAGCAGGACCAGGCGCCGTTCCTCTGGCCGCCGAAGATCGACCTGCCCGGATACCGCCCGGTCACGAAGGCCCACGGCAAGCAGATCCAGGCCGCGGCCCAGCTGCTGGTCGAGTCGAGGAAGCCGGTGCTCTACGTGGGCGGCGGCATCATCCGCGCCCGCGCGGCCGCCGAGCTGAAGGCCTTCGCCGAGGCCAGCGGCGCCCCCGTGGTGACCACGCTGATGGCGCGCGGAGCGTTCCCGGACTCGCACGAGCAGCACCTGGGCATGCCCGGCATGCACGGCACCGTCCCCGCGGTGCTCGCTCTGCAGGAGGCGGACCTGATCCTCGCGCTGGGCTCGCGCTTCGACGACCGCGTGACCGGCAAGGCGGCGCTCTTCGCGCCCCACGCCAAGGTCGTGCACGTCGACATCGACCCGGCCGAGATCTCCAAGATCCGCACCGCCGACGTGCCGATCGTGGGCGACCTGAAGGACGTCCTCCCGGACCTCACCGACGCGTTCGCCAAGGCCTCCGCCGACGGCCGCGCCGACACCTCCGAGTGGTGGAGCTACCTCAAGGGCCTGCAGACGGAGTTCCCGCTCGGCTACACCGAGCCGAACGACGGCCTGCTCTCGCCGCAGTACGTCATCAAGCGCATCGGCGAGATCACCGGCCCCGAGGGCGTCTTCGCCTCCGGCGTCGGCCAGCACC
Source organism: Rathayibacter sp. AY1A4 (assembly GCF_002930955.1). NCBI lineage: Bacteria > Bacillati > Actinomycetota > Actinomycetes > Micrococcales > Microbacteriaceae > Rathayibacter > Rathayibacter sp. AY1A4. The sequence goes on along the minus strand of NZ_PSTN01000010.1, from coordinate 39,900 downwards.
AGATGTGGGCGGCGCAGTTCATCAAGTACGAGCGCCCCAACTCGTGGCTGAACTCCGGCGGCGCCGGCACCATGGGCTACTCCGTGCCCGCGGCGATGGGCGCCAAGGTCGGCGAGCCCGAGCGCACCGTGTGGGCGATCGACGGCGACGGCTGCTTCCAGATGACCAATCAGGAGCTCGCCACCTGCACGATCAACGACATCCCGATCAAGGTCGCGGTGATCAACAACTCCTCGCTCGGCATGGTGCGCCAGTGGCAGACCCTGTTCTATGAGGGCCGCTACTCCAACACCGACCTCAACACGGGTCACGACACCGTCCGGGTGCCCGACTTCGTGAAGCTCGCCGACGCCTACGGCGCGCTCGGCATCCGCGTCACGAAGCCGGAGGAGATCGACGACGCCATCCGTCTCGCCATCGCCACCAACGACCGGCCCGTGGTCATCGACTTCGTCGTCAGCCGCGACTCCATGGTCTGGCCGATGGTCCCGCAGGGCGTGTCCAACAGCTACGTCCAGTACGCCCGAGACCACAGCCCGACCTGGGACGACGAGGAGTAGACCCGCATGACGCACCACGTTCTCTCCCTGCTCGTCGAGGACAAGCCGGGTCTGCTCACCCGTGTCGCCGGGCTGTTCGCCCGCCGCGGCTTCAACATCGAGTCGCTGGCGGTCGGTCCGACCGAGCTGGCCGGGCTCTCGCGCATCACGGTCGCCGTGGACGTCGAGGACCTGCCGCTCGAGCAGGTCACGAAGCAGCTCAACAAGCTCGTCAACGTGATCAAGATCGTCGAGCTCGACACCGACCAGTCGGTCCAGCGCGAGCACCTGCTCGTCAAGGTCCGCGTCGACAACGTCACGCGCTCGCAGGTGCTCGAGGCCGTCACGCTCTTCCGCGCCCGCGTGGTCGACGTCGCGACGGACGCCCTGGTGATCGAGGTCACCGGCGACACCGGCAAGACCAACGCGTTCCTGCGGGTGATCGAGCCCTACGGCATCAAGGAGATCGCGCAGTCGGGCCTGCTCGCCATCGGGCGCGGCTCCAAGTCGATCACCGAGCGCGTCTTCAAGAACTGACCGCGAACTCTCCACTACAGAAAAGGACTCACCACGTGACCGAGCTCATCTACGACGCCGACGCCGACCTCTCCATCATCCAGTCCAAGAAGGTCGCGATCGTCGGCTACGGCTCGCAGGGCCACGCGCACGCGCAGAACCTCCGCGACTCCGGCGTCCAGGTCGTCATCGCGCTGAAGGAGGGGTCGAAGTCGACCGCCAAGGCCGAGGACGACGGCTTCGAGGTCAAGAGCGTCGCCGACGCCGCGGCCTGGGCCGACCTGATCATGATCCTCGCGCCGGACCAGCACCAGCGCGCGATCTACAGCGAGCAGATCGCGTCCGCGCTGACCGAGGGCAAGACCCTCGCCTTCGCGCACGGCTTCAACATCCGCTTCGGCTACATCGAGGCGCCCGCGGGCGTCGACGTCATCCTCATCGCGCCGAAGGCCCCCGGCCACACCGTGCGCCGCGAGTTCGTCGCCGGCCGCGGCATCCCGGACATCATCGCCGTCGAGAACGACGCGACCGGCACCGCCTGGGAGACCGCGAAGTCCTACGCGAAGGCCATCGGCGGCACCCGCGCCGGCGTCATCAAGACCACCTTCACCGAGGAGACCGAGACCGACCTGTTCGGCGAGCAGGCCGTGCTCTGCGGCGGCACCTCGCAGCTCGTCCAGTACGGCTTCGAGACCCTCGTCGAGGCCGGCTACCAGCCCGAGATCGCCTACTTCGAGGTGCTGCACGAGCTCAAGCTCATCGTCGACCTCATGTGGGAGGGCGGCATCGCCAAGCAGCGCTGGAGCGTCTCCGACACCGCCGAGTACGGCGACTACGTCTCCGGCCCGCGCGTCATCGACCCGCGCGTGAAGGAGAACATGAAGGCCGTCCTCGGCGACATCCAGAGCGGCGCCTTCGCGAAGCGCTTCATCGGCGACCAGGACGCGGGCGGACCCGAGTTCCAGGAGCTGCGCGCGAAGGGCGAGAAGCACCCGATCGAGGAGACCGGCCGCGAGTTGCGCAAGCTCTTCGCCTGGAAGCAGACCGACGAGGACTACACCGACGGCAGCGTCGCGCGCTAGTCGCACCGCGTCGACCGGGGGAGCCCCGGCCCGACGAGGGACCCGTCCACCGGGATCCCCTCGCCGGGCCGGGGCTCCTCCGCGTCCGGGGCGCGCCTACCGCTCGAGCTCGCGGACGAGACGGCGGAGACCGCCCTTCGGCGGGACGAGGACGGGGTCCGGCCACCGGGGCGAGAGGTGGTCGCCGAGCGTCACCCGGCGCAGCTTGCGGCCGACGAGGGGGAGGACCCAGTCGGCCGCCCAGCGGCGCTGCTCGCGCAGCCGTGCGCGGAGGCGGAGCGGCTCCGGTGCGTCCCACGGCCCGGTCGAGATCGTGTGCGGCACGCCGAGCGTGTCGAGCACGCGGCCGGCCAGGACGCGGTGGCCGCGCTTGGAGAGGTGCATCCGGTCGGGCGACCAGAGCACGGGGGAGTGGAACTCCCGCATCGCCCAGTAGTCGACGAGGATCGCGCCCCGCTCGCGGGCGATCCGGCGGACGGCGCTGTTGTAGAGGTGGTTGCGGCGCAGGAACATCCGCGGGGCGGGCAGTCCCGGGATGTCGACGCCGGTGAAGAGCACGAGGGAGGCGCCGGTGGTCGCGAGCGCGTCGACGAGCGCCTCGTAGCGGGTGATCAGATCGACGGTGTCGGTGCCGAGGTCGAGGATGTCGTTGCCGCCGGCGTACAGCGTGATCAGGGTGGGGCGGAGCGCGAGGGCGGGCGCGAGCTGGTCCTCGGTGATCTGGGCGAGGCGCTTCGAGCGGACGGCGAGATTCGCGTACTCCCAGCCCGGCTCGGCCTTCGCCAGGCGCTCGGCGACGCGGTCGGCCCAGCCGCGCACCCCGTTCGGCAGGCGCGGGTGCGGGTCGCCGACCCCCTCCGTGAAGGAGTCGCCGAGGGCGACGAAGCGGCGGCGGCGGTCGTCCATCCGCTCAGCCTCGCCCCCGGGGGAGGACGCGGGGTGTCCGCCGGGTGTCGGGGAGGCGGCGGCGGGCTCCGAGCCTCCTGCGAGGTGCGCGCGGCTAGGGTGTTGCGGTGATCGATGGTGGACCGGGCCGCTCCCCGGAGGACGACGACGCGGCGACCCCGCCGGTGGACCGCGGGCCGGACGCCGGCCCGGAGGACGACGCCGACGACGAGGCCCTGGAGTGGGCGGGCGAGGGCGCGGACCCGACGCTCGCCGCGGGGACGGCGCGCGTGCGCCGGACGCCCCGCACGGTCGCGGGGGCGGGCGCGGCGGACGACGGCTCGGACGACGACGACTCCGAGGACGAGGACCCCGACGACGAGGCCGCGTCCTCGTCCGCTCTGCTGATCGCCGCGGGCATCGCGGCCGGTCTCTACCTCCTGTACGCCATCGCCTGGGCGATCACGGCGACGCGGCAGTCGCCGGTCGCCGCGGCCGGCTTCGCGGGCGATGCGCTCGGCGGCGCCCTCTACTCGCTCGGGCTCTGGCTGGCGGTCCTGGCGCCGCCGGTGTGGTTCGCCGTGGTGCTCCTCGCCACCCGCGACTCCCGGGTGCGCACCCGCGTGCTCTGGCTGGTCGCCGGACTCGTCCTCCTCGCTCCGCTGCCGTTCCTCAAGGGGGCCTGATGACCGACTCGACCCGGGCCACCCTCGGCGGGCCCGGCCGGCGCGACCGGCCCGGCCGTCGCCTGGCCGCCTCCGTCCTCGTCGCCGTGGTGTTCGCGCTCTTCTTCGCCTGGGACGTCTGGGAGGCGGTCGGCAACCTGATCGGCCTGCGCAGCTACGCGGCCTCCCTCGGCACCGACCTGAACCCGACGGGCTGGGCGGTGCTCCTGCTCGGCCTGGTGCTGCCGGTCGCCTGCTTCGTCGCCGCCGTCCTGCTCGGGCGCCGCCGGGGGCTCCCGGCGCGCATCGGACTGCTCGCGGCGGCCCTCTGCCTCTCGGCGGCGCTCTCGCTCGACGTGCAGCTCGTCCTCGGCGTCGAGAGCCTGGTCTCGCTGAGCTGACCGGCGGCGTCACACGGCGCGGGGCGCGCGCACCCCTCCGCTACAGTGACGGGGGGCTGCCGACGCCCCCGCCTCGGTGCCCGCTCCGTCCCCTCTCCGAAGGAAGCGCCTCTCGTGACAAAGCCGGTCGTCCTGATCGCCGAAGAACTCTCGCCCGCCACCGTGGACGCGCTCGGTCCCGACTTCGAGATCCGCTCCGTGGACGGCACCGACCGCCCGGCGCTGCTCGAGGCCCTCGCCACGGCGCACGCGATCCTGGTGCGCTCCGCGACGCAGGTCGACGCGGAGGCGATCGCCGCGGCCCCCTCGCTCCAGGTGATCGCCCGCGCCGGTGTGGGTCTGGACAACGTCGACATCACCGCCGCGACCGCCGCGGGCGTCATGGTCGTGAACGCGCCGACCTCGAACATCATCTCGGCCGCCGAGCTCACCGTCGGCCACATCCTGAGCCTCGCCCGCCACATCCCCGCCGCTCACAGCGCACTCGCGCAGGGCCTCTGGAAGCGCTCGAAGTACACGGGCGTCGAGCTCTACGAGAAGACCGTCGGCATCATCGGCCTCGGCCGCATCGGCGCGCTGATCACCGCGCGCCTGCAGGCCTTCGGTGTGAACGTCGTCGCCTACGACCCCTACGTGACCAGCGCCCGCGCGCAGCAGCTCGGCGTCACGCTCCTCTCCCTGGAGGAGCTGCTGGCCGAGAGCGACTTCATCACGATCCACATGCCGAGGACCCCCGAGACGACGGGCATGATCTCGGACGATCAGCTGGCGCTGATGAAGCCGTCGGCGTTCATCGTGAACGTGGCCCGCGGCGGCCTCATCGACGAGGACGCGCTGCACCGCGCGCTCGTCGCGAAGACCATCGCCGGCGCCGGACTCGACGTGTTCGTGAAGGAGCCGCCGACCGGATCGCCGCTGCTCGCCCTCGAGAACGTGGTCGTCACTCCGCACCTCGGGGCCTCGACCGACGAGGCGCAGGAGAAGGCCGGCGTCTCGGTCGCCCGCTCGGTGCGCCTCGCGCTCTCGGGCGAGCTCGTGCCGGACGCCGTGAACGTCGCCGGCGGCGTGATCGACGAGTACGTGCGCCCCGGCATCCCGCTGGTCGAGAAGCTCGGCCAGGTCTTCTCGGGCCTCGCGGACTCGCCGGTCACCTCCATCGACGTCGAGGTGCGCGGCGAGCTCGCCGGCTACGACGTGAAGGTCCTCAAGCTGGCGGCTCTCAAGGGCGTGTTCACCAACGTGGTCTCGGAGACGGTGTCCTACGTCAACGCGCCGGTGCTCGCGGAGCAGCGCGGCATCGAGGTGCGCCTGATCACCGAGCCGGTCTCGGACGAGTACCGCAACGTGATAACGCTGCGCGGCGCGCTCTCGGACGGCTCGCAGATCTCGGTCTCGGGCACGCTGACCGGCACCAAGCAGGTCGAGAAGATCGTGGCGATCAACGGCTACGACGTCGAGGTCCCCCTCGCGAAGCACCTCGTCGTCATGAGCTACGTCGACCGCCCCGGGATCGTCGCGGTCTACGGCCGCGAGTTCGGCGACGCCGCGGTCAACATCGCGGGCATGCAGATCGCGCGCACCGAGGCGGGCGGCAAGGCGCTCTCGGTGATCACCATCGACTCCCCCGCCCCGGACGGCCTGCTCGAGAAGGTCCGCGTCGCGATCGACGCCGACCTCATGCAGGAGATCGACATCACCGAGCAGTGAGCACGCGGCGGTTCGCTCAGGTCGACGTCTTCGGCGCCGCGCCGTTCCGGGGCAACCCGGTGGCGGTCGTCGTCGACGGCGACGGCGTGGGCGACGCCGCGATGGCGGAGTTCGCGCGCTGGACGAACCTCTCCGAGACGACCTTCCTCCTCCGCCCGAGCGACCCCGCGGCCGACTACCGGCTGCGGATCTTCACGCCGGGCGGGGAGCTGCCCTTCGCCGGGCACCCGACCCTCGGGAGCGCGCACGCCTGGCTCGCGGCCGGAGGGACGGCCCGCGCGGCGGGGGAGCTCGTGCAGGAGTGCGCCGCGGGTATCGTCCGACTGCGGGTGACGGAGGAGGGCATCGCCTTCGCCGCCCCGCCCCGCCGGCGGACCGGACCGGTCGACGAGGCGACGCTCGAGCGGGTGGCCGCGGCTCTGCGGATCCCGCGCGCGGAGATCCTCGACCACGAGTGGGTCGACAACGGTCCCGGCTGGCTGGCCGTGCGGCTCGCGTCGGCGGAGCAGGTCCTCGCGCTGCGGCCGGACCAGGCTCTCCTCGCCGGGCTCCCCGTCGGCGTCGTGGGCGAGCATCCGGCGGGAGGCGAGTGCGCGGTCGAGGTGCGGGCGTTCATCCCCGACGCCGGCGTGTCCGAGGACCCGGTGACGGGGAGCCTCAACGCGGGGATCGCCCAGTGGCTGATCGGCAGCGGCGTGCTGCGCGAGCGCTACACGGCCGCCCAAGGGGCGGCGCTGGGCCGAGCCGGGCGCGTGCGCGTCGAGAGCACGGACGGCGCGATCTGGATCGGCGGCGCGACGGTGACCCTGATCGACGGGGTCGTCGAGCTGTAGCGGGTCCGCCGGGGCGGCGCGGCTCAGCTCCCGAGGAGGCGCTGGACGACCGCGAGGACGTCCTCGGCCTCGCCGCGCGACTGCGAGCCCGTGGGGAGCAGGGCGGAGTTGTAGTAGAGCCCGTCGCTCATCAGGACGATCGCCCGGGCGACGAGCGGGTCGCCCACGGCGTCGGCGACCACCTCGTTCCAGCTGTCGTGGATCCGCGCGAGGCCGCCGCTGGCGCGCTCGTCGTGCCCCTGCGCGATGCGCGACACGGCGAGGATCGTGCGGTCGAAGGCCGAGTCGGCGGCGAAGGAGGTGCGCAGCAGGTAGGCGACCACGCCCTCGGGAGCGGCGAGGCTCTGCGCGACGTCCGCCTCCCGCCGCGCGTCGAGGCGCTGCAGGAGCCCGTCGACGAGGGCGTCCTTCGAGGGGAAGTGGTAGAGCAGCCCGCCCTTGGAGACTCCGGCCTCGCGGGCGACGGCGTCGAGGGTCGCGGCGCGCTCGCCCTGCTCGATGAGGAGCTGCTCGAACGCGTCGAGGACGCGGTCGCGGGCGGGGGCAGGAGGCACGGCGACCATCCTACGGCGGATCAGTGGCGACTGTACCGGCTGGACGGTATACTCTCTCCGTTCTCCTCTGAAAGGTCGTTCCCGTGTCCGCGCGCACCGCTCCCGTCTCCACCCACGACACCGCCGGCGCCGCCGACCGGGTCGGGCGACGCGCCTGGGTGGCGCTCGCGGTGCTGATGCTCCCGGTGCTGCTGGTCTCGGTCGACAACACGGTGCTGAACTTCGCGCTCCCCTCGATCGCCGAGGATCTGGGCCCCTCCGGCACCGAGCTGCTGTGGATCGTCGACGCCTACCCGCTGGTGCTCGCGGGCCTGCTGGTGGCGATGGGCAGCCTCGGCGACAGGGTCGGGCGGCGGCGCCTCCTGCTGGTCGGCGCGGTCGGCTTCGCCGCCGTCTCGCTCGTGGCCGCGTTCGCTCCCACCGCCGCGGCGCTCATCGGCGCCCGCGCGGCACTGGGCTTCTTCGGCGCGATGCTGATGCCCTCGACGCTCTCGCTCCTGCGCAGCGTCTTCCCCGACCGCGACCAGCGCCGCCTCGCGATCGCGATCTGGGCGACCGGCTTCGCCGTGGGCTCGGGCGTCGGCCCGCTGGTCGGCGGCGTGCTGCTCGAGCACTTCCCCTGGGGGTCGGTGTTCCTGCTCGCGGTGCCCGTGCTGCTCCCGCTGGTCGTCCTGGTGCCGATCCTGGTGCCGGAGTCGCGCGACCCGCAGCCCGGCCCGGTCGACGTGGTCAGCATCCTGCTGTCGCTGGCGACCATGGCGCCGGTCGTCTACGCGGTGAAGTCCTTCGCCGAGCACGGGATCGACGTGGTCGGCGTCGCGGCGCTCGTCGTGGGCGTCGTCTCGGGAGTTCTGTTCGTCCGCCGCCAGCAGCGCCGGGCCTCGCCGATGCTCGATCTCTCGCTCTTCCGCCGCGGCTCGTTCAGTGCGGCGATCGTGGTCAACCTCCTCAGCGTCACCGCGCTGGTCGGCGGGCTCTTCTTCCTCTCGCAGCACCTGCAGCTCGTGGTCGGGCTCTCGCCCCTGGAGGCGGGCCTCGTGCTCGTGCCGGGCCTCGCCGTGATGATCCTGGCCGGGCTCGGCGTGGTGCCGATCGCGCGCCGCGTCGCTCCGCGCCTCGTCGTCCCGGCCGGACTGCTGGTCTCGGCCGTCGGGTACATCCTGCTGGCCCTCGGCAGCGGGGCGCCCGGAGGAGCGTCCGCGCTCACCGTCGCCGTCGCCTTCGCGTTCCTCGGCCTGGGCATCGGTGCGGCCGAGACGGTGTCGAACGAGCTGATCCTGGCCAACGCGCCCGCCGACAAGGCCGGTGCGGCCTCCGCCGTCTCCGAGACCGCCTACGAGCTCGGTGCCGTCCTCGGCACCGCGACGCTCGGCACGGTCCTCACCGCCGTGTACCGCGGGGGAGTCGTGCTGCCCGAGGGCCTCGACGCCGCGCAGGCGCAGCGGGCCGGGGAGACCCTCGGCGGCGCCGTCTCGGTCGCCGGCGAGCTGCCCGCCGACTCCGCCGCGAGCCTCGTCGCGTCGGCGAGCGCGGCGTTCGACTCGGGCGTCGGCTGGTCGGCCTGGCTCGGCGTCGTCCTCGTGCTGGCCGCCGCCGCGGTCGGCGCCTGGCGCCTCCGCCGGAGCTGACGCTCCTCCTCTCCTCCCGACGGAGGCCGCCCGGGACGCGCAGCGCCTCCCGGGCGGCCCTCGCCAGCCCGACGGGGGCGCGTGCCCCGGACCGCGGCGCGGGCGGGCCGCGAGTACGCTGGGGGGACTCCGACCCCGTACGCCTGAGGACCGCCATGCCCCGCACCGTGAAGCTCGCCGTCATCCCCGGAGACGGGATCGGGCCCGAGGTGACCGCCGAGGCCGTCAAGGTCCTCGACGCCGTCACCGCCGACTCCGATCTGGTGCTCGAGACGACCACCTTCTCGCTCGGCGCCGCCCGCTACCTCGAGACCGGCGACGTCCTCACCGACGAGGACCTCGCGGCGATCGCGGGGCACGACGCGATCCTCCTGGGCGCCGTCGGCGGAGCACCGGGCGACCCGCGCCTCCGGGACGCGAACATCGAGCGCGGGCTGCTGCTGCGGCTGCGCTTCGAGCTCGACCACTACGTCAACCTGCGGCCCACCCGTCTCTACGCGGGCGTCGCCTCGCCGCTCGCGGCTCCCGGCGAGGTCGACTTCGTGGTCGTCCGCGAGGGCACGGAGGGGCCCTACGTCGGCACCGGCGGCTCGATCCGGCAGGGCACCCCGCACGAGGTCGCCAACGAGGTGTCGGTCAACACCGCCTACGGGGTCGAGCGCGTCGTCCGACACGCGTTCGAGCTCGCCCGCACGCGCCGCTCCCGGCTGACGCTCGTCCACAAGACGAACGTCCTCGTCTTCTCCGGCTCGCTCTGGAAGCGGATCGTCGACGAGGTGGGGGCCGCCTTCGAGGACGTGGCCGTCGACTACCTCCACGTGGACGCCGCCACGATCTTCCTCGTGACCGACCCTGCTAGGTTCGACGTCATCGTCACCGACAACCTCTTCGGCGACATCCTGACCGATCTGGCCGGCGCGATCAGCGGCGGCATCGGACTCGCGGCCTCGGGCAACATCAACCCCGACGGCGCGTTCCCCAGCATGTTCGAGCCGGTCCACGGATCCGCGCCCGACATCGCCGGACGGCAGCTCGCCGACCCGACCGCCGCGATCCTCTCGGCCGCGATGCTGCTGGACCACCTCGGCCGGAGCGACGAGGCCGCCCGCGTCACCGCGGCCGTGACCGCCGACATCGAGTCGCGCGACGGCACCCCGCGCTCCACGGCCGCGATCGGCGACTCCGTCGTCGCCCGCCTCCGCTGATCCCCCGCAGAAGGACACCACCACGATGAGCACCGACTCCGCCCCCGCCGACCTCGCCTTCGAGGTGACCGCCGCCCCCGCGCCCCGCTCCGCCGAGGAGCGCGCCCGGATCCTCGCGAACCCCGGCTTCGGCATGCACTTCACCGACCACATGGTCGGCCTCCGCTGGACCCGCACGGACGGCTGGCACAGCGCCCGCGTCGAGCCCTACGGCCCGCTCGCGCTCGACCCCGCCGCCGCCGTCCTGCACTACGCTCAGGAGATCTTCGAGGGGATGAAGGCCTACCGCCACGAGGACGGCTCCGTCTGGACCTTCCGCCCGGAGGCGAACGCGCGCCGCCTGCAGCGCTCGGCCCGCCGCCTCGCGCTGCCGGAGCTCCCGACGGACCTCTTCGTCGAGTCGCTGCGGCAGCTGATCGCGGTCGACGGCGACTGGGTCCCCTCGGAACCGGAGACCAGCCTCTACCTGCGCCCGTTCATGTTCGCGCAGGAGGCGTTCCTCGGCGTGCGCGCGGCCGAGGACGTCGGCTACTACGTGATCGCCAGCCCCGCCGGCGCCTACTTCTCGGGCGGGGTCGCCCCCGTGTCGATCTGGCTCTCCACCTCCTACGCCCGGGCGGGCAAGGGCGGCACGGGAGCGGCGAAGACGGGCGGCAACTACGCCTCCTCCCTCCTTCCGCAGCAGGAGGCCTACAGCCACGGCTGCGCGCAGGTCCTCTTCCTCGACTCGCAGGAGTCGCAGTGGATCGAGGAGTTGGGCGGCATGAACGTGGTGCTGGTGAAGAAGGACGGCACGCTGGTCACCCCGGAATCGGACTCCATCCTCGAGGGCATCACGCGCGACAGCGTCCTGCAGCTCGCCGAGGACCGCGGCCACCGCGTCGAGCGGCGCCGCGTGAGCATCGACGAGTGGCGCGACGGGGTGGCCTCCGGCGACGTGGTCGAGGTGTTCGCCTGCGGGACCGCCGCCGTGATCACCCCGATCGCCGAGCTCAAGGGCGAGGGCTTCTCCGTCGGCCGCGAGGGCGCGCCCGCCGGGGAGCTCACGATGTCGCTCCGCGAGGAGCTGACCGGCATCCAGTACGGACGCCGCGAGGACACGCACGGATGGATGACGAGGCTGGACGCATGAAGATCGCACGATTCGCCACGCAGCGCGACGGGGACAACGGGGGAGCGATCCACTTCGGGATCGTGGACGAGGACGACCTGGTCGTGCTCGCCGGCGACCCGATGTTCGCCGGGTTCGACACCACGGGCGAGCGCATCCCGATCGCGGAGGCGAAGCTCCTCGCGCCGGTGATCCCGCGCTCCAAGATCGTCGGCATCGGGAAGAACTACGCCGACCACGCGGCTGAGATGGGCGGTGACGCCCCGGCGGAGCCGCTGGTGTTCCTCAAGCCGAACACGTCGGTCATCGGCCCGGACGAGGTGATCGTCCTCCCCGAGGACAGCCAGCAGGTGGAGTTCGAGGGCGAGCTGGCGATCGTGATCGGCGCCGTGGCCCGCAACGTCCGCGCGGAGGACTACGAGGACGTGGTCTTCGGGTACACGATCGCCAACGACGTCACCGCACGCGACCTCCAGCGCTCCGACGGCCAGTGGGCGCGGGCGAAGGGCTACGACACCTTCTGCCCGCTCGGACCGGTCATCGAGACCGAGTTCGTCTGGAACGAGAGCGCGATCGAGACGCGCGTCAACGGGCGCGTGCAGCAGTCGGGCAGCACCGGCGACATGATCCACGGGGTGCCCGAGCTCGTGGCCTACGTCTCGCGCATCTTCACGCTGCTCCCCGGGGACGTGATCCTCACCGGGACGCCCGCCGGCGTCGGGCCGATCGCGAACGGGGACGCCGTCGCGGTGGACGTCGAGGGCATCGGCACGCTGTTCAACCCGGTGGTCGTCCGGCGCTGAGCCCGGGCCCTCCTCCGCGGAGGGACGAGCGCCTCCGGCCCGCGCGGATCCTCGGATCCGGCGGGCCGGACACGTCCGAGCGGGACGTCAGTCGGCGCTCGCCGGGTCGCTGCCGACCGCGCCCTCGGTCTCGTCCGGCAGGTCGGCGTCGCCGGAGACGGTGTCCCCTCCGCTGTCGCCGTCGGTCACGGCGTCCGTGACACCGCGGTCGATCGCGGTGCCCCCGGGAACGGCCCCCGCTGCGGAGGCGTCGGCCGCGTCCTCGCCGGGCAGCACCGTCTGCGCGCCGCCGGTGTTCGGGGCGGCGTCGCCGCCGGATCCGGGAAGGTCCTCGTTCACGTTCTGGTCGGCCATGTCGGCTCCTCTCGTCGGGGCTCCAGCCCAGCACGCGACGGGCCCCTCCGCAGGACATTGACAGCGCGGGGACGAGGCGGCAGAGGCGGGCCGGGAGGCCGGGCGACGCGCCTTCACCGTGCTCCCCGGCGCTGTCAAGCGGACTGCCTCCGTGGCCGTCTGGTCGTAGCGTCGAGCTATGAACTCCTCCCGCACCGACTCCGTCAGCCGCATCGCCCGGGAGGACTTCGGCTGGTCGTCGCTGCTCCCCGGTCAGCGCGAGGCGATCGAGTCGGCGGCCTCCGGGCGCGACACGCTGCTGGTGCTGGCGACGGGCGGCGGCAAGTCCGCGGTCTACCAGATCGCCGGAGCCGAGCGCGGCGGCGTCGTCCTGGTCGTCTCCCCGCTCGTCGCCCTGCAGGCCGACCAGCTCGCCGCGATCGAGGCGGCTCCGGCGGCCCCGCCCGCCGTCGCGATCAACTCCTCCCAGGGCGCCGCGGCCGTCGCCCGCGCCTGGGACCGGATCGACGAGGGCGGCCCGCTCTACGTGCTCCTGGCGCCCGAGCAGCTCGCCAAGCCCGAGAACGTGGCGCGTCTGGCGGCCGCAGGAGTGTCGCTCCTGGTCGTCGACGAGGCGCACTGCGTCTCCTCCTGGGGCCACGACTTCCGCCCCGACTACCTCCGCCTGGCCGATGTGCGCGGCGAGCTCGGAGACCCGCCGGTGCTCGCGATGACCGCCACCGCCTCCGGGCCGGTGCGCGACGAGATCATCGAGCGCCTCCGGATGACCGACCCCGAGATCCAGGTGCACGGCGTCGACCGTCCGGAGATCCGGCTGGTGGTGCACCGCCACGAGAGCGAGAACGAGAAGCGCGCCGCCGTGGTCGAGGAGGCCCGCAGCTGGACGGCTCCGGGCCTGGTCTACGTCGCCACCCGCAAGGAGACGGAGGCCTACGCGGCCGACATCGCGGCGGAGGGGCGCCGGGTCGCGGCGTACCACGCCGGACTCAAGGTGTCCGAGCGCAAGGTCGTGCACGAGCAGTGGCGCGCCGGCGAGCTCGACGTCGTCGTCGCGACCTCGGCCTTCGGGATGGGCATCGACCGGGCCGACGTCCGCTTCGTGCTGCACGCGACGACCACCGAGTCGCTCGACGCGTATTACCAGGAGATCGGCCGCGCGGGCCGCGACGGCGAGCCGGCGACGGGCGCGCTGCACTACCGCGCCGAGGATCTGGGTCTCCGCCGCTTCTTCGCCAAGCGCTCGGTCGACAAGGCCGCGCTGCGCGTGATCTGGGCGGCCGTCTCGGAGCAGCCGGGGCTCGACTCCGCGGCTCTCGCGAGGGAGCTGGGGAAGCCGGCCCGCACGATCGCCCGGATCGTCAACGATCTCGCGGACGCGGGGCTGGTGGAGACCGGGTCCGGTCTGCGCGCGACGCGCGAGGCCTCGGGCGACGAGGCCGTGCACGCGGTGAAGGAGGCTCTGGCCTCCCGCGAGCGGATCGCGGAGTCGCGCCTGTCGATGATGCGCGCGTACGCGGAGACCAGCCAGTGCCGCCGCCGGGTCCTGCTGGACTACTTCGGCGTGGAGTCGGCCGAATGGTGCGGCAACTGCGACGGCTGCGAGCGGCACGAGGCGAGCGGCGAGACCGTGGAGGCGCCCGTGGACGCCCCTCTGAGCGTCGACGAGTCGGTGGAGCACCGCGAGTGGGGCGCCGGCACCGTGATGAGCGTGGAGGCCGACCGGGCGACGATCTTCTTCGAGTCCGAGGGCTACAAGGTGCTGTCGTTCCAGGCGCTCGAGTCCGGCGTCCTGCGCGAGCGCGAGCACGCCTCCGCCTGACCCCGGCTCTCCGCGCCGGCCGATCGCCGATCGCGGGACGCCGCTCCGGTACGGCAGGCACGGCGTGCCGTGCACCGGAGCGGCGTCCCGCTGAGGGTGGTCAGACCTTCGAGACGGCCGAGCTCACGTCGGTGGGCTTCTCGTAGTCGCCGTCCGGGATCGCACGGAGGGCCTCGAGGACGTCGCCGTCCGCGCCCTCCTTCTCGGCGGTCTCGACGATCGTGTCCTTCGAGGCGGGGTAGTCGATGCCCGAGAGGTACTTCTGGATCTGGATCGGGTTGGGTGCGTCCATCGTGCTGTCCTTTCGTCGCCTTGCTGAGTGTTACGAGTGCTCTTCGGCGAAGAGCCGGTCGAAGGCGTCGACGCGCCGGTCGGTGACCGTCGTGGGCGTCTCGAGGTGCACGGCGCCGCTGGGCACGAGGCCCGCGCCGCCGAAGCGCTCCATGACGCGCCACTGCGCGGCGACGTCCTCACCGCTGTGCTCCGGGGGCAGCTGCTCCCAGAAGTCGAAGCCGCCGACGGCCAGGAGGGCGTCGCGGCGGTAGAGGACGCACGCGCCCAGCCAGGCGACACGGTACGCGCGCCAGGCGCCCTCCGGGACGTCGAGGCGGGCGGCGACGTGCGTGAGATTGGCCGCGTTGTGCAGCGGCCAGCGCTCGAACTCAGGGGTTCCGCGCCGCACCCGCTCGGGCTCGACGCGCTCCTCCCAGGTCTCGAACGACTCGGTCTCGTGCGGGCGCACGTCCTCGAGGTAGGACAGGCCCTGCACCGCGGAGCCGACGAAGCCGCAGTCGAGGCGCTCGAGGGCCTCGTGCAGCCGCGAGAGCGTGCCCGGCTCGAGCCACACGTCGTCGTCGAGGAAGAGGACGGCCGGGGCAGTGGCGAGGGAGAGGAGGTAGTGCCTCTGCTCCGCGAGCCCGCGCCGGGGCAGGTGCCGGCGCACCACCGGAGCCCGGCTCTGCGCCTCCAGCACGCGCAGCATCGCGAGGATCGTCGGGTCGCTCTCGGCGACCGCGTCGTCGGACTGGTCGCTCACGATCACGCGGAAGGGCGGGTCGTCCTGGGCGGCGAGTCCGGCGAGCGTGGCGGCGAGCTCGGCACGGCGGCCGACCGTCGGCACCAGCACGTCGATCAGCGGCTGCCGGGGAGCTTCCGGGACCCCCCAGCGCCCGGACCACCGGCGGCTGGTCACGGCGCGGCCGATCGGATGCGCTGGACCATCTCGGTCGTGGAGTGCTCCGAGACGTAGCCGACCGTGGTGACGACGCCCCCGTAGGAGCGCACGACGGCCGCCTCCGCGAGCATGTCGGGGTTGTAGTCCCCGCCCTTCACGTAGACGTCGGGCTGCACGCGCTCGAGCAGCGGGATGGGGGTGTCTCCGCCGAAGAGCGTCACGTAGTCGACGCAGCCCAGCTCGGCGATCACGCCCGCGCGGTCGCCCTCCGGATTGATCGGCCGTCCCTCGCCCTTCAGCCGCCGGACGGAGTCGTCGTCGTTCACCGCGACCACGAGCACGTCGCCGAGCTCGCGGGCCTGGCGGAGATACGCCGTGTGGCCGCGGTGCAGGACGTCGAAGCAGCCGTTGGTGAAGACCACGCGGCGACCGCGGCGCGCCTGCTCCGCGAGGACCTCGACGAGGGCGTCCTCGCCGAGCACGACGGCGCCGGGAGCGGCGAGGGAGGCGAGCAGGTCGTCGCCCGAGCAGACGGAGGTGCCGGGGCGCTGCACGACCACGTCGGCGGCGGCCTGCGCCAGATCGACGGCGGTGGCCAGGGAGCGGCCGGCGGCGAGGGCGAGGGTGGCGGTCGCGGCGAAGGTGTCGCCGGCGCCGGACGCCTGCTTCTCCTCCGCGGGCTGAGCGAAGGTGCGGCTGACCGTGCCGTCGGCGTCGAGGGCGGTGGAGCCGTCCCGGTCGAGGGTGACCACGACGTGCCGGGCGCCCGAGCGCGCGCGCAGCTCCCCGGCGGCGTCGCGCACGGCGGCGGCCCGCTCCGTCCCGCGGCCGAGGGAGCCGCCGAGCAGCCGCTCCGCCTCCTTGGCGTTCGGAGTGACCAGGTCCGGCCGGGCGAAGGCCCAGTCGGCGAGCTCGTGCGCGTCGATCACGAGGAGGCCGGGGCGCCCGACGGCGAGCAGGCGCTCGACGGCCTCGCGGAGGATCCCCGAGCCGTAGTCGCAGACCAGGACGGCGTCGGCGCCCGCGGCGGCCTCGGCGGCGGCACCGGCGAGCAGGGCCAGCTCGTCGTCGGCCGGGCGGTGCGGGCCGGAGTCGACGCGCAGCATCACGCTGTCGCCGCCGACCACGCGGGTCTTGATCGTCGTCGCGGCGCCGGTGCGGACGACCCGGGAGGTGTCCAGGCCGGCCCGCTCGAGGGCGCGCACGAGCCGGTCGCCCTCGGAGTCGCGTCCGGCCACGCCGACCGTGCGGACGACGGCGCCCAGCGCGCGCAGGTTGGCGGCGGTGTTGGCGGCCCCGCCCGCGACGTCGACGACGTCCTCGAGCCGCAGGACCGGCGCGGGCGCCTCCCGCGTGACGCGCTCCGCCTCGCCGAGCCACCAGGAGTCGAGGATGAGGTCCCCGATCACGGCGACGACGGGCGGGCGCTCGTGGACGTGCGCCAGGAGGGCGCTCGCCCGCTGGAGCGCCGAGCCCTCGAGGCTCATCGCGCGCCTCCCGGCAGGACGGGCAGGCCGAAGTGCACGACCGTGGTGGTGGTCATCTCGTCGAGCAGCTCCGGGCCGTAGCCGAAGCCGGAGCCGGATGCTCCGCGGGGCTGGGCGCTGCCGCCCGGCGCTCCTCCGAAGACGCCGTTGACCTTGACGGTGCCGACCGGCAGCGTCGCCGCGGCGCGGTGCGCGTGCTCCATGTCGGCGGTGAGGATCGAGGCGGCCAGGCCGTAGGGGCTCGCGGCGGCCAGGTCCAGGCCCTCGTCGAAGGAGTCGACGACGCGGATCGGCGCGACGGGCCCGAAGGTCTCCTCCGTCATCACCAGCATCGACTCGGTGCAGTCGGCCAGGACGGTCGCGGGGTAGAAGGTGCCGTCCCCGGGAGTGCCGCCGGTGAGGGCGCGCGCGCCGCTGTCGAGCGCCTCCGTGACGTGCTCGTGGACGGCGTCGCGCATGCGGGCGTCGACGAGGCGGGGGAGAGGGCCCGCGCTCCAGCGGTCGGCCTCGGCGACCAGCGCCGCCGTGAACGCCTCGGCGATGTCGCGGTGCACGTAGATCCGCTCGACGGAGGTGCAGATCTGGCCGGCGTTGGCGAAGGCGCCCAGCGCGGCCTGCTCGGCGGCCCAGACCGGGTCGACGTCGCGGTCGACGACCAGCGCGTCGTTGCCGCCGTTCTCGAGGATCACGTGCGCGCCGGTGACGGCGGCGACCCGGGCGAGCGCGCGGCCGGTGGCGGTCGAGCCGACGTGGGCGAGGACGTCGACGCCCTCGGTGCGCGCCAGCTCGTCGCCGACCGCCCCGTCACCCTCGACCAGGGTCAGCACGCCCTCGGGCAGCGCCTCGGCGAGGATGCTCGTGAAGAGGGCGCCCGTGCCCGGGCTGCGCTCGCTCGGCTTGTGCACGACGACATCCCCGGAGACGATCGCGGCGCCCAGGAGGCCCGCGGCGACGGCGACCGGGTCGTTCCACGGAGTGAGGGCGAGCACGACACCGCGCGGGTGCGGCAGGGCCAGATCGACGTTGAGCGCCCCTCCGCGCAGGCTCCTCCCGCGGTGAAGCGGGCCGAGCTCGGCGTACTGGAGCAGCGTGTCGACACCGGCGCGCACGCCGCCCAGCGCGTCGCCGGCGGGCTTGCCCGTCTCCTGCGTGTTGAGGTCGGCGAGCTCCTGCTCGCGCTCGGCCACGCGGTGGGCGGCGGCACGGAGCAGGGCGCCGCGCTCGGCGGGCGCGGTGGCGGCCCACACGGGGAACGCGGTCCGCGCGCGGCGGACGGCGTCGGCGGCGGTCGTGGCGGGGGTCGTGATGTCGATGGTCACGGTCACCTCTCGGTCGGGGGCGCCCGCGGAGTGGCGGACGCATCCGTCCGGTACCCGGGTGGTGCGCGCCTAGACACGCCGCCTCCGGAATCCGCCCCCGGATCGGCGACGGGCTCGCCCCCGATCCGGTTTCGGATCGGCCCCGGCGGGGAAGTGGAGGAGTGCACCGTCCCCGGAGCGGCGCCCGCGCGCCCTCCGCACCTGAGAGGAACCCGTCGTGGTCGCCATCGCCCCCCTCCGAGAGCCCTTCGCCGGAGTCGAGAGGATCGCCGTCCTGCGCGGCGGCGGACTCGGCGACCTGCTGTTCGCGCTGCCCGCCGTCGACGCCCTCGCGGCCGCCTACCCGGGAGCCGAGATCACCCTGCTCGGGACGCCCGCGCACCGGGTCCTGCTGACGGGCGTCGAGTCGCCGATCGCCGACGTCGAGATCCTGCCGGTGGCGCAGGGCGTCCGCGACGGAGAGGGGGAGGACCCCCGGGTCGTCGAGGACTTCACCGAGCGGATGCGCGCGCGCCGCTTCGACCTGGCCGTGCAGCTGCACGGCGGCGGGCGCTACTCCAACCCGTTCCTCCAGCGCCTCGGCGCGCGCCACACGGTCGGGTCGCGCACCGACGACGCCGCGGAGCTCGAGCGCACGATCCCCTACGTCTACTACCAGCACGAGATGCTGCGGGCGCTCGAGATCGTCGGGCTGGCAGGAGCGCCCGCGACCCGCCTCGAGCCGGCGCTCGCCGTGGATCCGGAGCGGCGGGACCGCCTCGCCGCGGCGCTGCCCGCGGGCGGCCCGCTGGTGCTGATCCACCCCGGCGCGACCGATCCCCGCCGCCGCTGGCCCGCCGCCTCCTTCGCCGCCGTGGCGACGGAGCTGCTGGCGGACGGCGCGCGCGTGCTGGTGGTGGGCGACGCCTCGGACGTGCCCGCCGCCGACGAGATCGTCGCCGGAGCGCCGGGAGCGGTCTCCTGGGCGGGCGTCGTGGACCTCCCGGACCTCGCTCCGCTGCTCTCGCTCGCCGACCTCGTGCTCGGCAACGACTCCGGACCCCGCCATCTCGCCGCCGCGGTCGGCGCTCCGACGGTCGGGGTCTTCTGGGTGGGCAACGCGATCAACGCCGCGGCCCTCGGGCGGCAGCGCCACCGGGTGCAGCTGAGCTGGACCACGCACTGCCCGGTCTGCGGGCGCGACGCCACGCAGGTCGGCTGGACCGCTCCGCGCTGCGAGCACGACGTCACGTTCGTCGGCGACGTGCGCGTCGAGGCGGTGCTCGAGGACGTCCGCGGGGTGCTCGCCTCCACCCGCTGAACCGCGAGACGCCGCCTCGGTACGCGACGCGCCGGGGCGTGCGGACCGAGGCGGCGTCTCGCGGCGGGGGATCCGGGGCGCGCCCGGATCAGCGGATCACGGCCAGGACGGCTCCTCCTCGTGCGTGATGACGAGCTCGCGGACCTCGCAGCCGCGCGGCTGGCCGAGGACGAACATGACGGCGTTCGCCACGTTCTCCGGATCGTTCAGCAGCGCGTCCGGACCCGGCTTGTACTGCTCGTCGCGGTCGTCGAAGAAGCGCGTCTTCATGCCCGACGGGATCAGCGTGGTCACGCCGATCTCGCCCTTGGTCTCGGCCGCGAGCGCGCGGGTGAAGCCGAGCACGCCGAACTTCGAGGCGCAGTACGCGGTCGCGTCCGAGACGGCCTTGATCGCGAGCGAGGAGGCGACGGTGACGACGCGGCCGTGCGTCTCGGTGAGGAAGGGCAGGGCCGCCCGGACGACGGCCGCGGTACCGAGGAGGTTGACGGAGATGACGCGCTCCCACTCCTCCGGCTCCACGTCGACGAGGCGGCCGCAGCGGTCGATGCCGGCCGCGGTCACGACGGCGTCGAGCCCGCCGTGCTCGCGGGCGATCTCGACGACCGCCTTCTCGGCCTCGCGGGTCTTCGCGACGTCGACCTGGTAGGCGGCGACGCCCTCCTTCACCGACGAGACGTCGCGGTCGAGCACGATCGGCGTGCCGCCGGCGGCGGTGACCGCGGCGGCGACGGCCGCACCGAGCCCGGAGGCTCCTCCGGTGATCAGGACGCGGCCGATGGGGGTGGGAGTGGTGCTCATGGTTTCCTTCCGGGGGTGGTCTGCGGGCCTCGTGGGCCGCGGGTCAGCCGACACGCGCGAGCGCGGCGGCGAGATGGGTGGTCGAGCGGCCCGGGTGGTACGGCACGGTCAGGACCCGGCCGCCCCACTCCGCCACCGTCGCCGTCTCGGGGAGGGACTCGGCGGAGTAGTCGCCGCCCTTCACCCAGACGTCGGGGCGGATGCGGCGCAGCGCCTCGTCCGGCGTGTCCTCGCCGAAGACCAGCACGGCGTCGACGCACTCGAGCGCGAGCAGCAGGTCGACGCGGTCGTCCTCGGGGATGATCGGCCGCGCCGCGCCCTTGAGGCGCCGGACGGAGTCGTCCGAGTTGAGGCAGACGATCAGGCAGTCGCCGAGAGCGCGTGCGGCGGAGAGGGTGCGGGCGTGGCCGGCGTGGAGCAGGTCGAAGCAGCCGCCCGTCGCGACCACCGTTCCTCCTGCCGCGCGGACGGACTCGGCGACGCGCAGGGCGTCCACCCCGCCGCCGTGGAGGGGTGCGGGGTCGGCGGGAGCGGACAGGGAGGCGACCCCTCCCGCGAGGAGGTAGGCGCCGGCCGCGGCGACCGCCGCCTGCACCGCCTCCGAGGTGCTCGCACCCTCGGCGAGGGCGACCGCGGCGGAGGCGGCGAACCGGTCGCCCGCGCCGCACGGGTCGGTGGGCGGCACGGCGACGGCCGGTGCGACGACCGGGACGCCGGCGCCGCGGGAGCGCAGCAGGGCGCCGGAGGATCCCATCGTCACGGTGACCGCACCGCAGCCCCAGCGCTCGAGGAGGGTGGTCGCGGCGGACTCGGCGCGCGTCACTCCGCGGCCGACGGCTCCCGAGAAGGCGGTGGCCTCGGCCAGGTTCGGGGTGGCGAGGGAGGTGGCGGCGACCGGCTGGGAGCCCCGCGGGTGCGGATCCCACACCAGCGGCACGGTGAGCGCGTCGAGCGC
Organism: Rathayibacter sp. AY1A4; assembly: GCF_002930955.1. NCBI lineage: Bacteria > Bacillati > Actinomycetota > Actinomycetes > Micrococcales > Microbacteriaceae > Rathayibacter > Rathayibacter sp. AY1A4. The sequence goes on along the minus strand of NZ_PSTN01000010.1, from coordinate 18,762 downwards.
CGTGCGGAGCGACGGATCCTCGGTGAGGCGGCGGCCGTAGTCGGCGACGATCACGGCGTCGGCGTCGGCGAGCGCGGCGAGCATCGCGTCGGTGACGCCGGGGACGGGCGGCGTCTCGCAGCCGCGGTCGATCCGCACGACGGCCTGGCCGGAGGCGGCGACGCGGGTCTTCACCGGCGTCGGCGCTCCCGAGGGCCCGGCGACCAGGCGGACGCCGGACAGCTCGGCGCGCAGCTCCGCCACGTCCGGATCCGAGTCCTCGGCGAGCGCGGTCACCAGCGTCACCTCGTGCCCGTCGCGGGCGAGCATCCGGGCGACGAGCCCGGCACCGCCGGCGCGGGCGCTGCGGGCCGAGACGTCGACCACGGGGACGGGGGCGTCCGGGCTCAGCCGCTCGGCGGGTCCGGAGAGGTCGACGTCGAGCATCACGTCGCCGACGACGACGAGGCGCAGGCGGCTCACGAGGCGGCCGCCGTCCGTGCGCGGATCCGGTGCTCGAAGGCCCGGCAGAGCGCGTGCACGAGCACCAGCTGCGCCTCCTGCACGTTGGAGCCGTGGCCCTCGAGGGCGATCGCCTCGTCGCAGAGCTCGGTGAGCGGGTTCGGCCCCTCGCCGGTCAGCGCCCACGACCGGGCGCCCGCCGCACGGGCGGCCTCCGCGGCGTGGAGGAGGTTCGCGCTGCGTCCGCTGGTGGAGAGCAGGACCACGACGTCGCCCGCCCGGGCGTGCGCGGTGACCTGGCGCGAGAACACGTGGTCGAAGCCGTAGTCGTTGCCGATCGCGGTCAGGCTCGACGTCTCGGCGTGCAGCGAGATGGCGGAGAAGGGGACGCGGTCGCCGTCGAAGCGGCCGACGAGCTCGGCGGTGAGGTGCTGCGCCTCGGCCGCGGAGCCGCCGTTGCCCGCGGCGAGCAGGCGCGCGCCGGAGTGCAGGCGGTCGGCGAGCTCGACGCCCCAGGCGGCGATCCTGTCGGAGTGGCGCTCCAGCTGCGCGACCGCGTCGAGCGCGCGCGCCACGTGGTCGTCGACGAGGCGCCGGGCGGCGTCGGCCGGGGTGTCCAGAACGGTGTCGATGGTCGCGCTGTCGATGGTCATCGTCGCGGAGCCGCCTTCCGGGTGGTGGGAGATGAGGGTGCGCTCGTGGCGCCGGTGAGGAGCGACTCGTCGCCGAGGCCGGCGAGGGTCGTGACGTAGGCGCGCTCGGTGTCGGCGGCGACGCGGTCCCAGGAGTAGCGGGACTCGACGCGCTCGCGTCCGGCGGCCCCGTAGGCGCGGGCGCGGTCGGGGTCCTCCAGCAGCGAGCCGAGGGCGGCGGCCAGGGCGACCGGGTCGCGCGGAGGCACGTGGACCCCGGTGACGTCCTCGACCACGGTGTCGATCAGGCCGCCGACGGAGGAGGCGACGACCGGCACGCCGCAGGCCATCGCCTCGAGCGGAGTGATGCCGAACGGCTCGTACCAGGGCGCGCAGACCACGACGTCGGCCGAGCGGAGCATCGCGGGCATCTCGGTCTGCGAGAGCTGGCCGACGAAGTCGACGCGGTCCGCGACGCCGAGGCTCTCGGCCACGCCGTGCAGCCGCTGGTACTCGGGGTCCGCCGTCAGCGCGTCGCCGGAGCCGGAGCCCCCGACCACGACGAGCTCGGCGTCGTGGCCGGCCGCGACCAGGTGCGCGAGCGCCTCGATCGCGATGCCCATGCCCTTGCGCGGCACCAGGCGTCCGATGGTCATCAGCCGCGAGCGCTCGCTGCGGGGCGCGACCGGGCCCTCGACCGAGAACCGGTCGATGTCGACTCCGCAGGGCACCACCGAGATGCGCGAGGTCGGCACGCCGAGCCCCTTGAGCTCGAAGGCCTCGTCCGAGCAGGTGGCGACGACGCCGTCGGCCTTCTGGCCCACTCCGGGCTCGAGCCAGGCGCGCTCCTCGGGGCTGGTGTCGAGCGCGCCCTGCTGGCGGCGCTTGACCACGCCCAGCGCGTGGAAGGTGTGGAGGACGGGCACGCGCCGACCCGTGGCTCGCTCCACCCGCTCGGAGGCGTCGAGCGCGGCGACCCCGGACATCCAGAAGTGGCTGTGCACGAGGTCCGGCCGCTCCTGCAGCCACTCCTCGGCGAGGTCGACGGCGAAGTCGCCCATGAAGGGCAGCAGCTCGTCCTTCGACACCCGGCGCGGCGGCCCGGCGTCGATGTGCACGACCTCGACTCCCGAGGTGAAGGGCACGCGCCGGGGGAGGGAGGGGTCGTCGCGGCGGGTGTAGACGACGACGCGGTGGCCGCGGCGGGCGAGCGCGTCGGCGAGCGCCGCCACGTGGACGTTCTGGCCGCCGGCGTCGACGCCGCCGAGGGTCGCCAGGGGGCTCGCGTGCTCCGAGACCATGGCGATCGTCAGCGCGGGCGCGGCGGAGAGGTGCTGCTTCATCGGGTGCTCCCTTCCAGAGCGGGCTCCGGCGACCGGCGTCCGGGGAGGTCGGCGAGGACCTCGTCCCAGTCGCGGTGGAACCGGGCGAGGCCGTAGCGCGCGAGCGCGGCCTCGCGGGCGACGGCGCCGGCGCGGGCGGCCCGGTCCGGGTCCTCGACGAGCGCCCGGGCCGAGGCGACGAGGGCGTCGAGGTCGTTCGAGACCGCTCCGGCCTCGGGCGGGACGGCGCGCCCCGCCTCCGTCACGTCGAGCGCGACGACGGGCATCCCGAGGTGCATCGCCTCCAGCAGTGCGAGGCCGAGGGAGGTCCATCGGAACGGGTGCAGGTAGACCCGGCGGCGGGCCAGGGCCCCGTGCATCGCCTGCGTGCGGACGTCGCCGAGGACCGTCACGTCCTCCAGGCCCGGCAGCTCGGCGAGCCGGTCGGTCTTCATCCCGAAGACGTCCAGCGGACCGACCACGCCGAAGCGGGGGAGCAGGTCGGTCCCGGCGACCCGGCCCCGGCGGACGGGCTCGTTGACGACCACGCCGAAGTGCGGCAGCTCGCCGGTGTAGAGGGGACCCGGGTCGTGGATCCCGTGCTCGATCACCGTCGTCCGCGTCGATCCGGTGTCCCACATCAGGGCGTTGAAGTGGGTGACGTGGACGATCAGCAGGTCGTCGCGGTCGGCGAGCGGGTGGCGGTTGTCCGGCACGTCCCCGCGGGGGGTGTTGTGCTCCACGTAGACGGCGGGCACGTCGCGGCCGAGGCGTCGCCCGAGCAGGCGCTCGGCCTCGGCGAGCTCCTCGGGCCTCTGGAGGAGGACCGCGTCGACGTCGGCGTCGTGCAGCTCCTCGGGCGCGATCTCGACGGCGCTCGGCCAGTCGCGGCCGCCGGTGCCCAGGCCCCAGCCGTCGCGGGCCGGAGTCGTGGGGAGCAGGTAGGTGTGGGCGCCGCGGACGAAGGCGTCCGCCCAGCCGCCGTGCACGTGCCAGAGCAGGATCCTCATGCGATGGCCTCTCTCGGGGAAGTCGTGGGTCGGAGTCGGAGGGCGGCGCCGACCGCGTCCTCGGCGCTCACCCCCGCGAGGCACGGATGGCCGGGGACGGGGCACACGCGGGCGCGCGAGCCGGCGCAGGGCGCCTCCTGGTCGCCGAGCTGCGCGACCGGGACGCCGTAGGGCGCCCAGCGCACGGCCGGGACGACCGGCGCGAAGAGGCTCACCACGGGGGTGCCGACCGCGGCGGCGAGGTGCGCGGGGCCGGTGTTGCCGCAGATCACGACGTCGGCGCCGGCCAGCACCTCGGCGGCGCCGGCGAAGTCCGTCGCCCCGCCGAGGTCGATGCCGCGGGAGCCCGCGACCTCGGCCGTGAGGGAGCGCTCGCCCGGGCCGCCGGTGACGACGACAGCGAGGCCCGCGTCCGCCAGCAGCTCGACGGCGCGGGCCGCGTTCGCCGCCGGCCAGGCGCGGGCGGGGACGGCTGCCCCGGGGTGCACGACCGCGTAGGGGCCGATCCCCTCGAGAGCGGCGGGCAGCGCGCCCTCGCGGCGCACGCGGAGCCGTCCGTCGTCGCCGGCGGGCAGCGCGAAGCCGGCCGCCGCCGCGATCGCGAGCGCGCGCTCCGGCTCCGGCTGGTCCTCCTCGAGGGTCTCGCCCGGCACGAGGCGCACATCGAGCAGGGCGCCCGCGAAGTCGACCGAGGCGCCCGTGATGCGGGCGACACCGGCGAGGCGGAGCAGCAGGGCCAGCGGAAGCGGCGACTGGTGGAAGGAGGTGAGGATCACGGCCTCGTCCGGCGCGAACTCCTCGACGATCGCGCGCAGCTCGTCGACGAGCTCGGAGTCGACGGGGCGGGAGGCGTCGCCGATCCACGGGCACCACCAGGTGCGGACGGAGGAGGGACCCGGCAGCAGCGCGGCCGCGGGCGCTCCCTGCGGACCGCTCAGCAGCAGCACCTCGGCGTCGGCCGCGATCGCGCGGACGGCGGGTCCGCACAGCAGGACGTCTCCCGCGCTGTCCAGGCGGGCGACGAGCACGCGGCGCCTCACTCGGCGTCCTCGTCGGGCTGCATCGCGAGCAGCAGCTCGACCGCCTCGAGGAGCGTCGCCGCCTGCAGCGGAGCGGCGTCCACCTCCTCGGCGCGGGTGATCGGAGTCGGCACCAGCACTCCACGGGCGCCGGCCGCGGCGGCGGCGCCGACGTCGGCCCCGATGTCGCCGATCACGGCGAGGGACCGTGCCGGCAGTCCCAGCTGCTCGGCGGCGTCGAGCACCATGCCGGGCCGGGGCTTCCGGCAGGAGCAGCCGTCCTCCGGGCCGTGGGGGCAGAGCATCCACACGTCGAAGCCGCCGAAGAGCTCGTCCACGCGCCGGTTCACCGCGTCGGCCTGGCCGCGGTCGATGATCCCGCGGGCGATCCCGGACTGGTTGGTGACCACGCCCACGGCCAGCCCCGCCTCGCGCGCCCGCTCGACCGCGGCGAGGGCGGTGGGCATCGGGGAGACCTGCGCCGGGTCGCCGTTGTAGGGCACGTCGACCACGAGCGTCGCATCGCGGTCGAAGAGGATCCCCCGCAGGCGCGGGGCCCTCGCGCGCTCGTCGGCGCTCCGGGAGGAGGAGTCGTTCACCTTCTCCTCGTACCCCTCGACCGGGGATGTAAACCCCCTTCCGGAGAAGTCGGTCCCTCCGGGCGCGTCGCTGGCATCTGCGGGCGGCGCGTCTGAGGTGCGCGCAGCGGGGTACGGGGACTCCGACAGGAAGGAGGCGCCGTGCGCGCTCTCACCGCCCCGGACGGGACTCCGGAGATCCTCGCGCTGCGCGCCCTCAAGCTCGGCGACCTGCTCGTCGCCGTCCCGGCGCTCAAGGCCCTGCGCCGCGGCTTCCCGGACCACCGGCTGATCATGGCGACCACGCCCTGGCTCGAGCCGATCGTCGACCTGGTCGAGGGCCTGGACGCGCTCGTGCCCACCCTCCACGGACTCGACGACCCGCTGCCGATGGCCGCCGGCCGGGTCGAGCTCGGCGTGAACCTCCACGGCAACGGCCCGGAGTCGCGGCTGCGGCTGCGCGAGATCGCGCCCGAGCGCACTCTCGAGTTCCGCGTCCCGGCGCTGGACCCGGGCGCGGGCCCGGAGGACCCGCGGCCGCTCTGGATCGACGGCGAGCTCGAGCGCGCCCGCTGGGCCCGCCTGGTGAACTCGATCGGTCTCGACGCCGACCCCGAGGACGTCGCGATCGCCGTCCCGGAGGAGCCCGCCTCGGCCCCCGGAGCCGCCGTCGTGCACATCGGGGCCTTCTACGGCTCGCGCGAGTGGCCGGAGGAGCGCTTCGCCGCGGTGGCGCGCTCCCTCGCCGCCGAGGGGCACCGCGTCGTCTACACCGGAGGCGCGAACGAGGCCGACCGCGCCCGCCGCGTCGCCGAGCTCGCCGGCACGGGCGAGGTGCTGGCGGGGGAGCTCGCGCTCAGCGGGTTCGCCGCGGTCGTCGCGGCCGCCGAGGTCGTGGTGACCGTCGACACCGGGGCCGCGCACCTCGCCTCCGCGTACGGCGTCCCCTCGGTCGTGATCTTCGGTCCGGCACCGCCCGAGGCCTGGGGCCCTCCGGCCTCGGGGCCGCACGTCGTGCTGACCGACGCCTCCCTCCGCCGCGGCGACGTCTTCTCCGCCGAGCCGGACCCGGCGCTGCTCGCGGTCCAGGTCGACGACGTCCTCGCCGCCCTCTCGTCGCTCCCGTCGCGTGCCGAGGCCCACCTCAGGCGGACTTCAGCCGCGTCGCCGGTCGGACCGGAGTGACCGTGGCCACGCGGGCCCGGGGAGCGCGCGGCTGATGGCTGCGCGAGGGGGCGCCGAGCCTGTCGGCGAGCTGCGCGAGGATCCGCCGCTGCAGGCGCGAGACCTGCATCTGCGTCGTCCCCAGGGCGTCGGCGATCTGCTGCTGGGTCCGCTCCTCGACGAAGCGCATGCGCAGGAGCTCGCGCTGGCCCTCCTCGAGCTCGGCGAGGGCCTCGGCGAGCCCGTGCCGCCGGTCGATCTCGAGCAGCCGGTCGTCCTCGCCGCCGAGGGTGTCGCCCAGGCCGACGCCGCCCTCGCCCACGGTCTCGTCGAGGGAGAGCGGATGCCCCGCGAGGCGCGCGTCGGCCACCTCCGTCGCGTCCACTCCGAGGCGGCGGGCGATCTCCTGGTCGGTGGGGTGACGGCCGAGCTCCTGCGCGAGCTCGTCGGCGACGACGGCGGAGCGGCGGTGCAGCTCCTGCACGCCGCGCGGCGGCCGGATCATCCAGCCGAGGTCGCGGAGGTGGCGCTTGAGCTCGCCGGTGATCGTGGGGACGGCGAACGCGGCGAAGCTGTCGCCGCGCTCGGGAGTGAAGCGGCGGGCGGCCTTCACGAGGCCCACGTAGGCGACCTGGCGCAGATCCGCCCAGTCGCCTCCGCTCCGGGAGACCCGGCGGGCCATGGCCTCGGCCAGGCCCAGGTGGTCGAGCACGATGCGCTCGCGGATGCGCGCGCCCTCGGCGGCCTCCGCGCTCACCGCGGCCTGGAAGAGCGAGAGCGTGCGGGCGTCCTTCTCCTCCCGTGCCGCCTCGGTGAGGGCGCTCGGGCGGTCGGTGCGGGGGTCGAGATCGATCGTGCTCATCAGTGCTCCTTCCGGGCACGCTCGCGCGGAGGCCCGGCGCGGCCTGCGGTGCGGCGCTCGGGCCCTCTCGACGAGAGGCCCGGGGTCAGCGCACCACTGCTCCTGCTCGCTCGGGGAGTCCGTTGACTCGGAGCAGTGCTGTCCGGTAGAAGCAGTCGCCGCGAGGCGCGCACCGTGCCCGGGGCGGAGGCGCCACGGCCCCCCGCGATCCCGGGCGCTGCACCGCCTCCCGCCGGTAGGATCGGCCTCGTATGTCTGAGCTCACCCCGCCCCTGGAAAGCGCGCCGGACGCGCACCCGTTCACGACCGCGACCGGGAGCGACGTCCGCGTCCGCTTCTGCCCCTCGCCGACCGGGACCCCGCACGTCGGCCTCATCCGCACCGCCCTGTTCAACTGGGCGTACGCGCGCCACACCGGCGGCACGTTCGTCTTCCGCATCGAGGACACGGACGCCGCCCGCGACAGCGAGGAGAGCGTGGAGCAGATCCTCGACGCGCTGCGCTGGCTGAAGCTCGACTGGGACGAGGGCGTCGGAGTCGGCGGCCCGCACGGCCCGTACCGGCAGTCCGAGCGCACCGATGTCTACCTCGACGTGATCGCGCGGCTGACGGCGTCGGGGCACCTCTACGAGAGCTACTCCACGGCCGAGGAGATCGACGCGCGCAACGAGGCGGCCGGCCGCGCGAAGCAGCACGGGTACGACAACCACGACCGCGACCTCACCGAGGAGCAGCGCGCCGCCTTCCGCGCCGAGGGCCGCGCCCCGGCGCTGCGCCTGCGCGTGCCGGACGCCGACCTGTCCTTCGACGACCTGGTCCGCGGCCCGATCACGTTCCCCGCGGGCTCCTTCAGCGACTTCGTCGTGGTGCGCCCCAACGGCCAGCCGCTCTACACGCTGGTGAACCCGGTCGACGACGCGATCATGCAGATCACCCACGTGCTGCGCGGCGAGGACATCCTCCCCTCGACCGCCCGGCAGATCGCGCTGTACCACGCACTGATCGACATCGGAGTGACGACCTTCGTCCCGCGCTTCGGGCACCTCCCCTACGTGATGGGCGACGGCAGCAAGAAGCTCTCCAAGCGCGACCCGTCCTCGAACCTCTTCCACCACCGCGACCGCGGCTTCATCCCGGAGGGCCTGGTCAACTACCTCGCCCTGCTCGGCTGGTCGCTCACGCACGACCGCGACGTCTTCTCGATCGACGAGATGGTCGCCGCCTTCGACGTGGCCGATGTGAACCCCAATCCGGCCCGCTTCGACCTCAAGAAGGCCGAGTCGATCAACGGCGACCACATCCGCCTCCTGGCCGTCGACGACTTCACCGAGCGGACGATCCCGTACCTCGTGGCGGCCGGAGTGCTCGCGGGCGAGCCGACCGCCGAGCAGCGCGCCGTGCTCGACGCCGCCGCGCCCCTCGTGCAGGAGCGGATCGGCCTGCTCGGGGAGGCCCCCGGCATGCTCGGGTTCCTCTTCACCGCCTCCGAGGCGCTCGAGTACGACGAGGACGCGCTGAAGGGCCTGCCCGCGAACGCCGGCGAGGTGCTCGCCGCCTCGATCGGCGCCCTCGAGCTCGTCCCCGCGTCCGAGTGGCTGACGGCCTCGATCCAGGAGGCGCTCGCCTCCGCGCTGAACGAGGGCCTCGGCCTCAAGCCCCGCATCGCCTACGGGCCGCTGCGCACCGCGGTCTCCGGACGCCGCGTCTCGCCGCCGCTGTTCGAGTCGATGGAGATCCTCGGCAAGCAGGAGTCGATCGCCCGCCTCGACCGCCTGGGCGCCCACCTCGGCGCCTCCCGGCAGGCCTGACCGTGGCGGAGACGGTCGGCGGACGCTACGACGTCGTCGTGATCGGCGGGGGCCCCGCCGGGCTCTCCACCGCGCTCAACCTCGTCCGGGCGCGCCGGAGCGTGCTGCTGCTCGACAGCAACCGCCCGCGGAACGCTGCGACCCTGCACTCGCACGGGTTCCTCACCCGCGACGGCATCTCGCCGCTCGAGCTGCGCCGCCTCGGCCGCGAGGAGTTCGAGCGCTACGAGGCCGCCGAGGTGCACAACGCCCTCGTCACGTCGGTCGAGCGCTCCGGCGGCGAGTTCGTGGTCGGCGCGCGCGGCGTGCGCGGCAGCGCGGACCGCTCCGTCGTCGCCACCGCCGTCGTGGTCGCCGCGGGGCTCCTCGAGACGCCGCCCGCGCTCCCGAGCCTGCGCGCCTACTACGGCACCGCCGTGCACAGCTGCATGGAGTGCGACGGCTACGAGAAGGCGGGGGAGGCGCTCGCCCTGATCGGCGAGACCGACGACCTCGCGGAGCGGGCCATGCTCCTCTCGCAGTGGTCGACCGACCTGATCGTCTTCACCAACGGCGTCGGGACGGTGAGCGACGCCGACGAGTCGCTGCTCGCCTCCATCGGCATCCGGGTCGACCGGCGCCCGGTCGCCGACCTCGCCGGGGAGCGCGCCGAGATGACCGGCGTCCGCCTCGTCGACGGCGACGTCGTGCCGCGCACCGGCGCGTTCGTCCGACCCGTCTGGACGCCCGCGCTGGACTACCTGGACGCGGCCGGCCCCGACCGCGACGCCGACGGCTTCCTCCGCGTCGACGCCGGTGGCCGCACGTCCGTCCCCGGCCTCTACGCCGCCGGCGAGGTCACCCCTCCCGGCCCGCAGCAGCTGATCGTCGCCGCCGGATCGGGCGCCCAGGTCGCCTCCGCGATCAACCGCGACCTCGTCCGCGCCCGCCTCGGCGAGGCCGCCCCGGAGTCCGAGGGCAGCGTCGTCCGCGGCTCGATTTGAGCGGGATGCCCGCGTAGGGTACTGTCGTCTCTCGGCGCTCGGGTCTCGATCCGGCCGCCGCCTGGTCCCGGGATCACCTCCGGATGACCATTGGGGTATGGTGTAATTGGCAACACGGCTGATTCTGGTTCAGTTGTTCTTGGTTCGAGTCCAGGTACCCCAGCACTGATCTCCTCCGCGGCACTCCGCGCGACGCCCTCGTTCGTGGCGTCCTCCTCCGGGCCCGCCCCCTCGTGATCCGCTCTCGGCGGCGGCCGCAGTATCCCCCCTCCGGCCGACGCGGCCGTCCGAGGCGCTGTGACACGATGGAACCTGTACGTCTCTCAGGTACCCGCGTCGCGCGGGTCGGACGAAAGGTCGCCCGCCCATGGAACCGGATCTCCTCTGGATCGTCCTCGCCGGAGTCGCCGTCGGCGCACTCCTGCTGATCGCCCTCATCGGCTTCTTCCTCTTCCGCGCCTGGTACCAGGTGCCGCAGGCCGACGAGGCGATCGTGATCGTCGGGAAGAAGCAGAAGGGCGAGGACGGCCTCACCTCGAACATGACCGTCATCACCGGCGGCGGCGCGTTCGTGAACAAGCTGACCCAGCGGTCCGACCGCATCTCGCTGCGCTCGCGCCAGATCAAGATGGAGCCGGTCGCGCAGACCAAGAACGGCGTGACCATCCACCTCGCGGGCGTCGCCCTGGTCAAGATCGGGTCCACGGCCGACCAGGTCCGCGCCGCCGCCGAGCGCTTCGCGTCGCAGGACCAGTCCATCGACGTCTTCACCACCGAGCAGCTCGAGGGTGCCCTCCGCGGCGTCGTCGCGAAGCTCAGCGTCGAGGAGGTCATGCAGGACCGGCAGAAGCTGGGAGACGAGATCGCCGAGGGCATCAAGGGCGACCTGCTCGCCCAGGGCCTCGTCCTCGACTCCTTCGCCATCCAGGGCGTCACCGACCGCAACGGCTACATCGAGGCGCTCGGAGCGCAGGAGATCGAGCGCGTCCGCCGCGAGGCCGACGTCGCGCGGATCAACGCGGCCCGCGAGGTCAAGGCTCGCCAGCTGGCCACGGACGAGGCGAACCTGATCGAGCAGACCGCCTACGACAAGAACACCGCCGCCGCGAAGTCCGAGGTCGGCCGCGCCAACGCCGAGGCCGAGCAGGCCGAGAACCTGGCCCGCGCCGAGCGCGAGCAGGCCGTCCTCGTGCAGCGCGCCGAGAACCGGCAGGCCGAGCTCGACGCCGACGTCAAGCGCGTCGCGGACGCCGAGAAGTACCGCCGTCAGACCGAGGCCGACGCCGACGCCTACGGACGCGAGAAGAAGGCCGAGACGGACCGCCAGGTCGCGCAGCAGGTCTCGGACGCCGAGGCGTACGCCGTCCAGCGCCAGGCGGAGGCGCGCCAGGCGTCCGCCGCCGCCGAGGCCGCCGCCGTGAGCGCCCGCGCCGAGGCCGAGGCCCACGCACTGCGGGCCAAGGCGGGCGCAGAGGCCGAGGCGCTGCGCGCGAACGCGACCGCCGAGGCGGAGGCCATCCGCGCGAAGGGCGAGGCGAGCGCGGCGGCCATCGCGGCCGAGGCGGAGGCGCTCCGCGAGAACCAGGAGGCGATCCTGGGTCGCGAGCTCATCGGGCAGCTGCCCTCGCTCATGGCCGAGTTCGCGAAGGGCTACCAGAACGTCGGCTCGGTGACGCTGATCGGCGGCGACACCGCCGGCACCCACATCGCGCGCGAGCAGGCGGCGGGTCTCGCCGCGACGTTCGACAGCGTCAGGTCGGCGACCGGCGTCGACCTCGGCGCGATCCTCCAGGGCCAGGCCTTCGGCCGGGGGATGGCGACCGGCGGCACCGTCGTTCCGACCGGCGCGTCGGTGGCGACGGGATCGGGTGACGCCCCGCGTCCGTCCGGCACCGGCGACCCGACCGCCGTCGCCTCCACGAGCTGACCGCAGGGTCCCGCCGATCCCCGGCGGTTCCACCACTGCCGCCGCCGTGCTCGTCGGTGGGCGCCCGTCGGCGTCCGCCCTCGAGCACGGCGTGCGGCGTTCTGCGTGACCGGGTCGTGCCCCTGCCCGGCGTCGAGCGGCCCCGCTCAGGCCAGCGGCTTGCGCATCTGCAGGGACGTCGTCTCGTAGCCGAGCGACTCGTACAGAGCCCGCGCGGCGGTGTTGAAGCCGAACACGTTCAGCGCGAGGGCGGAGCCGCCCTGGGAGCGGACGTGCGACTCCGCGAGCAGCATCGCCGCCCGGCCGAGGCCGCGGCCGCGCTCGGCGGCGTCGATCTGCACGTCCCAGACGTACCCGACGCCCTCGAGTCCGCTCGGGTGCGGGCCGAGCCAGAGCGACCCGACCGCGCGGCCGTCCTCGGAGACGAGGAGCACGTCGTGCCCGGCGGCGGGGGAGCCGCCCGGGAAGTACTTCTCGTACGAGGCGTCGGCGTTGCGGGTCGCGGCCGCCTCGTCGTCGCCCGCCCGCATCCGGTCCTCGATGTACGCCGAGCGCTGGACCCGCATCCAGGCGGCGAGAGCGGCGGCGGGCATCGGCTCGAGCGTGACGGTCATAGCCTCACGATCCCACTCCTCACCGCCCCCACGATCGATCCGCCGCGGACGGGCCGCAGGGGATCCGCGGACGGGCCGCTCGCGACGGATCGCCGCCGGCCCGGATCAGTCCGGGGTCCGCTCCGCGTGCTTCCGCTTCCCCAGGCGGGTGGCGAGGAACAGCAGCGTCCCCACGACCACGTAGCCCGCTGTCGCCAGCCAGACCACGCCCGTCTGCTGCGTCAGCAGCACCACGCTCGCGATGGTCGCGAGCACCGGCACCACCCGCGGCACGGAGTAGTGGGCGTGGTCGACGCGGTCCTTCTTCAGCACCAGCACCGACACGTTCGCCGCGATGAACACCAGCAGGAGCAGCAGCACCGTCGTCTCGGCGAGCGTGCCGACGTCGCCGATCAGGCTGAGCAGCATCGTCACTCCGCCGACGACCACGATCGACACCCACGGCGTGCGGCGGCCCGGGAGCACCTTGCCGAAAGCGCTCGGCAGCAGCCCGGAGGTGGCGAGCCCGAAGCCGACCCGCGACGCCATGACCATGAACAGCAGAGCGCCGTTCGCGATGGCGACCAGCGCGATGAGGCCGAACAGCCACGGCGGCACGGCCACTCCGCTCGCCGCGACCACGTCCAGCAGGGGGCCGCTGGAGGCCGCGAGCTCGTCGTTCGGCAGCACGATCACGGCGCCGAGCGCGATGAGGAGGTAGACCACGGCGGCGGTGATCAGCGCACCGAAGAGGGCCCGCGGGTAGACCTTCGAGGGGTTCCGCACCTCCTCGGCCATGTTCGCCGCGGCCTCGAAGCCGAGGAACGAGAAGAAGGCGACGATCGAGGCGGCGAACGCCCCCTGCAGCGGAGCGACGTCGGGGTTGAACTCGAGCACGCGGGAGGCGTCGCCGTCGCCGGAGCCGAAGAAGACCGCGGCGCAGACGATGACGATGACCAGTCCGCTCACCTCGATCACCGAGGCGACCAGGTTCGCGGTCAGCGACTCCTTCACCCCGCGCAGGTTCACCAGGGTGAGGATCGCGATGAAGACGATCGCGGTCGGGATCGGCGGCACGTCCAGCAGAGCCCCGAGGTAGTCGCCCGCGAACGCGTTCGCCAGGGAGGCCGCCGTCGTGATGCCGGAGGCCATCATCAGGAAGCCGATCAGGAACGAGAGGTACGGCTTCCCGAATGCGCGGTCCACGTAGCGCGCCGCCCCTCCGGCGTGCGGGTACTTGGTGATCAGCTCGGCGTACGTGCCCGCGGTGAGCAGGGCGACGACCAGCGCGATCAGCAGCGGCAGCCAGATCACGCCGCCCACGTCCTCGGCCATCGTGCCGACCAGGGTGTAGATGCCGGCGCCGAGTGTGTCGCCCACGATGAAGGCGAACAGCAGCGGCCCGGTGATCACCCGCTTGAGCGACGCCTTCCCGGGAGCGGTCTCGGCGGTGTCCGTCGTGTCGGTCATCCGGACACTCCACCGAAGCGGAGGGTCCAAGCGCAAGCCTCGCCGCCCGATCGCTGCGAGATTTCTCATCATCGCGACCCGTGTGGCAGGGGCCCGGGCGGCGAGGACTCCCACAGCGCGCGGATCCCGGGACTCGGGCGATCGGCCGCATCAGAGGGAGCGGACCCGGTGCGCACAGGGTGAACAGGGGGCGACCGCGCGTGCCGCCGCGCGCCCGCACTGGGTAGGCTGGAGCGCTTCGTCGTGAGTGGAGCGGTCGCGGAGGAATCATGGGCAAGAAGCGCAACCAGGGACGATCCGGAGGCGGTCAGGGCGGGTCCGGCGGTCAGGGCGGCGGCCGCACGGCCGAGACCGCTCTGATGGTGCGGTTCCGCAGCTGGTACCGCTCGCACCTCGCCGAGGTGGGCATGCAGCACGAGCACCTCGAGGCCGACGAGGCCGTCGAGGTGCTGACCGACCTCTTCGCGATGACCCGCGACCTGCGCCCGCGCGGCTCCTTCGCCCAGCCCGACGCCGAGCTGCTCGAGGCCGTCTTCGACCAGATCGAGGCCGACCTGTCGGGGGAGGAGAGCGAGGCCGACCTCGACGACACCCTCTTCACCGTCGCCGAGGTCGTCGAGCACTTCCTCGACTTCCTCACCGACGAGGACCTCTGGACCGGCACCGACGAGGAGCTGGACGAGTGCCAGGCCGTCCTCGACGAGGTCCTCGACCTCGCCGGCTCCTTCGTCGAGGCCGTGCTCGACGACCTCGCCGAGCTCGACGAGGTCCCGGCCGAGGAGCAGCTCTCCGCCGTCCGCGCCACCGCTCTCGTGCACGCCGCCGACGTCGTGGTCGAGCACCTCGCCGCCGACGACGGCGCGACCCTCACCGAGCGCGCCGCCCGCGAGATCGCGGTCGAGGCGGGCATCTCCTCCGCGGGATCCACCCCGAGCGACGACTCCGTCCGCATCCCGGTCTCGGCCTGGTGGGACGCGCTGGTCGGCTCCGCCGTGCTCGAGCAGGAGGGATCCGCCGCAGGTCTCGGCGAGGCCGCCGTGCTCTGGCGCAGCTCCGATGCCCACGAGGCCGCCGCCGAGCGCATCGCCTACGTCGCCCGCTTCCTCGAGCAGTGGATCCTCAGCGCCCAGACCGCGCTGGCGGCCACCGACACCGAGGACGGCGCCTTCTCCCCGGAGGAGCGCGCGGTCACCACCACCGACGCCGTGCTGGTCCGCATCGCGGTCGCCTGCCAGGCCGAGATCCACCCGGGCCTGGTCGTCGGCGAGCTGGTCGACGAGCTGGCCGCCGACTCCGGAGTCTCGCTCGACGAGGCCCTCGACGAGCGCGAGCGCATGGTCGGCACGGCCGAGCGGATGCTCGACGACACCGCCGAGCTCGGCCTGCTGCTGCACTCGCCCGAGTTCGGCTACGCCGTGCCGGAGGGCCTGGCGCCCGTCCTCGCCTCCGTCGTCCGCGCGACGGTCGTCCTCCTCGGCGAGCGCGAGGCCACCCGCCTCGAGATCCTCGACGAGGCGACCCAGGACACGGCGACGGCCTACGCGCTCCACGTCGCCCTGCTCGGGACCAAGCCCGTCGTCTGGCGGCGCCTCGAGCTCTCCTCCGAGTCGTCGCTGCGCGATCTGCACCTCGCGCTCCAGCTCTCGCTGGGCTGGACCGACGCGCAGCCGCACTACTTCAGCGTCGGCGTGCCCGACGAGGAGCAGGCTCCGATCGGCTCGCCGTCCGACGCGGAGGAGTTCGGCGCCGACCTCGTGGACGAGGCGGGCGTCGCGCTCGCCGAGGTGCTCGAGCAGGAGCAGGACGAGCTCTTCTACGTCTACGACCTCGAGGACGAGTGGCGCCACGTCATCCGCCTAGAGGCGATCGCGCCGCTGTCGTCGGCTCTGCCGCGCTGCACGGGCGCGCGCGGCGCGGCTCCGCTCGACGTGCCGGGAGGCCCCGCGGCCTGGGCCGACACGGTGCGGGCGGCGACCGACCCGTCCTCGGCCGACCACGCGGAGGCGCTCGAGGCTCTCGGCCTCGCCGCCGGAGCCTCGTTCGATCCGGCCGCGGTCGACGTCGACGGCATCAACCGCTCGCTCGGACTCCTGCGCTCCGCGGTCTGACGCCCCGCCGGAGGGCATCACCGGAGGAGGCCCCCGCTCCCGCTCACCGCGGGCGGCGGGGGCCTCCTCCGGTGTGGGGCGTCACGGGGTGAGCAGCAGCTTGCCGATGTGGCCGGAGGAGCGCATCACGTCGTGCGCCCGCTCGGCCTCGGCGAGCGGGACCACCTCGTCCACCACCGGTCGCACCGTCCCGGCGGCGACCAGCGGCCAGACCTCCGCGCGCACCTGCGCGACGATCGCGCGCCGCTCCTCCAGGGGCCGGGCGCGGAGGGTCGTGGCGTGCACCGCCCCGCGCTTGCGCATCAGCACCCCGAGGTCGAGCGAGCCCAGCGCACCGGACTGGTTGCCGATGAACACCACGCGCCCGCCCACGGCCAGCGCCTCCAGGTCTCGGGCCAGGTAGTCGCCGCCGACGGGGTCGAGGATCACGTCGACGCCGCGCCCGCCGGTCGCCTCGCGGATCCGCTCGACGAAGTCCTCCTCGCGGTAGTCGATCAGGACGTCGGCCCCGAGCGCGCGGCACGCCTCGAGCTTGCGGGGGCTGCCGGCCGTGACGGCGACGCGGGCGCCGAGGGCGGCGGCGATCTGGATGCCCGTGGTCCCGATCCCGCTCCCGCCGCCGTGGAGGAGGACGGTGTCGCCGGATCCGAGCCCGGCCACCATCACGAGGTTCGACCAGACGGTGGACGTCGTCTCCGGGAGGGCGGCGGCCGAGACGAGGCCGACGCCGTCCGGCACCGGCAGCACCAGGCCCGCGTCGACCGCGACGTACTCGGCGTAGCCGCCGCCGGAGAGCAGCGCGCAGACCTCGTCGCCCTCCGCGAACCCGGTCGCGTCCTCGCCGAGCGCGACGACCGTGCCGGACACCTCCATCCCGAGGATCTCGGAGGCGCCGGGCGGCGGCGGGTAGACCCCTGCGCGCTGGCCGAGGTCGGCGCGGTTGACGCCGGCGGCCGCGACGCGGACGAGGACCTCGCCGGGTCCCGGGGAGGGCGTCGGCACCTCCTCCAGCACGAGTCGGGAGTCGGGGCCGGGGTTCTCGATGCGGATCGCCTGCATGAGGGGGATGCTACGCCGCGGGCCTCGGCGCTCGCGGTGCTCCCGTCCGGCGCGGGGCCGGCTCAGCGCTGCTCCGCCAGGAACGCCAGCACCGCGTCCTTGAAGCCCCGCGCGGGCACGGTGCTGGTGTGGTCGCGGCCGGGGACGCTCACGAACCGCGCCCCCGTCTCCGCCGCCAGCAGCTCTCCGCCGGGAGCGATCGGATCCGCGCCGCCGGTCACGAGCAGCGTCGGCAGGCCGGGGTGCCGCCCGTGCTCCGGGTGCGCCCCGCCGCGGACGCCGTCGGCCACCGCCACCAGTGCCGCGAGGTCGTTGCCCTGCACGCCCTCCGCCATGCCGATGAAGGCGCGGGTGAAGCCGTCGTCGATCTCGCCGCCGGAGGCGACGCGGGCCCGGGCCGCCTCCGCGTCGAAGGAGCGGAGGGGCTCGCCCACCGTCAGCCCGCCGAGGCTCAGCGATGCGAGCCGCTCCGGGTGCTCGAGCCCCAGCACCCAGCTCATCCGGGCGCCGAGGGAGTAGCCGAGGACGTGGGGCGCGTCGAGGTCGTAGGAGTCGAGCACCCGCACCAGGTCGGCCACCATGGCGTCCACGCTGTAGGAGTCGGAGTGGTGCGGCTTCTCGCTCGCGCCGTGCCCGCGCTGGTCGAGCGCCACGACGCGGTACCCGGCCCGGTGCAGCGTCCGCAGCCAGCCCGACGTCTCCCAGTTGAGCACGGCGTGGGAGGCGAAGCCGTGCACGGCGAGGACGGTCGGGGCGCTCTCCTCGCCGACGGAGTAGGTGGCCAGCCGCACTCCGTCGTCGGCCACGACGTACACGGGCGGAGGGAAGGCGATCACTCCACCACCCTGCCCGCCGCCGCGGGGTCGAGGGGGCACCGCGCCGCGGACACGCCGGGCGGAGTCCCAGGAGCGGAGAGCCGCCGGGCCCGGTGTCCCCGGACGGTCAGCGTGGCGGACGGGTGGAGCGGGCGAAGGGCACGGCGATCCCGAGGCGCACGGTACGGCCCTGGCCGGACCGGACTCCGAGGAAGACGCACAGCACGAGGTTGAGCACGGCCAGCGCGAGGATCGCCGAGATCGTCGCGAGCGGCCAGTCGGCGCCGAGCGAGTCGCGCACCGACACCAGCGCGAGGTGCAGCGGGACCAGCATCAGCTGGAGCGCGAGGTAGGTGAGCTGCCAGTTGACGGCGACCAGGCCGTTGCGGTCGCTGAGGGTGCCGATCCGCCGCCGCGACCCCCACACCATCACGGTCGCCGTGAGGGAGATCACAGGGGAGATCACCACGAAGCCGGCGAGCGCCGAGAGCCCGGCGAACCAGACGGCACGGGCGCCCTTGCGGTCCCGGGTGCGGTGCCGCAGCTCGTCGTCGTCCATCGCCGCCTCCTCGCGCCGGGACCAGTCTCGCACCCGCCCCCGCGTCGAGGCGGGGGATCGCCCTCGAGTTCCGGGGGTTCCCCGGATGGGGCGGGTCCGGGCTCGTCCGTAGCGTGGAGGCATCGCCGGAGCACACCGGCAGCACCGCCGGCCCGCCCGGCGGGACCGCATCCCGCCGGGCGACCGGCACCCGAGAAGGAGCACACCGTGACCACCGACGACCGCACCGCCCGCCTCTCCACCCCCGCCGACGAGCAGCCGACCGTGGACCTGGGCGCGACCGCCGTCCTCACCGAGGAGCGGCCGTCCGCCGGGGAGCGCCCAGGTCCACGGTCGGCTGCTCGTCGGCGGGGGTGGAGAGGCGGGCGGTGCGGTCGTCGGTGGTCACGGTGTGCTCCTTCTCGGGTGCCGG
>NZ_PSTN01000001.1:265016-355782 GCF_002930955.1 Rathayibacter sp. AY1A4 | reverse complement strand
GGGGTCGAGGATGCGCGCGGGCGAGCCCGGGTGCGCGCCGAGCCAGAGCTCGGCCTCGGGGGCGCCGGAGGGCGCGGCGAGGACCTCGGGCGTCTCGGTCGCCGGTCGCTTGGTCTGCACCGCGAAGAGGACGAGGAGCAGCCAGCCTCCCTCGATCAGGATCCGGCTCTCGAACAGCGACTGCGCCAGGAGGGCGACCACGATCAGCAGCGGAGCGAGGCTGACGGCCGTGTAGGGGAGGGTCGAGGTCGCGTCGCGCCGCGGGCGGTCGACCGCGCGGAACCAGGAGCGCCACAGCGTCGAGACAGCGAGCGCCGCGAAGAGGACGAGGCCGACCGCTCCGAGCTGGAGGGCGACGTCGAGCCAGGCGTCGTGGGCCTGCAGGTAGAGCACGCCCTTGCGCTCGGCGAGGGTGTCGAACGGGGCGGCCCAGGGAGCCCAGTAGCTGACCCAGCCCCAGCCGAGGACCGGGCGCTGCAGCGTGAGCGCGATCACCGAGTCCCAGATGTCGAGGCGGCCCGTGGCGTCCTCGCTCTTGCCGAGCAGGCCGAGGAGGGCGCCCCAGCCCGCGGCGCCTCCGGCGACGGCGGCCACCGCCAGCCCCGCGGCGGTCAGGTAGACGGGACGGCGGCGGGACTCGCCCCTCCGGCGAGCCCAGAGCGCGAACGCGGCCGCGAGGACGACGGCGACGAGGCAGAGCAGGACGGTGGCCGAGCGGGTGAGCAGGAGGGTCGCGACGAACAGGGCGACCCAGACCGCTCCCCAGCGGCGCCGGACCGAGTGGGCCGCCAGCTCGATCGCGATCACGATCAGGCCGAGCAGGGCGAGGAAACCGAGGAGGTTGCGGTTGCCGACGATCCCCTGGACGGGCTCGCCGGTGAAGAGGGCTGCCTGCGACCAGTAGAAGGCGTCGGGCGTCGGTCCGTCGGCGGGAGGCTCGACGCCGAACGGCAGGACGGGCTGCCGCACGACGACCGCGATCACGAGCTCGAAGAGGAGCGAGAGGCCGACGGAGAGGCGCAGGGCCCGTCCGAGAGCCGTGAGCAGTTCCCGGCTGCTCAGCGTGACGGCGAGGACGACGCCGCCGAGCGTCGTCGCGAGCTGCGCCGTGACTCCGATCGCGCTCGCTCCCGGATAGGCGGACCACAGCAGCGAGAGCACCGCGAGCCCGAGGAAGAGGACCAGCGACTTCGGCGTGCGGGCCCAGCGCGGGCGGGGGCGGGCGCGGACGAGCACGGCGATCGAGGCGCCCAGGAGCAGCGCGACGACGACGCCCCAGCCCCACCATCCGGCGAGGTTCCGCAGCGACTGGCCGGCCAGCAGCACGGCCAGCACCGCCACCGCGAGCGCTCGGGGAGCGGCGGGGGCGGCGCGTCGGATCATGGCGACCAGTCTAGGGAGCGGGGGCGGCGCGGCGGCGTGCCGGGCGCGCCGCCGCTCGCTCCCCGGCCGGGGCGTCCCCTCGGGGAAGACGGCTCGGACGGGAGGCTCAGACGAACGCGGCGGTGCCGGTGATCGAGCGGCCGACGATCAGCGTGTTCATCTCGCGGGTGCCCTCGTAGGAGTAGAGGGCCTCCGCGTCGGCGAAGAAGCGGGCGACGCCGTAGTCGAGGACGATGCCGTTGCCGCCCATCACCTCGCGGCACCAGGCGACGGTCTCGCGCATCCGGGCCGTCGCGTAGGCCTTCGCGAGGGCGGAGTGCTCGTCGCGCTGCTCGCCGGCGTCGAGCATCTCGGACACGCGGGTCGCCAGGGCGATGCTGGCCGTGATGTTGCCGATGCTCTTGACCAGGAGGTCCTGCACCAGCTGGTGCCCGACGAGCGGCTTGCCGAACTGCACGCGCTCCTTCGCGTAGCGCAGCGCCGCGTCGTAGGCGCCGATCGCGACGCCGATGGCCTGCCAGGCGACCTCGGCGCGGGTGAGCCGGAGCACCTTCGCGGTGTCGCGGAACGAGTTCGCGCCCTGCAGGCGCAGCGACTCCGGGACGCGGACGCCCTCGAGCACGATGTCGGCGTTCTGCACCGTGCGCAGGCTCTGCTTGCGCGCGATGGCGGTGGCGCGGTAGCCCGGCGTCGAGGTGGGGACGAGGAAGCCCTTCACCTGGCCGTCCTCCGCGTCCTTCGCCCAGATCACGGTCACGTCGCTGAAGGTCGCGTTGCCGATCCAGCGCTTCTCGCCGTCGAGGATCCAGTCGTCGCCGTCCCGGCGGGCGGTGGTGCGCAGGCCCTGGGCGGAGTCGGAGCCGGAGTGCGGCTCGGTGAGGCCGAAGGCGCCGACGACCTCGCCCGAGGCGAGCTTCGGCAGCCACTCGGCGCGCTGCTCCTCGGAGCCGGCGACGCCGACCGTGCCCATCACCAGGCCGTTCTGCACGCCGACGTAGGTCGCGATGCCCGCGTCCACCCGGCCCAGCTCGAGCGCCACCCAGCCGCGGAACACGGCGGAGTTCTCGATCGCGCGGGTCTCGGGCCAGGAGAGGCCGATGACGCCGGTGGCGTGGATCCCGGGGATCAGCTGCCGCGGGAACTCCGCGCGCTCCCAGTACTCGTCGGCGATCGGCCGCACCTGCTCCTCGAGGAACGCGCGGACGCCGACCAGCAGCTCCTTCTCGGCGGGCGTGAGCGCCGCCTCGAACCCGTAGAAGTCGGCCCCCAGGGTCTCGAAGGTCGTGCTGTCCATGCTCTGTGCTCCCTCGCTCGTCGGATGCGGCACGGCGACCGCTCCGACGGCGACAGTGCTGCGACTCCCAGCGTACGAAGCGCGCCTGCGAGTGCCGCGTCCGCTGGCGGAGAGCACCAACAGGCGGGCCCTCCTCCCGGGCCCGCGTTGTGGATCCTGCTAGCGTCGCAGCGGAGCGGCCCCGGCGCGTCCGGCTGAGCGGCTCGGACCCACCCCTCGGACGGAAGGCCAGCGCTCCCGTGTTCATCCCGATCGGCAACACCCCCCGCGACTACGCCTGGGGCTCGCTCACCGGCATCTCGGAGGCCCTCGGCACCGCGCCCTCCGGCGCCCCCGAGGCCGAGCTCTGGCTCGGCGCGCACCCGGGCTCGCCCGCGCGCATCCTCGACCCCGCCTCGGTCGGCGCCGGCACGCTCGCCGAGTGGATCGCCGATCACCCCGAGGCGGCGCTCGCCGGAGTGGAGGGGTCGGTCGATCCGGTCTCGGGCGCTCCCCGTCTGCCGTTCCTGCTCAAGATCCTTGCGGCGGGCGGGCCGCTGTCGCTCCAGGCCCACCCCTCGTCCGAGCGGGCCCGGCGCCGGTTCGTCGAGGAGGAGGAGGCCGGCATCCCCCGCGACGCCGCCGATCGCAACTACAAGGACCCGTTCCACAAGCCCGAGCTGATCTACGCGCTCAGCGAGACCTTCGACGCGCTCTGCGGCTTCCGTGAGCCGGCGGACGCCCGGGCGCTGCTCGCCGAGCTGGCCGGGCGCGCCCCGGCGGAGGAGGCGGCCGCGATCGCGCGGTTCGCCCGGACGCTCGAGGGCGAGCCCTCGGAGGTCCTCCGCGGCGCCGTGTCGTGGCTGCTCGCCGACGGCGACCGCGCCGAGGTCGCCGCGCTGGTGTCCGCGGTCGTCGCGGCGTCCACGGGCGACGACCGCCTCGAGACGACCACGGTCCGCGACCTGGCCGAGAGCTACCCGGGCGACCCCGGCATCGTGCTCTCGCTCCTGCTCAACCGCGTCCGCCTCGCCCGCGGCGAGGTGCTCTACCTGCCCGCCGGCAACATCCACGCCTACCTCGCGGGCACGGGCGTGGAGCTGATGGCCGCCTCCGACAACGTGCTGCGCGGGGGCCTCACGCCCAAGCACATCGACGTGCCCGAGCTGGTGAGCGTGCTCGAGTTCTCGCCGCTGCCCGTGCCCTACCTCCCGGCCGAGCAGGCCGGACCGGGCGTGCGCGTCTACCGTCCGGACGTCCCCGACTTCGTGCTCGCTGTCGTGGAGCCGGAGTCGGAGGAGCCGGCCCGCGTCGCCCTGCACGGGCCCGCCATCGCGATCGCGACCGAGGGCTCGTTCTCGCTCGAGGGCGCCGAGGGCTCGGTCCGCGTCGAGCGCGGCGGCAGCGTGTTCGCGACGCCGTCGGAGGGCGCCCTCGCCGTCACCGGACGGGGCACGCTCTTCGTCGCGACGGTCTGACCCCTCCAGCGATCCCGGTGCCGGGCGCTCAGGCGGCGAACGTGCGGCGGTAGGCCGCCGGCGTGGTCCGCAGGACGCGCGTGAAGTGGTGGCGCATCACCGCGGCCGTGCCGAAGCCCACCCGCGCGGCGACCGCCTCGAGGGTCAGCTCCGTCTCCTCCAGCAGCACCTGCGCCCGGAGGAGGCGCTGGCGGGTGAGCCAGGCGAGCGGAGTCGTGCCGAGGTCGGCCCGGAAGCGGCGCGCGAAGGTGCGGGGGGCCATCAGGGCGCGACGGGCCAGCGCCTCGATCGAGAGGTCCTCGTCGAGGTGCTCCAGCATCCACTCGGTGACCTCGGCCAGCGAGTCCGCGCGCGCCTCGGGAACGGGGGTCCGCAGGTACTGCGCCTGCCCGCCGTGGCGCTGCGGGGGCACGACCATCCGCCGGGCGACGACGCTCGCCGCCGTCGCGCCCAGCTCCTCGCGCACCACGTGCAGCGCCGCGTCGATGCCGGCCGCGGTGCCCGCGCTCGTCACGATGCGCCCCTCCTGCACGTAGAGGACCTCGGGGTCCACCGTGACGGAGGGGAAGCGCCGGGCGAGCTCCGCGGCGTGCATCCAGTGGGTGGTCGCGCGCCGGCCGTCGAGCAGGCCCGCCTGCGCCAGGGTGAAGGCCCCGCTGCAGACGCTGAGGATCCACGCGCCGCGCTCGTGAGCCTCGCGGAGGAGGTCGAGGACCCGCTCGTCGGCGGGCCCGCGGCCGTGGGCGGGGACGGCGATCAGGTCCGCGTCCCGGGCCGCGTCGAGACCATCTGCGATCAGCAGGTCGAATCCGAGGCTCGTCCGGACGCGGCCCGGATCGGGAGTGGCGATCCGGAAGTCGAGGGCGGGCCCTCCGTCGGCGCCGCGGTCGATCCCGAACACCTCGCAGACGACCCCGAACTCGAACGGCGCGAGGCCGGGCAGGGCGAGGAGGGCGACGGAGCGGAGCACGGTGGCAGGATATCGCGTCCCGTCGTCATCCGGCCTATCCACGCCGTCGATCCCCGCCGCTAGGGTGTCTTCCGGCGCGCGGAGTCGCGGGCCCGCACCGAGGAGGATCCACATGGCATGGCTGGTCACCGGGGGAGCCGGGTACATCGGGGCGCACGTGGTGCGCGCGTTCTCGGAGCAGGGCATCGACCCCGTCGTCCTCGACGACCTCTCCTCGGGGCACGCGTCGTTCGTGCCCGAGGGCGTCCCGTTCCACCAGGGCTCGATCCTCGATGAGGCCCTGCTCGACCGCGTGCTCGCCGAGCACGACATCGAGGGCGTCGTCCACGTCGCCGGGTTCAAGTACGCCGGAGTCTCGGTGCAGCGCCCTCTGCACACCTACGAGCAGAACGTCACCGGCACCATGCGCGTGCTGGCGGCGATGGAGCGCGCCGGGGTCTCCTCGATCGTCTTCTCCTCGAGCGCTGCCGTCTACGGCGCGGTCGACGTCGAGATCGTCACCGAGGACACCCCCAAGAGCCCGGAGTCGCCCTACGGCGAGTCGAAGCTGATCGGCGAGTGGCTGCTCGCGGACGCGGGGCGGGCGCACGGCGTCAGGCACGCCTCCCTGCGCTACTTCAACGTCGTCGGGTCCGGCTACCCGGACGTCTACGACACCAGCCCCCACAATCTCTTCCCCCTCGTCTTCGAGGCGCTGCTGGACGGCCGCACGCCCCGGATCAACGGCGACGACTACCCGACACCGGACGGCACCTGCGTCCGCGACTACATCCACGTCGCGGACCTGGCGCTCGCGCACGTCGCCGCGGCGCGCCGCCTGGCCGCCGGCGAGCCGATCGACCCGGTCTACAACCTGGGCAGCGGATCCGGGGCCTCCGTCGGGGAGATAATGCGCGCGATCGCCGACAGCACCGGCATCGCCTTCACGCCCGAGGTCGCCCCGCGGCGGCCGGGCGATCCGCCCCGCATCGTCGCCTCCGGTGAGACGGCGGCCCGCGACCTGGGCTGGGAGATGCGGCACACCGTCGCCGAGATGGTGGAGAGCGCCTGGCGCGCACGGAGCGCCGCGACCGCCTGACCAGATCTCACGTTCGCGACACGCCGGTGTGTCGTGAACCCTCCACGGCGGGTTGAGGGTTTATGGTCCGCGACTTGACCTGAGCGAATGACACCGCTGTAATTACCTAGGCAGCGGCTCCGGGAGGAGCGGCCGCCGATCATCGGTTCGCAGGCGGGGTAGGAGACGGCATGACGCTTCCGGAACAGCACTCCGGAGTCCCCGAGGACTGGTTCGTCGATCCGGTCCGTCTGGGCGTGCCCGGGGTCCGACCCGAGATCGACACCGCGACCGAGGCGCCGGGGGGCGCGCTCTCCTGGCAGGTCGACTCGCTGTGCGCGCAGACCGATCCCGAGGCCTTCTTCCCCGAGAAGGGCGGCTCGACCCGCGACGCCAAGAAGATCTGCACCTCGTGCGAGGTCCGGGCGCAGTGCCTCGAGTACGCGCTCGAGAACGACGAGCGCTTCGGCATCTGGGGCGGCCTCTCCGAGCGCGAGCGCCGGAAGCTGCGCCGCCGAGCCTAGTCCCCTCCTCGCCGCGACCCGACCGACGGGGCGGCGAGCCGCAGGCGGGCGGCGCGGCGGCATCGCTTAGGGTGGTCCGCGATGTATCCACGAGTCACCGCCGTCCTCGTCGCGCGCAACGGCGCGGCCTATCTGGAACGAACCCTCGCGGCCCTGCGGGCGCAGACCCGTCAGCCCGACGCGACGGTGTTCGTCGACGGAGGCTCGAAGGACACGACCGACGAGCTCCTCGCGTCCTGGGGTCCGACGCAGCTCGTGCAGGTCGCCGAGCACCTCCCCTTCGGCCAGGCCGTGGCCCGCGCTGTCCGCGTGATGCAGCCGCCGGCCGGAGAGGACGAGTGGCTGTGGCTGCTCGCGCAGGACTCCGCCCCCGAGCCCGGCGCCCTCGCGGCGCTGCTGGGAGCCGTCGAGGTCGCCCCCTCCGTCGCGGTCGCCGGCCCCAAGATCATGGACTGGACGCGCTCCGGCTACATCCGCAGCTACGGCGAGTCGATCACCAAGCACGGCACGACCGTCCACCTCGTCGAGGACGAGCTCGACCAGGGCCAGCACGACTCCACGCCCGACGTCCTGGCCGTCGCCGCCGGCGGCATGCTCGTGCGCCACTCCCTCTGGGAGGAGCTCGGCGGCTTCGACCCCGGCCTGCCGGTCGTCGACGACGCGCTCGACTTCTCGATCCGCACCCGGCTCGCCGGGCACAGGGTCAGCCGCGTGCCGGACGCCCGCGTCACCACCGCCCGCATCGGGCTGCAGCGCCCCGACGGCCGCCGCATCGACAGCGGGGAGCGGCGCCGCGCGCGCCAGCACCGCACCGCGCAGCTGCACCGCCGGCTCGCCTACGCGCCCGTCGCGCTCCTCCTCCTGCACTGGCTCTCGCTCGTCCCGCTGGCGATCGGCCGCGCGGTCGTGCGCCTGCTGCGCAAGCAGCCCGGGCTGGTCGGAGGGGAGCTGCTGGCGGCCCTCGTCGTCGCCTTCGGGGGGACGAAGGTGCTGCGGGCCCGCACCGTTCTCCGCTCGTCGAAGAACGTGGGCTGGAAGGCGATCGCACCGCTGCGCATCCCGCTGGACGTGGTGCGGCAGCTGCGCTCGGTGCGACACGACGCGGTGCGCGTGCAGGCCGGGCGGGATCGCCATCCGCTGCACTTCTTCCAGGGCGGGGGAGTGTGGGTCGTCCTCGTCGCCGCGCTCGCCGGCCTGGTGGTCTACACGCCGCTCCTCGCTGCTCCCGCGCTCAGCGGCGGTGGTCTGCTGACGCTCTCGCCGACTGTCGGCGAGCTGTGGCGCAACGCGGCCTACGGCTGGCGCGACCTCGGCTCGGGGTTCATCGGCGCTGCGGACCCGTTCGCCTCCGTCCTCGCCGTGCTCGGCTCGCTGACCTTCTGGTCGCCCAGCTACTCGATGGTGCTGCTCTACCTCGTCGCGCTCCCCGCTGCCGCCCTCGGCGCCTGGCTGATGATCGCCCGGCTCACCCCGCGCGCGACCGCCCGCGCCGCCGGAGCCCTCGTCTACATCCTCGCTCCCGCCTTCTTCGCCGCGCAGGCCGACGGGCGCCCCGCCCCGCTGCTGGTGCACGTGCTGCTGCCCTGGCTCTTCTTCGCCGGGTTCGGCGCGTACCGCTCCTGGTCCGCCTCCGCGAGCGCCTCGATCCTGGCCGCGGCCGTCGTGGCGTGCGCGCCGGTGCTGGCCGTGCCGCTCCTGGTGATCTGGCTCGTCGTCGTCGCCACCTCGGGGCGGCGGATCGGCCGCTTCCTCGGCCTGCCGATCCCCGCGGCCGTCCTGCTCTTCCCGCTGGTGGTCGCCCGCGCACCGCGGGGCGACTGGCTCGGCGTCCTCGCGGATCCGGGCGTCCCGCTGCCCTCCGCGCAGTCGGACCTCGTCGCGCTGCTCGCCGGCTTCCCGGCCGGTCTGCCCGACGGATGGCTCGCGTTCCTCGGCGGTCTGGGGATCGGCGCCTCCGCCGCCCCGCTGGTCACGGCCGTGCTCGTCGTGCCGCTGATCGTCGCGGCGCTGGCCGCCCTCCTCCTCCCGAACAACCTCTCGGCCCTCGGCGGCGTCGGCGTCGCGGCGGCGGGTCTCATGACCGCCTCGCTCGCCCAGGGTGTGCAGGTGGCGACCACCGGCTCCGAGGCGGTCTCCGTCTGGAGCGGCACCGGTCTCAGCCTCTACTGGCTCGGCCTGGTGATCGGCGCGTCGCTCTCGCTCGCCGCCGTGCGCTCGGTGCGCGTGGTGCCGGCGCTCGTCGTCACGGCCGCCGCAGCAGTACTGGTCGGTCCGCTCGCGGTGGCCTTCCCGACCGGCGCCGGCACGTCCGTGTCGACCACGTCGGACCGCTCGCTCCCCGCCTACGTGGCGGCCGAGGCCCGGAACGACCCGCGGGTGGGCACGATCGTGCTCGTCCCGCAGGCGGACGGCGGCGTCCTCGCCCGGCTGGAGCGCGGAGCGGGCGCGACCCTCGACCAGCAGTCGACCCTCGCGAACACCGGCGCCGAGAGCACGGACGCGATCGACGAGCTGGCGGGCAACCTCGTCTCGCGGACGGGCTACGACGTCCCCTCCGCGCTCGAGAGCCTCGGCGTGCGCTTCGTCGTGCTGACCG
Source organism: Rathayibacter sp. AY1A4 (assembly GCF_002930955.1). Lineage (NCBI taxonomy): Bacteria > Bacillati > Actinomycetota > Actinomycetes > Micrococcales > Microbacteriaceae > Rathayibacter > Rathayibacter sp. AY1A4. The sequence continues at coordinate 346,501 of NZ_PSTN01000001.1, read as the reverse complement.
AGCCGGCCGGCACCCAGGTCGGCGACGCGGCCGCCGCCGTGCGCGCGCGGGCGGCCGTCTCCCTCGACGGCAACGCGGCGTTCTCGGCCGTCGGCGACACCCGCTACGGACTCCTCTGGACGGCCGTCGACACGGAGGGGACCCGCACCGAGGCCGCTCCGTCCGGCGTGGTCGGACCCTTCGGGATCGCCTACACGATCGCCCTCCTCCTCGTCTTCGTCGTCGCCCTCCTGCTGGCGGTTCCCACCGGGCTCTCGCTCGAGCGGGGCCGCTCCAGCGGCGCGGTCGCCGGGATCGACGACGAGCCGGGCGAGGCCACCGGCCAGTTCGACGACGGGAACGACGATGTCTGACCCCGCCGACCAGGAGAAGCAGATGCCCGAGTCCTCCGCCCGCCGCTCCCGCGCGGAGCGCCGCGCCGATCGCTCCGCGGCATCGACGCCCGATCGCGGACCCTCGGCCGCCCGTCGGCGCCGGACGGCCCTGCGCGGTGCGGTGGGCGCGGCCGGAGTCGTGATCGCCGCGGCCGCCGTGGTCGTGCCCCAGCTCCTCCCGTCCCCCCTGGTCTCGAGCGCCGCGGAGGGCGTCGTCGTGACGCCCGTCGCGGCCGACAGCTCGCTGGTCTGCGGCGGCGATCTGATCGACGCCGGAGAGCCGGAGCAGCTGCGCGCCCTCGACGGCGCGGCGACCGCGGTCCGGCCCGAGGGCTCCACCTCGGACCCCACGGTCCTCGACGAGGACGATGTCGCCGCACCGGGCACCGGCATCACCGGTCTGAGCGTGCCCGCGGGCTCCGACCCCGCTCCCGGTGGAGCCACCGTCCAGGCCATCGGCACGGACACCCTCTCCGGACTGTCCGCCCGCGCCTGCGCCGAGCCCTCGGCCGACAGCTGGCTCGTGGCCGGCTCGACCGACGTCGGGCGCACCTCCGTGCTGATCCTGGCGAACCCGAGCGAGGTCGCCTCCACCGTCGACCTCACGCTCTTCTCCGAGACCGGCACCGTCCAGGCCACCGGCGCCACGGGCATCGTCGTTCCGCCCGGAGCGGTCCGCGCCCTCCCGCTCGCGGGGCTCGCCCCCGGGGTCGTCCAGCCCGTCGTGCACGTGACCGCACGGGGCGGCGAGGTCGCCGCGAGCATGCAGAGCAGCGCCATCTCCGGCCTCATCCCGGAGGGTGTCGAGACCACCGGCCCCTCCGCCGGCCCGGACACGCTCGCCGTGATCGCCGGCTTCACCGTCACGTCGCCTCCGGCCGAGACCGCGAGCGACGACGGCAGCGGCGGCGCGGGCAGCCCCGTGCTGCGCATCCTCACCCCCGGCGACGCCGACAGCACGGTCTCGGTCGAGGTCACCAACGAGGACCCGAGCGGGTCGGGCGCCTCCACCCAGGTCGTCGTCCCCGCCGGCCTCGTCGGCGAGGTCCCGCTCACGGGCCTGGCGGACGGCTCCTACCGCATCGTCCTGCGGGCCGATCAGCCGATCGTCGCGGCGGGGCGGACGACCTCGACCGGCTCGGCCGGCACGGACTTCGCCTGGTTCGCCTCCGGCACCGCGACCACGACGCCCTTCGGCGTCGCCGGCACGGGCGAGGGCGACGCGCGGCTGCACCTGGTCAACGGCAGCGACTCGACCGCCTCGGTCGAGATCGAGGCCCCGGGCGGCACCCGCACCCTCGAGCTCGGCCCGTTCGCGGCTCTCGCGACCCCGCTGGACGGCGACGGCGCGGTCGTCAGCAGCACCCAGCCGGTGCAGGCCTCGGTCTCGATCGCGCGCGACGGGCGGATCGCCTCGTACACGATCGTCCCGCCGGGACCGCTCTCCTCGCCGATCACGGTCTACTCGCACTGAGACGCGGGGCGGCGGCGCCTCGGCGGTGCCGGCGCCTCAGAGCTGCCGGCGCCTCAGGGGTGCCGGTAGCGGTCCGGGGAGATGTCCCACGGGTCGCGGCCGAGCAGCTCCGCGACGGCGCGGAACACGTAGCTCTCGATCAGCATGCGCTGGTGCCACTCGTCGCGGCGGTGCAGCTTCGCCAGGCGCTCGATCGGCACGCGGTAGAGCGTGATGCGGCGCGCGGCGTGGTCGACGCGCCACCGCGCGATGCCCGTGCCCTGCAGCCGGTCGGGGTCGACGTCGGGAGTCGCCGCGACGTCGACGCGGATGCCGGCGAGCTCCTCCGGCCAGGTGCCGCGGAGGTAGTCGAAGGCCGAGCCGATCGTCGCCTCGAAGAAGTCGGAGCGGGTCTGCAGCAGGGGGAGGTGCGGACCGGTGATCGGCCCTCGTGCGCCGCGGCCGTGCCGGTCGCGGGAGCCTCCGCGCGACCCGCTCGTCGGGCGAGCGGCGGAACGACGAGCACGGGGCATGGCTCCAGCCTATTGCTACTGTGGGCGGAGATGACCGGACGGCACTGCTCGCGGACGGGCTGCCCTGCGCAGGCCGTCGTCACGCTGACCTACGACTACCGCGACTCGCTGGTGGCGGTCGGGCCGCTGAGTCCTGCGCCGGATCCGCACGGCTACGACCTCTGCGCCGAGCACGACCGGCGGCTCCTCGTCCCGCGCGGCTGGGAGACCGTCCGCTACGGCGCGGGGCCCGCCTAGGCCGCTACCGCGCGCGTCAGGGCCGCTCGGGGAAGCCGCGCGGCGTGCTCGAGAGCACGGGGGCCAGCCGCTCGAGGCGCTGGTCGGACAGGAGCAGGGCGCGCTCCTCCCGCGCCCGGCGGAGTGCGGCCACGGCGAGGAGGAAGTCCTCCGCGGGCGCGGCGGGCAGCGGGGAGACGTGGACCGCGGTCTCGTCGGCCAGCGCGGCGGCGAGCTGCGAGCGCGACGGCTCCGTCATGCCGTGGCGCTGACGGAGGAACTGCGCCAGTCGGCGCGCCAGGGCGTCGGGGAGGCGCGCGGTGTCCGCCGTGACGGCCCAGCCCCGCAGCGGCTCCGGGATCTCGACGACCAGCGGCTCCGCGCGGGGAACGCGCTCGAGCTGGCTGTGCGTGCCCGCGAGGACGTCGCCGAGACGGCGCGATCGGCGCGAGAGGAGGCCGACGACCGCGGCGAGCCCGCCGAAGGTCATCAGGATCTCGAGGACACCGGTGAGGCCGCGCACGAGGGCGTGCCGGAAGCCGATGGAACCGCCGTCGTCGCGGACGACGCGAGCGCCGACGGTGAGCTTCCCGAGCGAGCGGCCGCGACTGGCCGTCTCGACGGTGACCGGCACGATCACCACGGCGATGACGAGGGCCGCGATCGCCACGGCGGCCGACGCGGCGGGGTCCAGGCCGCCGTCCCCGGAGAGGGAGGAGACCAGCAGGAACAGGCCCAGCGCGAGCAGGAGCTCCGCGATCAGGTCGATGATCGCGCCGACCGCGCGGAGCACGAACGAGGTGACGGGCACCTCGAGCGCGATCGCCTCGCCGGTGACCAGGTCGGCGTCGTCGAACTCGGTGCGCTGCTCCTCCACGGTGCTCCTCCCGGATGCTCGGCCTCGGCGGCGTGCCTGGCTATCCTGTCAGGAGATGGACATCGACGCTCTCTCGGCCGCCCGCACTGCGCAGTGGACCCGCCTCGACGAGCTCTCGCGCAGGCGCCGCCTGACCGGAGCCGAGGCGGACGAGCTGATCGAGCGCTACCAGGCGGCATCCTCGGACCTCGCCACGATCTCCTCCACCGCCGGATCGACGGCCGTCGGCACGCGGCTCGCCGTCTCGCTCTCGCGGGCTCGGGGACGCCTGACCGGCACGCGAGACGAGCCGCTCGCCGCGGTCTCCCGCTTCGTCGTCCTCTCGCTCCCGGCCGCTCTGCACCGGCTGCGCTGGCTGACGCTCGCCGTCGCCCTCGCGACCGCGATGGTGGCGACGCTCTACGCGCTCTGGATCCTCGGCGACCCGCGCCTGCTCGCCGCGCTGGGCGACGACGAGGAGCTGCGGCGCTTCGCCCGAGGCGACTTCATCGACTACTACTCCGAGAACCCCGCCGCCTCGTTCGCCGGGCAGGTCTGGACCAACAACGCCTGGATCGCGGCGCAGTGCGTGGCCTTCGGGATCGTCGGCGTCTACGTGCCGTACATCCTGCTGCAGAACGCGCAGAACCTCGGCACGTCGATCGCGGTGATGTTCCATGTGGGGGAGGGCGACACGTTCTTCCTCTACATCGCGCCGCACGGACAGCTCGAGCTGACGGCCGTGTTCGTCGCCGCGGCCGCGGGCCTGCGGATCTTCTGGGCCTGGATCGCTCCCGGCGCGCGCACCCGCGGCCAGGCGCTCGCCGAGGACGCGCGGAGCCTGTTCACGGTGGCGATCGGCCTGGTCTTCGTGCTGCTCGTCTCGGGCGTGATCGAGGGGTTCGTCACTCCGGCACCCTGGCCCTGGTGGCTCAAGATCGGGATCGGGGCGCTCGCCCTCGGCGCGTTCCTCTTCTACATGATCGTCGTCGGCGGGCGCGCGGTGCGGGCGGGGGAGACGGGCGACCTCGACCGGTTCGAGGCCGGGTCGCGGAGCATCGCGGCCGGCTGAGCCGAGCCGGACGAGCGCGGCCGTCGGAGCGGGGCCGTCGATCAGCGCTCCCGGGACCGACGACGGCCCCTCTCGCAGGTCAGAGCCGTCCGGCCGCCTTGAGCGCGAGGTAGCGGTCCGCGAGCGCCGGCGGGAGCGCGGAGGGGCTCCCGAGCACGACGTCGCCGCCGAGACGGCGGACGGCGGCCGAGAGCCGGTCGACGTCCGCGAGCGAGCGCTCCGCGGCGGCGGCGGAGTAGACCGCGGCCCGGTCGCTCCGGTCCTCCGCCATCCGCTGCAGCTCGGGGTCGAGCGCGCAGGCGACCACGACCGTGTGCACGCGGGTGAGCTGCGGGAGCACCGCGAGGAGCCCCTCCGCCGAGCCGACCGAGTCGAGCGCGGTGAGGAGGACCACCAGCGAGCGCTGGGAGGCCAGGGTGCGCACCTGCGCGGGGACCGCCGCCCAGTCGGTCTCGATGAGCTGGGGCTGCACGGGGGCGAGGGCGTCCACGACGCGGGTCAGCACCTCCGTGCCGGTCGCGCCGTGCACGCGGGCTCGCCGGGTGCGGTCGAACGCGAGCACGTCGACCCGGTCGCCGGCCGAGGCCGCGAGGGCCGCCAGGAGGAGTGACGCCTCGATCGCCGTGTCCAGGCGCGGCTCGTCCTCGATCCGGGCGGCGGACGTGCGGCCCGTGTCGAGCACGACGATCACGCGCCGGTCGCGCTCCGGGCGCCAGGTGCGGACGACCGGCTCCCGGCGCCGCGCGGTCGCCCGCCAGTCGAGCGAGCGGACGTCGTCGCCGCGGACGTACTCGCGCAGGCTGTCGAACTCCGTTCCCTGCCCGCGGATCATCACGCTGGTCCGCCCCTCCAGCTCGCGCAGCCGCGCCAGGCGCGAGGGCAGGTGGCGACGGGAGCGGAAGGCGGGCAGCACCCGGACGACGGCCGGCGCGGCCCGCGTCGCCTGGCGGCCGGCCAGCCCGAGCGGCCCGCGGGAGCGGATGGTGACGTGGAGTGCCCGGCGCTCGCCGCGGCGGAGCGGCTCCAGGACCGTGGTCACCGCGCGGCGCTCGCCCGGCGGCAGACGCAGGGACGACCGGGTCTCGAGGGCGCCGGCCGAGGGCTCCCAGGCGTCGCGGAGGACCCCCGTGATCCTCCTGCGGCCGGTGCTCGTGACCAGGAGGGTCGCCTCGGTCCGCTCGCCGAGCCGCACCCGGTCCGGCACCCGCCGCTCGAGCACGACGGCCCGGGGCGAGCCCGCGACCGCGACGTCGATCCCGACGAGGACCGCCCAGGCCAGGAGCCAGAGGCCGAGCACGGCGAAGGCGACCTCGGGGCGGCCGCCCAGGAGGACGACCGGCACCAGGCCGACGAGGAGGACGAGGACGCTGCGTCCGGTGAGGTGCACGGCTCAGACCGGGACGCGGACCTGCTGCAGGATCCCGCCCAGGACGGCCTCGGTGCGGACGCCCTCGAGCTCCGCCTCCGGCTCCAGCTGGATGCGGTGGCGCAGCACGGGCAGGACCATCGCCTGCACGTGGTCGGGGGTGATCGAGCCGTAGCCGTTGAGCCAGGCCCAGGCGCGGGACGCCGCGAGCAGGGCGGTCGAGCCGCGGGGGCTGGTGCCGAGCTTGACGCTCGGGCTCTCGCGGGTGGCTCGGGCGAGGTCGACGATGTAGCCGAGGACGTCGGGGCCGGCTCCGACGCGCCGGGCCGACGCCTGGGCGGCGCGCAGACGAGCGGCGTCGAGCACGGGGCGCACGCCCGCGGCGTCGAGATCGCGCGGGTCGAAGCCCGCGGCGTGGCGCGAGAGCACCTCCACCTCGACGTCGCGCGGCGGGATGTCGAGCACGAGCTTGAGCAGGAACCGGTCCAGCTGGGCCTCCGGGAGCACGTAGGTCCCCTCGTACTCCACCGGGTTCTGGGTAGCGGCGACGAGGAACGGGTCCGGCAGAGGCAGGGTGCGCCCGTCGACGCTGACCTGGCGCTCCTCCATCGCCTCGAGGAGCGCGGCCTGGGTCTTCGGCGGCGTGCGGTTGATCTCGTCCGCCAGCAGGAGGTTCGTGAAGACCGGGCCCTCGCGGAAGGCGAAGCCGGAGGTGGAGGCGTCGTAGACGAGGGAGCCGGTGATGTCGCCGGGCATCAGGTCCGGCGTGAACTGCACCCGGCGGGTGTCGAGGCCGAGCGAGACGGACAGGGCGCGCACGAGCAGCGTCTTCGCGACTCCGGGGACGCCCTCGAGCAGGACGTGGCCGCCCGCGAGGAGGGCGATCAGGAGCCCGGAGACGGCGCCGTCCTGGCCGACGACCGCGCGGCCGACCTCGGAGCGGACCCGGTCGAGCTCGGCGCGCAGGTCGTCGTCGGAGACCGGCGCTCCGTCGCGGGCGGAGGGGGTGGTGTCGCTCATCGGGAGGGGCCTTCCGGTCGTCGGGCGGTCGTCGGGGAGAGGGCGGCGCGGAGCGCGCTCTCGAAGCGGAGGAGCTCGTCGGAGGCGGCGACGAGGGCGGCGTCGTCGCCCGGCAGGTCGTCGACGAGCAGACGGCGCAGCGCGGCCTGATCGCGGCCGAGGCGCTCGGCGGCGACGGCGACGATCTCGTCGACCCCGGTCGCCGGAGCGAGTCCCAGGAGCGCGGCCGTCCGCCGGAGGGTGCCGATGCGCAGTGCGTCGAGGGCGCGGGGCCGGAGGGCTCCGCGCGCGTAGAGCCGCGCGCGGCCGCGGGCCGTCTCGCTCGCATGCACGACGACCGGCAGCGGCTCGATCGCGAGCGGGCCGAGCCGGCGGCCGCGCCAGACGGCGGAGGCGACGAACACGGCCACCAGCAGCAGGAGAGCCGGGGTCACCCAGCCGGGCGCGAGGTCGGCGGGTGCAGGGGTGGTGCTCGCCGAGTCGGCGGCTCCGGCGCGGTACCAGACCAGCCGGTCCTCACCGCCGAGCAGTCCGAGCGCGAGAGCGGCGCGGCCGTCCTGGCCGATGGTGCCGTTGCGGAGGAGGTCGGCGTCGCCGATCGCGGTGACCTCGGCGCCCTGCGGGAACCCGGTGCTCACGAGCAGGAAGCCGTCGTCGCCCGAGGGGAAGCAGCCGACGGCGTCGCCGTCGTCGAGGATCCGGTACGTGCTCCCTCCGGCGGGGAGCGTCCCGGCGCGCTCGGCCGCGGGGAGCGGGCACTCGGCGCGGAAGGGGCCGTCGCCGGCCGGGGAGCCGGCGAAGCGGACGTCCGGCAGCAGGGCGTCGAGCGCGGCTCCTCCCGGGGTCACCAGGACGAGCGAGGCCGAGGCGCGGGCGAGCCGGCGGTACTGGGCCTCGTCGAGGGCCACGTCCGGGTCGTCGACGAGCAGTGTCGCGTCGGGGGAGGAGGCGGCGAGAGCGGAGTCCAGGTCGTCGGCGCGGACGACCTCGACGCCCTGATCGCGCAGCACCTGGGCGAGCGCGCGGGCGCCGTCCGGGGTCGCGCTGTCGACGTCGAGGTCCGGGGCGGCCACCCGGGTCCCGGTCGCGACGGTGAGCAGCAGAGTGCCGACCGCGACGATCACGAGGAGGAGCACCCACACCCGTCCGCGGCGCAGCAGTCCGCCGAGGGTCGGGCTGGAGACCGTGTCGGCGCTCACCGGGGCGCCGCCAGGGCGTCCAGGACCGGCGAGGCCGCGGCGAGCTCGCGGTCCAGAGCCGCGACGCGCTCGTACTCGGCCGGGCCGCAAGGCTGCCCGAGGTAGCGCACGCGGTCGAAGTCGTCGGCCGTGCGGCGCAGCGCGGCGGCGGAGGAGGGGAAGGCCGCGGAAGCGCGCGACGCCAGGCCGAGCGCGGTCGTGCCGGGGGAGACCCGCAGGACGGTCCGCTCGTCGAGGGAGCGCACCAGGGCGCGGAAGCGCTCGACGAGCGCCTCGTCCCAGTCCCCGCGGGCGGCCGCGGCCTCGGCGAGCGAGCGGAGGGTCGCGGCCGAGCGGGTGTCGTCGTCGGCGAGCACCGCTCCCGTGACGGTGCTGCGGCGACCGGCGCGCGGCCGTCCGGCGATGACGAGCGCGGCCACCACGAGCGCCACCAGCACCAGCACGCCGATCACGGCGGCGATCGGCACCGGCGGGCCGTCTCCCTGCAGCGTGAGGGAGGCGAACCAGTCGCGCACCGCCTGCACCACCCGGTCGAACAGGGTCGGCTCGGCCGCCCGGTAGCGCGGGTCGGCGAGCTCCTCGAGGAGGAGTCGGCGCGCCTGCTCCGCGTCGGGCTCGAGAGGGGCCGCGGCGAGGATCACGGGCGCTCCGGCACGGGGAAGGGATCGGGGGAGGGGCTGCCCGCCGCGCGCTCCTCGACGTGGCGCATCAGCACCAGGTCGAAGCCCTCGCGGCGCATCCGTCGGTCGAGGTAGACGAGGCCCGTCACGGCCGACTGGAGCACTGTGCCGACGGCGCCGATCACGAAGCCCACGGCGACGGAGGCGATCGTCACCACGAGCGAGGTGACGAGCTGCGCGTCCGGGTCGGTCGGGGCGATCAGGGCGCCGGCGATCGGGATGAGCAGGCTGAACGGCGTGGCCACGATCTGGCCGGCGACCTGGATGATCACGGTCATCAGCGCGAGCGCGCCGAAGGTGCGCCAGAAGCCGCCCGCCACCAGCCGCCACGAGCGCGCCACCGCACGGCGCAGCGGCAGCCGCTCGACGACGATCAGGCTCGGCACCAGGGCGAGCTTCGTCGACAGCCAGACCCCCAGCGCGAGGGCGACCAGGCCGGAGCCGACGAGCACCAGGATCCCGCCGACGATCGCGCTCGACGTCCCGTCCATCGCTCCGATGACGAACAGCGGCACGGCGAGCGCCACGGCGAGGAGCACCAGGAGGAGGTAGCCGACGCCCTGCAGGACCGTCCAGCCGATCAGCGCCCAGAAGCGGCCCCGCAGCCGGGCGAGCAGCTGTCGGAAGGTCGCCCGCTCGCCGAGGACGCCGCGGGTGACCTCGAGCACGACCACGCCCTGCACGAGGGCACCGCTGGCGAGCGAGACGGCGAGGGGGATGAGGGCGGCCAGGACCACGACCGCGAGGGAGCCCGCGCCGACGGCGTCGCGGTCGGCGGACTCCGCCTGCGCGATGCGCCCGACGGCGAGCACCGCGATCAAGCCGTAGACCGCCAGGGCGAGCACCGACCCGAGGCCCTGCACCAGCAGGGCGACGCCCAGGGTCGTGCGGGGGCTGCGGCGGAGGACCTGGAACGGGGCGCCGAGCAGGGTGCCGAAGCCGAGCGGGCGCAGCGGCACGAGACCGGGCTTGGGCGGGGGAGTCCAGCCGGGCGCTGGGCGTCCGGGCGACCAGGTGCCGGCGCCGGCGGGCGACCAGGAGCCCCCGGCGGGACCGGGTGGTACGGGGCCTGCGCTCGGCGGCGCGGGCGACCAGGCCGGGGCGACGGGAGCGGGCAGCGGCCTGCGCCGGTCGCCGTCCTGCGCCGGGACGGCCGCGTCGTCCGGACGCCCTGCGGGCGGGGGCCACTGAGCTGCGTCGGTCATCCCCTCCATGCTGTCACAGGCGTGCGGGCGGGGTCCTCCCCCGAGCGGACCCCCTTCGCCCGCAGAGCCCGCTCCCCGCCCACGGAGAGGTGCGTCGGTTAGCCTGGGTCGGGTCACCGTGCGCGCCGTGGGCGGGCGCGACCCGAGACGAGGAAGAGCAGACCGATGAGCGCGCGCATTCTGGTGGTCGACGACGACGCCGCCCTGGCCGAGATGATCGGCATCGTCCTGCGCGCCGACGGGTACGACGTCTCCTTCTGCGCGGACGGCTCAGGCGCCCTCGAGGCCTTCCGGCGGGCCCGGCCGGACCTGGTCCTGCTCGACCTGATGCTGCCCGGGATCGACGGGATCGAGGTGTGCCGCGCGATCCGCGCCGAGTCCGGCGTCCCCGTCATCATGCTGACGGCCAAGTCCGACACCTCCGACGTCGTGCAGGGCCTCGAGTCCGGCGCCGACGACTACATGGTCAAGCCGTTCGACCCCAAGGAGCTCGTCGCGCGCATCAGGACGCGCCTGCGTCCCGCCACCGCCGCCGCGAACGCGGTGCTGCAGGTCGGGGACCTGAGCCTCGACGTCGCCGGACACGAGGTCCGCCGCGGCGAGACGCGCATCGGCCTGACCCCGCTCGAGTTCGACCTCCTCCTCGCCCTCGCCTCCAAGCCCCAGCAGGTCTTCACCCGCGAGATGCTGCTCGAGCAGGTCTGGGGCTACCACTACAAGGCCGACACCCGCCTCGTGAACGTGCACGTCCAGCGCCTGCGCGCCAAGGTCGAGAAGGACCCGGACGACCCCCGCATCGTGATGACCGTGCGCGGCGTCGGCTACCGCGCCGGCGCCGTCCTCCCGGGCTGACCGTGCCGCGCCTCGCCGCTCCCGACGTGCGCCGGTGGCCCCGCCGCGTCCTCGGGGTGTGGCGCACGTCGCTGCAGTTCCGCGCGGTCGCGATCACGGTCCTGCTCAGCGGCATCGCCATCGGCTCGACCGGCGTCTACCTCTCGTACAGCATCAGCGACAACCTGTTCCAGTCGCGGCTGACGCAGGTCACGGGCGACACGTCGCGCGCGACCCGGGCCGCGCAGGGCTACCTCGACGCCGCCACCGTCTCCACCCGCCAGGACATGGAGGAGGTGATGAGCTCGGTGCGCACCGCCGTCCGGGACGCCTCCTCCTCCGCGCTGATCGCCGTCGTGCGCTCGCCCGACCAGGAGGCGTCCTCGCTGGCGCCCCAGGACATCTACAACCGCGAGCTGCAGAACGGCGTGATCAGCGACGCGCTGCGCGAGCGGGTGCAGGCGGGCTCCGACGGGCAGTACTGGCAGTCGGTGACGCTCGACGCCTCCGGTCAGCAGCAGCCCGGCATCCTCGTCGGCTCGACCCTCGAGCTGCCGAGCTCGGCCGGGCGCTACGAGCTGTACATCGGCTACTCCCTCGCGGACGCGGAGCGCACGCTCCAGTTCGTGCAGCAGGTGCTCAACGTGGCGGGGATCCTGCTCATCCTGCTGATCGGAGCGGTCAGCTGGGTCGTCGTGCGGATCGTCGTCGCCCCGGTCCGGGTCGCGGCCGAGACGAGCCAGCGCCTCGCCGCCGGCGACTTCGACGTGCGGATCCCCGAGCGGGGCCAGGACGTGATCGCGACCCTCGCCCGGTCCTTCAACGGCATGGCCGACAGCCTGCAGGACCGGATCAGCGAGCTCGCGACGCTCAGCCAGGTCCAGCAGCGGTTCGTCTCGGACGTCTCGCACGAGCTCCGGACGCCGCTGACGACGATGAAGCTGGCCGGGGACGTGCTCTACGACCAGCGCGAGGACTTCGCCCCGGTCGCCGAGCGCACGGTCGAGCTGCTGCACAGCCAGATCGACCGCTTCGAGAGCCTCCTCGCCGACCTGCTCGAGATCTCCCGCCACGACGCGGGGTCGGCCGAGCTCGAGCTCGAGCCGGTCAACCTGGTGAAGCTGGCCGGCGACGAGATCGAGGCGATGCGGGGGATCGCGGAGGCGAACGGCTCCCGGCTCACTCTCTCCGCCCCGGGCGGCTACTTCGACGCCGACCTCGATCCGCGCCGCATCCGCCGGATCGTCCGCAACCTGCTGGGCAACGCGATCGAGCACGGCGACGGCCGCGAGGTCGTCGTCACCGTCGACAGCAACGCCAGCGCGGTCGCCCTCGCCGTGCGCGACTACGGGCACGGCATGAGCAGCGAGGAGGTGGTGCGCGTCTTCGACCGCTTCTGGCGCGCCGATCCGTCCCGTCGCCGCACGCTCGGCGGCACCGGCCTCGGCCTCTCCATCGCGCAGGAGGACACCGCCCTGCACCACGGCTGGCTGCAGGTCTGGTCCGTGCCCGATCGCGGCGCCTGCTTCCGCCTGACCGTGCCCCGGCACCGCGGCGAGCGGATCGAGGCCTCGCCGCTCCCGCTTCCCCCGGTCGACGCGGGCGAGCAGGCCTACAGCGGCCCGATCGTCCTCCCGCCGCTGCAGGCTCCTCCGGTCGGGGCCGCGGGGGTGCTCCCGTGAGGCGCGGCGTCGTCCGCGCCGCCGCGGCCGCCGCGCTGCTCGCGCTAGGGCTGGCCGGGTGCGCCGGCATCCCGCGGGACGGCGACGTCGGAGTCGGACGGCCCGACACCGCGCCGCAGGACCTCCAGTACGACTTCCTCCCGTCGGGACCCGCCGTCGGTGCGTCGCAGCGCGACATCCTGACCGGCTTCATCGACGCCGCGTCGAGCCCGCAGAACAACTACAAGATCGCCCGCGAGTTCCTCTCGACCGGAGCCGACTGGACGCCGGGCGAGCACGTCACGGTCGACGAGGGCCAGCGCTCCGCCTCGCCGCAGTCGGGATCCACGCTCTCGCTGACGATCACGCCCGTCGCCGAGGTCGACGCGACCGGCGTCTACACCGACGTCGCCACCACGGCCGGCCTGACCCTCGACTACGGCTTCGTCCAGGAGAACGGCGAGTGGCGCATCAGCGCGCCGCCAAGCGGCGTGGTGATCGACCGCACCACCTTCGAGCAGGTCTTCTCGACGCACGCGCTCTACTTCTTCGACCCCGGATACCAGTACCTCGTGCCGGACCTGCGCTGGTTCGCCTCGCGCGCCGACAGCTCCACCAGCACCACGATCGTCACCGAGCTGCTGCGCGGCCCCACGCCGTGGCTGCGGGACTCCGCCGCCGTCGTGTCGGCCTTCCCGACCGGCACGACGCTGGCGGCCGAGACCGTCCCGGTCGAGTCGCAGCGTGCCGTGGTGGACCTGAACCCTGCCGCGCTCGAGGCCGATCCGGCGCAGTGGCGGCTGATGGCGCTGCAGCTGAACCGGAGCCTCGCGAACGTCTCGAACGTCACCGGAGTCGCGCTCTCCGTCGAGCAGAACCCGATCGACGTCCCCTCCGAGGTCACCGGGCTGCCGACCTCGCCCCGCGTCGACACCCGGCCGCTCGTGCTGACCGACGACGCCTTCGGATTCCTCGGCTCCTCCGGGCTGGCCGGCCTCGGGATCTCGGATCGGATCGAGGCGCTGCAGCCGCGGGCCGCGGTCCTCGGCGAGCAGCGCGGGGCCGACTCGGACGCATCGGCCGCCGTGCTCACCGCCGCGGGCGTGAGCCTCGTGGAGCCCGACGGTGCCGACGTCCTCCTCGACGCGCGGTCGGGCCTCGTCGCGCCGTCCATCGATCCGCTCGGGTACGTCTGGTCGGTGCCGTCGGCCTCGCCCGGGCAGCTGGTGGCGTACTCCGCGGACGGCTCGCGCTCGATGCAGGTCGCGACGGCCTGGAGCGAGGTCGAGTCGCTCGCCTCGATCGCCGTGTCGCGCGACGGCACCCGGATGCTGGCGCTCGCCCAGGACGGGCAGCAGGCCACGGTGCTGGTGGCCGGCATCACCCGCTCACGGGACGGCGACCCGGTGGCGGTCGGCGAGCCGGTCGTCCTCCGCTCGACCCTGGGGACCGCGGTCGCCGCGGCCTGGACGGACGAGCTCGACGTGGTGTCGGTCGTGCGCGGCTCGACGGGGGAGGACGCCGTCACGATGAACCTGCTCGGCGGAGGCGCCACGGCGCTCGGCACGACGACGGGCACGGTCCAGATCGCCGCGGGCAACACCTCGACCCAGGTCCGCATCCTCGCCGAGGGCGGGGAGCTCCGGCAGCAGCGGGGCTCGGCCTGGCAGACGACCGCGACGGACATCCGGCTGCTCGCGGCGCAGACCGGCATGGGGTCCTGACCGGTCCTGTCGGCGGCGACGAGCCCTTCCGACGGCGGCGCGCTCCGGATGCTCCTCCCCAGGCGCGTCGGGCAGGCGGATCGTCCCGAGCCGACGGATCCACCCCCCGCGCCGCGGCCCGGACGGCGAACGTGGAGGCATGCTCTCCGATCACCTGCTCGACGCCCTCGCCGTCCTCCTCCCGCTGGAGTGCCCCGCCTGCGGAGAGCCGACGAGCCGGGCGCCCTGTCCGGACTGCTCGGCCGACGCGGCCGCCTCGGCCTGCCTGCTGACCCGCGTCGTCGGGCCGCCGGACGATCCGCTCCTCGTCGTCACCGGTGCCCCGTACGAGGGCACGGTGCGCCGCCTCGTCGTCGCGCTGAAGGAGGAGGGCCGCACGGCCTGCCTCGCCCCGCTCGGCGCGCTGCTGCGTCCGGCCCTCGGCGCGGCGCTCGCCGGCAGCCCCGCGATCCTGGTCGTCCCGCCCGGCTCCTGGCTCGGCCGCGTGCGGCGGGGCGCCGATCCCGTCGCGCAGCTGGTCGCCGCGGCGGGAGGGCGGGCGGCGCGTCCTCTCCGGCGGTCGCGGATGGTCCGCGACCAGGTCGGGCTCGGCCGCGTCGAGCGGCGCGGCAACCTCGACGGGGCGTTCCGCGCCCGCCGTCCGCTCTCGTCGTGGCCGCCGGTGGTCCTCGTCGACGACGTGGTCACCTCCGGCGCGACCCTGCTCGAGCTCCGGCGCGCCGTGCGTGCGGCCGGCGGGACGGTCCGGGCCGCGGCGGCCCTGGCCGGCACCGCGCAACGAGGAGGGAACGTAGCAGCAGAATCCGGACGAACTCCCGGTGACGATCCGGTGGCCGGGGTCTACGGTGGGGGCACGGCGTGAACGGTCCGCCCCGGAGAAAGGCGGCACGCCGTACTCGACTGGGAGGTTGTCATGGACATCGACATCACAGGACGCAACATCGACATCACCGATCGCTTCCGCGCGTACGCGACGGAGAAGTCGGACAAGGTGGCGCACCTCGCCGATCGTGCTCTCGCACTCGAGATCAAGGCGAGCAGGCACGCCGAGGGCAAGGGCTCGGCCGGCGGCGACCGCGTGGAGCTGACGCTGATCGGCAAGGGGCCCGTGGTCCGGGCCGAGGCGAGCGGAGCCGACAAGTACGCGGCGTTCGACGTCGCCATCGGCCGGCTGCTCGAACGGGTGAGACGCGCCAAGGACCGGAAGAAGGTCCATCGGGGCCAGCATCGGCCGACCTCGCTCCGCGACGCGGCCGCCGACGACTTCAGCGTCGTCGCCATCCAGCCGGCCGACGCGGCGGTGCTGGAGCAGCTGAGCACGGGCGTCATCCCCGTGCAGGAGGCGCCGGAGCCGGTGGAGGACGAGGTCGAGGAGCCGTACTGCCCCGTCGTCATCCGCAAGAAGGTCTTCGCCTCCGTCTCGATGACCGTCGACGACGCCGTCGACTACATGGAGCTGGTCGGACACGACTTCTACCTCTTCATCGACTCCGACACGAACCGCCCGAGCGTGGTCTACCGCCGCAAGGGCTGGGACTACGGCGTGATCGGCCTCGGCGACGAGGCCGACGAGCTCGCCGAGCAGGCCGCCGGCTGAGATCCGACCCCGGGCCCCGGAGCATCCGCTCCGGGGCCCTCGCCGTGCCCAGGCAGGGAGTCCGCCCAGGGCGGACGCGTCGCCCCGACCGCTCGCCGCCCGCCCCGGCTAGGCTGGTCGCGGTCCGCGCTCCGGCGCGCGACTCCTGTCTTCTACTTTTTTGGAGTACCCCGTGGCCTCTGTCCTCGAAAAGGTCCTTCGCGTCGGGGAGGGGCGGGTCATCCGCCGCCTCGAGAACTACGCGAAGGCCGTCAACGCCCTCGAAGAGGACTTCACGCACCTCAGCGACGAGGAGCTGAAGAACGAGACCGTCGAGCTGCGCGAGCGCTACTCGAACGGCGAGTCCCTCGACGACCTGCTGCCGGAGGCGTTCGCCGCCGTCCGCGAGGCCTCGCGCCGGACGCTCGGCCTCCGCCACTTCGACGTGCAGCTCATGGGCGGTGCCGCCCTGCACCTGGGCAACATCGCCGAGATGAAGACCGGAGAGGGCAAGACGCTCGTCGCGACCCTCCCGGCCTACCTCAACGCGATCGCCAGCCGCGGCGTGCACATCGTCACGGTCAACGACTTCCTCGCGTCGTACCAGTCCGAGCTGATGGGGCGCGTGTTCCGCGCCCTCGGCATGACGACCGGAGTGATCCTCTCGGGCCAGACCCCGGAGCAGCGCCGCGAGCAGTACTCGGCCGACATCACCTACGGCACGAACAACGAGTTCGGCTTCGACTACCTCCGCGACAACATGGCGTGGCAGGCGCAGGACATGGTCCAGCGCGGCCACTTCTACGCCATCGTCGACGAGGTCGACTCGATCCTCATCGACGAGGCCCGCACCCCGCTGATCATCTCCGGGCCGGCCTCGGGCGAGGCGAACCGCTGGTTCGCGGAGTTCGCCAACCTCGCCAAGCGCCTCGACGAGGGCGAGGACTTCGAGGTCGACGAGAAGAAGCGCACCGTCGGCGTCCTCGAGCCCGGCATCGAGAAGGTCGAGGACTACCTCGGCATCGACAACCTCTACGAGTCGGCGAACACCCCGCTGATCTCGTTCCTCAACAACGCCATCAAGGCGCGCGCGCTGTTCAAGAAGGACAAGGACTACGTCGTGCTGAACGGCGAGGTCCTGATCGTCGACGAGCACACCGGCCGCATCCTGGCCGGACGCCGCTACAACGAGGGCATCCACCAGGCCATCGAGGCGAAGGAGGGCGTGCAGGTCAAGGCCGAGAACCAGACCCTGGCGACCGTCACGCTCCAGAACTACTTCCGCCTCTACGCGAAGCTCTCCGGCATGACCGGAACGGCCGAGACCGAGGCCGCCGAGTTCATGTCGACCTACAAGCTCGGCGTCGTCCCGATCCCGACGAACCGCAAGATGCAGCGGATCGACAACGCCGACCTCGTCTACAAGAACGAGCAGGTCAAGTTCGCCCAGGTCGTCGAGGATATCGCGGAGCGCCACGCGGCCGGGCAGCCGGTCCTCGTCGGCACGACCAGCGTCGAGAAGAGCGAGTACCTCTCGCGCCTGCTCGCCAAGAAGGGCGTGCGCCACGAGGTCCTGAACGCCAAGAACCACGCGCGGGAGGCGGCCATCGTCGCCCAGGCCGGCCGCCTCGGCGCCGTCACCGTCGCGACCAACATGGCCGGTCGAGGCACGGACATCATGCTCGGCGGCAACGCCGAGTTCCTCGCGGTCTCCGAGATGACGGCCAAGGGCCTGAACCCCTCCGAGACCCCGGAGGAGTACGAGGCCGCGTGGGACGAGGTCTTCGCCGCCGTCAAGGAGAAGGTGGGCGAGGAGGCCGAGAAGGTCCAGGCCGCCGGCGGCCTCTACGTGCTCGGCACCGAGCGCCACGAGTCGCGCCGCATCGACAACCAGCTCCGCGGACGCTCGGGCCGCCAGGGCGACCCGGGGGAGAGCCGCTTCTACCTCTCGCTCACCGACGATCTCATGCGCCTGTTCAACTCCGGCGCCGCCGAGGCGCTCATGGGCCGGGGCAACGTCCCGGACGACATCGCCATCGAGTCGAAGGTCGTCTCGCGCGCCATCCGCAGCGCCCAGTCGCAGGTCGAGGCCCGCAACGCCGAGATCCGCAAGAACGTCCTCAAGTACGACGACGTCCTCAACCGCCAGCGCGAGGCGATCTACTCGGACCGCCGCCACATCCTCGAGGGCGACGACCTGCACGAGCGCACCCAGAAGTTCCTCGTCGAGGTGATCGACGAGATCCTCGAGGTGCACACCGGCGACGGCAACGGCGACGACTGGGACTTCGACGCCCTCTGGACCGAGCTGAAGACGCTGTACCCGATCAGCCTCACCATCGACGAGGTGGTGCAGGAGGCGGGCAGCCGCGGCCGCATCAACAAGGAGTTCATGCGCCGCGAGATCCTCTCGGACGCGCAGCTCGCCTACCAGCGCCGCGAGGAGCAGCTGGGCTCTCCCGCCATGCGCGAGCTCGAGCGCCGTGTCGTGCTCTCGGTGATCGACCGCCGCTGGCGCGACCACCTCTACGAGATGGACTACCTCAAGGACGGCATCGGCCTGCGCGCGATGGCCCAGCGCGATCCGCTGGTCGAGTACCAGCGCGAGGGCTTCGCCCTGTTCCAGCAGATGATGGGGCAGATCCGCGAGGAGACCGTCGGCTTCCTCTTCAACCTCGAGGTCGAGGTGACCCAGAAGCAGGGCGAGGTCGCCGGAGTCGCGGCCAAGGGCCTCGCTCAGCCGGTCGCTCCGGCCGAGAAGCTCAGCTACTCGGCCCCGAGCGACACCGGCGGCGTCGAGGTCCGCGACCAGCGCGGACAGGTACAGCAGGCGGCCACCGCGAAGGCCCGCGCCGAGGAGGCCCGCAAGGCGCTCCCCGAGGGCGAGGCGGAGGAGACTCCGACGACCGGCGCCTTCGGCCAGAAGCCGGGCGGCTCGGACGCCCCCGCCAACCGCGAGGAGCGACGCGCGCAGTCCAAGCGCCGCTGAGTCCTCCCCGGACGACGCCCTCGGCCCCGGTCCCGCAGCAGCGGGGTCCGGGGCCGTCGGCGTTCCTGCGGAGGCTCGGAGCCCGGCCTCGCCTGCCGTCAGGACTCGCCGCGCGCGAGGGCCGAGACGAAGCCGCCGGCGAAGGTGTCGCCGAGGCCGATCGTCGTCGGCCGGTCCGTCTCGAGGACGAGCCCGGGGACGCAGCAGGCCTCGAGCGTCGACTCCACCGCTGCGCACACCGCTTGCGAGCCGGGCTGGGGAGGGAGTCCGCCGACGCGGTCGTAGTCGGCGGCGGTGAAGCCGTCCCCGAGGAGGTAGCGGAGCTCGGTCGCGCGGATCATCTCGTCACCGACGCCCCGCCGCCCCCGAAGCTCGAGGAGGCCCTGCGCGACAGGGGAGTGGAGATCGTGCGCCCGGCCGGTGCGGCCGCCCGGGAGCGCTGACCCGCTCCTCACAGCACGTTGATCGCGGTGGCCCGCCAGCGGGCGTCCGTACCCTCGAGCCGGATCGCGACGGCCCGGCTCCGTGCGCGGTGATGCACCAGGACCACTCCCTCGACGACGCCGTCCCGCGGCTCCGTGACGATCACCCGTCCGACCGTGAACGGGACGCGCTGCGCCGTCCGCTTCCGCAGGCTGCGGGCGCGGGCCGCGGGCACGACCCGCTTCTGCAGGTGGTGGTAGACCTCGTCCGTGATGATCCGTGCGAAGAGACCTCACGACTGTATGTTGTCCAACGTGACCTCCGCAGATGGCAAGGCTCCGTTTAAGAGCGTATTCGTGATCTCACCGATCGGGAAGGTCGGCTCTGATTTGCATCGCAAGCACCTGCAGACGCTGACGTACGTGATCAAGAAGGCGCTGCCTTCTCCTGACTTCGACGTGCTCCGAGCTGACGACGAGAGCTCCCCGGACTCGATCACAGGAGCGGTCATCCGGAGGATCCACGACTCAGACCTGATCGTTGCGGACCTCACGGGGCACAACCCGAACGTGTTCTATGAGCTGGCCGTCGCCCACGGATATGGAAAGCCCACGATCCACCTCCTCGAGGAGGGGGAGACGATGCCATTCGACATCGCTGACCAGCGAGCAATTTTCTACGACCTCAAAAATCCCGCTTCGGTCGATGCGGCGATTGAGAGCATTGCTCAGGCACGTGAGTACTTGGAGGGCAAGCCGGACGGGTACCAGAACCCGCTTACTTCGATCAGCCGGTTCGAGACGATTGCGAGCGGCTCGTCCGGGAATGACGCTGGTGAGCAGGTGGCGCTTGCGCTCGAGGGGCTTGGAGAGCGGCTCGGCCGGATGGAGCGCGCGCTGCAGTCCAGCGCCAGTCCCGAGAACGCTCAAGCAGACGCCGTCGCGCGCGCCTCTACGTTGACGAGATGGATCAGTGAGTTCATCCAGAACGAGAGTCTGCTCGCTTCGGCGAAGACGGATGACGAGCGCCTGAAGTACAAGTCTCGATCCCGGACACTCCGCCGTCGGCTCGGCGGGATGGGGGTGGACCTCGACTCGGACGAGGTTCAGACCGTCGGCGGACTCAGGTTCAGCTTGCGTCCGATCGATGCGGCAGATCCTACGGACTAGAGGTCGCATTCGACGGTTCGTCGTCTGTGTCAAGACGCGCGAGCATGACCTGACAAGCCATGTGGTCAGGTACCAGTACCCTGGCGGAAAGTCAGGGGGAGGCTACGTTGGCCGAAGTCAAAAAGACCGTGCGCTTCTACGAAACTCGGGTGTACGACGAGAACGAGCAGCTGGTCACCATCAGCGGCGAATTCTGGGAACGGCTGATCGCCCAGATGGGTCGATGGGATGCGAGCCGTCGCCGCTTCCCGATCGGTGGCGTGCAGTTCACGGGGGAGGCGATTCAACCCCGCCGCCCTGCGTTGCCGCACGTGCAAGTTGGACGGCTGCGCGACCTTTCCGAGCACCTGAACCGCCACAATCTGCAGTCAGGCGAGACGCTCCCCCTGACCTTTGATGACCCCGACGACCGGGTCGCTGAGCCCACCTTCATCGTGCCGTTCGGGCAGTCGAACCGCGTAGCTATCATGAGCCCTGCCACGCGGGGAACCCGTTCGGAGACGCTCGCCCGCTGGGTGACCGGAGTGTGCCACCTGGCTCCCCAGGGTCGATCACTGCGTTTCGTTCCGATCGTCGACGAGGGTGTGCTCGAGAAGATCCTCGAGTCGTCGGGTGCTCTGATGCTCGACGTCTCAGTGCAGAGCGGAGCAAATATCCCAGATGGTGGCGGGGCCTTTGGAGATGCCTTCAGGCTTGCAAGCGAGCAAGCGGTAGAGGACATTAGGATCCGCATGCGCTGGTCGTACGGGCACGCGTCAGGGTCGCCCTCCGGGCGGGAAGCCCTGAGAGCGGGGGCGCTTTGGGTCGCGCAAACCGCGTTTACGACGACGGCAGAGGTCAGCATCCTCGAAGAGGACGAGGAGGGCTTGGTGTCCCGCGAGACGCACTCGATCTTCAACGATCGGATCGCCCAGAGCGTTGCCTTTCACGTCCCGGAGGGAGAGATCGCCGACGACGAGACGATCCTCACCTCGATCGGCGAAGCGATCACTGATTTTGTGCGCGCCGCGCGAGCGTAGACAACTCAGCGGGAGGCGATGTCGGAAGGTCGGCGTAGCGTAGGAGTCATGGGAGGACGGTGATCGCATGAACGAAGCTCAGCGCTCGCAGAAAAACCGGCTCGCGCGCATCCCGACCGTCCTAGTAGACCGGCCGGCGGTTGTCACCATACTGATCTGTGCCCTCGTTGGGGTGCATCTCCTCATCGCGCGACACGTACCCGTTCTCAACGTCGCGTATGCACTCTCGCAGACCGTAGCGAGCGACCCGAGGGATATCTTGACGTCGCTGTCACTCGGGGTCGCCTCCGTCGCGTCCCTCGTCGGCGGTTTTGCAGGCGTAGTGGTTGTTTTCGGTCTCGGTACAGAAAATGATCGATTTCGCCTTCTGCGGCGAGCCGGAGGCCGCAAACTGCGAGCGAGCTGGATCTCGGTCGTCCTCAGCTCCTTCTCGGCGGCGTTTGGATCGGTTGTAGCGGCAGTGGTCGTCGTTGCGTTCTCGATGCAGGTGGGGATGTGGATTCTTGAGGCCTTCATCCTTTTCGCCGCTCATGGCGCGCTGCGCCTGACAGCGTTGCTAGGGGGCCTCGCGAAGATCGTCGACAGTTCTGACCGCGATGCCGCAGCGGCTTCAACCCAACTCGCCGCGTCGTCCCTCATTCCGGAGGACTAGCGAGGACTGGTCTCTTCGGGATGGACGTCGTCGCTCAGCCACCGCGCGATCTGGTCGATCTCGCGGGAGCCCGCCAGGATCTCGATCACGAGGTGCGTGAGCCGGGCGAGCAGGGGCTCCGAATCGGGCAGCTCCGCGCGGGTCGCGGGCTGGGGGGCAAAGAACTCCGCGATGGTGAGCGTCTCCGCGGCCGCCGCGGGGTCGAGGGGGAGGGTGCGGTAGTCGAAGGCGTGGAGGGGAAGGCTCATGGGGCGATCTCCTGGGGCAGGACGGGCTGTTCACGGGTCCGGGTCTCCTCTCTGCTCGACGGGCGGGGCGCGCTGGGCCGGCGCGCGAGGACCACCTCATCGAAGCAGTCAGGGATGCTCACGGAGCGCACGCGCGTAGATCGTGAGCCCTCGGGCGACGTGAATTGTGGACTGTGAGGGCGGCGTGCTCCGCCCGGGAGTGTTGACCCGCTCCTCACAGCACGTTGATCGCGGTGGCCCGCCAGCGGGCGTCCGTGCCCTCGAGCCGGATCGCGACGGCCCGGCTCCGTGCGCGGTGATGCACCAGCACGACTCCCTCGACGACGCCGTCCCGCGGCTCCGTGACGATCACCCGTCCGACCGTGAACGGGACGCGCTGCGCCGTCCGCTTCCGCAGGCTGCGGGCGCGGGCCGCGAGCACGACCCGCTTCTGCAGGTGGTGGTAGACCTCGTCGCTCAGCCACCGCGCGATCTGGTCGATCTCGCGCGAGCCCTCGAGGATCTCGATCACGAGGTGCGTGAGCCGGGCGAGCAGGGGCTCCGGTTCGGGCAGCTCCGCGCGGGTCGCTGGCTGCGGGGCGAAGAACTCCGCGAGGGTGAGCCGCTCCACGGCCGCCTCGGGGTCGAGGGGGAGGGTGCGGTAGTCGAAGGCGTGGAGGGGAAGGCTCATGCGGCGATCTCCTGGGGCAGGACGAGCTGTTCACGGGTCCGGGTCACCTCTCTGCTCGACGGGCGGGGCGCGCTGGGTCGGCACGCGAGGACGACCTCATCGAAGCAGTCGAGGGATGCTCATGGAAGGCAGAGGCGCAGACTGTGGATAATCGTCGGCCGTCCCGAGCTGTGGACAGCGAGCCCGGCGTGCGCCGCCCGGCCGCGCCCTAGGCTTGTCGGGTGTCGACCCTCAGTGACCTCGTCCTCTCCCACGGCCGATCCGACGAAGCGGACGTCGAATGGCTGCACCTGCTCGTCGGCGACCTGCAGCTGCTCGCCGACCTGGCCTTCGCCGACATCGTGCTCTGGGTGCCCACGGCCGACGACAGCTTCGTCGCCGTCGCCCACGCGCGCCCCAGCAGCGCGGCGACGCTCTTCTACCGCGACTTCGTCGGGCAGAGGATCAAGTCGGAGTGGCGCGCCCAGGTCGTCGAGGCGTTCGAGACCGCGCGGATCGTCGACACCTCCGCCCCGGACTGGTTCGAGGAGACGCCCACCCGCGTGCGCGCGGTGCCCGTCCTGCGCCGCCTGGGGGCCTCCGACGGCGGGACGACGGACCGCCCCATCGCGGTCGTCACGCGCCACACCAACCTCAGCGAGACGCGCACGCCGAGCCGGCAGGAGCTGACGTTCAACGACTGCGCGAACGACCTCTTCTCGATGATCGCCTCGGGCGACTTCCCCGATCTGGGCGCGCCGACCGGTCCTCGCCGCGGGGCGCCGCGCGCGTCCGACGGCCTGATCCGCCTGGACGTCGACGGCGTCACCACGTTCGCGAGCCCCAACGCCCTCTCGGCGTTCAACCGCATCGGCTTCGCCGACGAGCTCGAGGGGGAGTCGCTCGCCGAGGTCACGACGAAGCTGATCGCGGGGAAGGTCGTCATCGACGAGTCGCTCCCGCTGGTCGTGACCGGCCGGGCGCCGTGGCGCACCGACATCGAGGCCCGCGGAGTGACGGTGTCGCTGCGCGCTATCCCGATCCGCGACCGCGGCGAGCGGGTCGGCGCCGTCGTCCTGTGCCGCGACGTGACGGAGCTGCGCCACCAGGAGCGGGAGCTCATCACCAAGGACGCGACGATCCGCGAGATCCACCACCGTGTGAAGAACAACCTGCAGACCGTGGCCTCGCTGCTGCGAATCCAGGCCAGGCGCACCCACTCCGACCTCGCCCGGGAGGCGCTCACGCAGGCGATGCGCCGCGTCGCCGCCATCGCGGTCGTGCACGACACGCTCTCTGAGGGGCTGAACCAGAACGTCGACTTCGACGCGGTCTTCGACCGGGTGCTGCTGCTGATCGCCGAGGTCGCCTCGACCCACAACACCACGGTGCACCCGAAGCTGACGGGGAGCTTCGGCAACCTGCCCAGCGAGTACGCGACTCCGCTCGCCCTCGCCCTGACCGAGCTGGTCACCAACGCCGTCGAGCACGGCCTGGCCGGACGGGAGGGCGACGTGGAGATCGTCGCCTCGCGCAGCGATGACGAGCTCACGGTGAAGGTGCGCGACACGGGCGTCGGGCTGCCGGAGGGCAAGGTCGGATCGGGCCTGGGCACGCAGATCGTGCGCACGCTCATCCAGGGCGAGCTCGGCGGCACCATCGACTGGCACACGCTGGTCGGGCGCGGCACCGAGGTCACCATCGAGGTGCCGCTGCGGTGGCTGGAGCGCGCCCGCTCCTGAGCCCGGAGACGACGCGACCCCCGCTGCCGAGAGGCGACGGGGGTCGGGGTCGTTCGTGCCGCCGAGCGGCTCGTGCGCCTAGGACGCGCGGCGTGCGCGAGCGGCGCGGCGCTTCAGGGCGCGACGCTCGTCCTCGCTGAGGCCGCCCCACACGCCCGAGTCCTGGCCGGTCTCGAGGGCGTACTGGAGGCAGACCTCGGTGACGGTGCAGCGTGCGCACACCGACTTCGCCTTCTCGATCTGGTCCACGGCCGGGCCGGTGTTGCCGACCGGGAAGAAAAGCTCGGGGTCTGCGGTGAGGCAAGCGGCCTTGTCGCGCCAGTCCATGCGGGTGCTCCTTGTGTGAAGGCGTGCGTGGAGGAACCACGCAGTGTTCGGGTGGGATGATCGATCCACGCCGACGATCCCGACCAGTACTCGACCTCCGCGCCCTCACCGGCGCACGCCACGAGGCCCCGTGCTGGAGCGCGGGGTGGATCGGGGTGGTGGACGGGAGAACGCTCGGTTCTTGCCGGTGCACTCGACGCGATGCGCGAGCACTGCGTCGGCCACCCGGCTCCAGTGCTGGTCATCCGGCTCGCCCCCGTGCCTGACGGCGCGGCGGGATCGGATGTTCACATCGGCGGAAACCCACGACCCTGTGAGCGGTGAAACGAACTGGACTAGCCTGTCACGGGGATGAGCCCGAATCAAGAGTCCTGGATGGGATGTGCCTGTGACCGCTGACGCGAACGGGTCCCGCGGACCCCGCCCGACCGCCTCCCGGCCGCTCGGCCTGGTGGTGCTGATCGCGGTCCTGGCCCTCGAGACGCTCGCCGTCGCCGGGGTCGCGGCGTGGCTCGTGCTCGAGCTGCTGACGACCCGGGCCGACACGGTCGGCGGAGGGATCGCCATCGTCGTCCTCGCGCTGATCGCCGTGTGCTGGGCCGCCGCGACGACGCTCGGCGCCGTGCGACGGCGCGGCTGGATGCGCGCGTCGGCGCTGACGATCCAGCTGGTGATGATGGCCGTGGCGCTCGGCGCCTTCCAGGGCCAGTACGCCGTGCCCGACATCGGCTGGGCGCTGCTGGCGCCGGCCGTGGTGGCCGTCGTCGCGCTGTTCCTCCCGAGCGTGGTCGCCGCCACTCGTCGCGATCCGGCCGTGTAGCCGGACGGCTGGCGCGCCGCCGCTCGCGGGTGCGACGCTGGAGGGACCCCCTCCTCGACACGGAAGCGACGCGCATGGACTCCACCCGACTCGGCTCCAGCGGCCTGCAGATCTCCTCGATCGTCCTCGGCTGCATGAGCTTCGGCGCTCCCGACCGCGGTGCCCACGGCTGGAGCATGGGCGAGGAGGAGTCGCGGACCTTCCTCCGACGGGCGCTGGACCTGGGGATCACCACGTTCGACACGGCGGACGTCTACTCCGACGGCACGAGCGAGGAGTTCGTCGGCCGGGCGCTCGCGGACTTCGCGGTCCGCGAGGAGGTCGTGATCGCCACGAAGGTCCACGGGCGGATGCGCTCCGGCCCCAACGGCGGCGGCCTCTCGCGGCGGCACATCCTCAGCGCGATCGACGACAGCCTCCGGCGTCTCGGCACGGACTACGTCGACCTCTACCAGATCCACCGCTGGGACCCCGAGACGCCGATCGAGGAGACGATGGAGACGCTCCACGACGTCGTCCGCTCGGGCAGGGCGCGCTACATCGGCGCCTCGAGCATGTGGGCGTGGCAGTTCGCGAAGGCGCAGTACACCGCGGATCTGGGCGGCTGGACGCGGTTCGTCTCGATGCAGGACCAGTACAACCTGATCCAGCGCGAGGACGAGCGCGAGCTGCACCCCTTCTGCGTCGACCAGGGAGTCGGCGTGATCCCGTGGTCGCCGCTCGCCCGGGGCCGGCTCACCCGCGACTGGGACGAGACCACGGCGCGCACCGAGACCGACGTCTTCGGCGGCACCCTCTACCGCCAGCAGGAGGAGGCCGACCGGCGGACCGTCGCGACCGTCGCACGCATCGCCGAGCAGCGCGGCGTGCCCCGTGCGCAGGTGGCGCTCGCCTGGGTCCGGCAGCAGGAGGCGGTCACCGCTCCGATCGTCGGAGCCACGAAGCTCCACCACCTCGACGACGCGGTCGCGTCGCTGGACGTGGAGCTGACCGCCGACGAGCTGGAGGCGCTGGGCGCCGACTACGCACCGCGCGCCAACGAGGGGTTTTGATCAGGCCGATGCGCCACCGCTGATCCGCCCGAGCGGTCTCCGCTATGTTTTCTCTCGAAGATGACGGAAGCTCGGATCGGGAGGCGGCATGGCGAGGAGTGCCGGGGATCCGTTGGGGGCGCGCTACCGCCTGCTCGAGCGGATCGGCTCGGGTGCCGCGGGCGAGGTGTGGCGCGTCGCCGACGCGCAGGGGCCGGACCGCGCGGCGAAGCTCCTCCGCGGTGAGCACGTGCACGACGCGGGCCTGGTCGAGCGGTTCGTCCGTGAGAGGTCGGTGCTCACCCGTCTGCGACACCCGCACGTCGTGGAGGTGCTCGACCTCGTCGTGGAGGGGGAGACGCTCGGAATCGTGATGGAGCTCGTCGGCGGCGGATCGCTGCGGGAGCTGCTGCAGGACGAGGGCACCCTCCCGGCGGTCGATGCACTGCCCGTGACGGCCTCGATCCTCGACGCTCTCGCCGCCGCGCACGCGATCGGCACGGTCCACCGGGACGTGAAGCCCGACAACGTCCTGCTCGCGGAGGGTGCGGACGATGCGGGCTCCGCCGTCCGCGTCTCCGACTTCGGCATCGCTCACGTGGTCGCCGAGGGGCCGCGCGCGACGACGGGCGTCACCGGGACGCCGGAGTACCTCTCGCCCGAGATGCTCGCCACCGGACGAGCCGGTCCGCCGAGCGACGTCTACTCGACGGGGATCCTGCTCTACGAGCTGCTGTGCGGCCGGACCCCGTTCGCCGGTCCCGGCGCCGACGTCGCGGTCGCCTACCGGCACGTCGCGATGCTCCCGCCGCCGCTGGATCTGCCGCCGCGGCTCGCGTCGCTCCTGGACCGGATGCTCGCGAAGGATCCGGCGTCGCGGCCGACGGCTGCGGAGGCGGCGGGGATCCTGCGACGCCTCTCCCCGGCACTGGCCGGGCTGCCGGCGCTGCCGCTCGCGGCGGGCGTGGCGGAGTTCGAGGAGACCGAGCGCCCGGGCACGGTCCTCCGCGGGATGGCGGTGGAGATGTCGTCGGAGCCGGTGGAGGAGGGGCCCGCGCCCGAGCTCGGCCCTTCGTCGCAGGCGACCGTGCTCCGCCCGGTGCCGCGCCGCGAGCTGCGCCTGGCGGAACGGCCGTTCGAGGCTCCTGCTCGGCGGGGGCGCGGCGGACGTCTGCGGATGATCCTCGCCGCCGTCGGCGCCGGCGTCCTGCTCATCGGGGCGGTGCTCCTCGCCGTCCAGCCGCGCGGCGGAGCACCGGCCTCGGCACCGGATGCCGAAATGTCGGCTGGGCAGCAGGACCGGCCGCTGCCGACGGGCCTCGGAGTGACGCGATCGGCCACCTGGGACGCGGAGCGACGGGCCGTGGTCGTCGAGATCTCCTACTCCGCCCAGAGCGCGCCCCTCTCGGGGTCCTTCCTCGAGGTGCTGCCGGGCCCGGACGCGGCGGCGGCATGCCCCGCGGCCAGCTGGTCCGGAGTGACGGCGGTGCGCAACCGGCCGAGCGTCACCGGAGTCGGGGTCGGCTGCGGTTGGAGCCTGACGGACCTGCACGTCCCGGCGCAGGGGATCGTCGACGTCACGGCGACCGTGCCGATCGCGGTGGCCGAGCAGAGCGCCCTGGACGGGTGGCTCGCGGCGGCCGCATCAGCGACGGCACGGGCGGTGGCCGACCCGGCGGTCACCGGGACGGCGTATCCCGTGCAGCGGCTGCGGGATGTGCGGATCGAGACTCCCGCGCGGACGGTCGGCCGGACCCCGCTGCCGGTGACGCTGGTGCCGGTCTGGCCGAGCGGGGCGGACCCCGTGAATCCCCTGCTCGCGACGCCGTCGTCCGCGCCGGCGAGCAGCATGCTCGAGGCGATCGCGGGCGGAGTGGAGGGCGTTCGCTTCAGCGACGGCTGCAGCGGCGCGGTCGCCGTGTCGTCCGACGGGCTGACGGTGACCGCCCTCACGGTGACTCCGTCCTGCGAGCTGCGCGCCCGAGTGGGCGCGTTCTCGGACCTCTCGAGCAGTCCCTTCGCGATCACCACTCGCGAGTGAGTCGACCTCCCGCGCCAGTGTCGAGCCGTCGACGCCACGCGAGCCGTCTGTGCTGTCTTGCCTTCTACCATGACGAGACATCCTCATGAGACGACGGTGGAGTGGGGAGCGGGCGGGACGGTCCCGTCCGCAGGGGTAGAAAGGTGTGATCCATGTCACGTGTTCTCTCGACCGACGAGGCGAAGTCCGCGATCCAGCAGATCCAGTCGATCGTCAACGGCGGCCTCGCCGATCAGATCAGCCGGCTCGACGCACAGGGGCGGACACTGTCCGATCCGAACGTCTGGGACGGTCCGCTGGCCTCGCAGTTCCGCTCGTCGACCTGGCCGGAGACGAAGTCGGCCCTCGAGAAGGCCAAGCAGGAGCTCGAGGAGCTGCGCAGCCAGCTGGCGACGATCTCGCAGAACATCTTCGCCGCCGGCGGAGGGAGCTGACCGGCCGTCCCGCCCCTGCGTGCTCCGGCGAGCGGGGGCGGGACGTGCTCGTCGTCTCCGCGCTCCTTCCTCCGCGCACCTCCCTCCGCGCACCTCCATCGGTGCGTCTCGGAGTGATCGGAGCGCTCTCGAGGAGGACGCGCCGATCGACTCGGTGGCGGAGGCGCGATCACCCGCCCGAGGGCGCTGATCAGCCGCCGTCCGCCGGCGTCCGCGAGACCGACTGCACGAAGTGGATCTCGCCGTCGAGGCTGACGAAGCCCCGGCCCACCGTGGGCGGGACGGGGAAGCGCCGCGGGATCTGCGCGCCGAGGAGAGTGCCGTCGTTGTCGACGTCGGGCTGGAGCAGCAGCACGGAGCGGGAGGCCGCCGCCTTCTTCGTCCAGTTCCCGAAATGGCTGCGGAGCTCGCTCGACCGGCCGGCCAGCACGACGCAGAGTCCCGGGCGACCCGACGAGACCAGCCTCATCAGCGCCTGGTCGGTGTCGTCCCAGCGCTCGGCGTCGTCGAGGAGGAGCAGCACGGGGCCCTCCTCCGTCGACAGCGACGCGAGGAGGGTGCGGAGCTCCTCCGCGCCCACGGCGAGTCGGTCGAGGTCCGCGCCCCTCAGCGGGGAGCGTCGATCGCACACTCCCCAGACGGCGACCGAGCCGGCGGCCCGCGCCGCCTCGGCCAGGGCGAGCAGCACGGTCGACTTGCCCGATCGGGCGGGTCCGGCGATGACGACGTGCTCGCCCTCGAAGACCTGGAACGCCAGCGGGGCGAGGTCCGACTCGCCGAGGCCGATCGGGAGCAGCCACGGCTCGCGATCGAAGCGGGCCTCGATCCCGAGCGCACTCACGGCGACCCTGTCGGGAAGCGTGCCGACCGTGCTCGTCCTGCCGCGCGCATCCGGCCAGGCGGCCGCGAGCTCGGCGATCGCGTCGTCGAGACCGGCCCTCGGAGTCGCGACCTGCGTCTGCAGGAGCGACGAGGTGAGAACGCAGCGCCCCGGCACCGCTGCCGGCGCCTGCACCGGCTTCACCCCGGCGGCGGCGTAGTCCTGCGGGTCGGCGAGGCGGAACAGCCACTTCTGCGTCGTGACCTCCTCCATCACCGAGTGGATCGCCCTCGCCCGGGTGCTCGTCACCGCGAAGTGCAGGCCGAGCTCCGGTCCGTCGGCGTAGGCGCGGGTGAACGCCTCCATCAGAGCCAGGCCCTCCCAGTCCTGGAACTCGTCCTTCAGAGTCGCGAGACCGTCGACGAGCACCAGCGCACGACGGTGGCCCCCGGGCGATGCTCGGCGCCGGCGCACCTCGTCGCGCAGGTGACGGAGGAACCGGGTCTGCTTCTCGTGGGATCCGCCACCTGCGCCGACGTAGGAGACGGTGTGCGGGAGTCGCGCAAGCGGGGCGGAGTCGCGGGAACCGGCATCGAGGACGTAGAGGTCGAGCTCGTCCGGGGGGAAGTGGCGGGCGGCCGTCAGCGCGATCGACGCGAGCGCCGTGCTGGTGCCGCTGCCGGGGATGCCGATGAGGAGCAGGTTCCCCTCGCCCAGATCCCAGCCGGTCGGCGTCCGGCGCTGCCGGTCGGGGTCGTCCGAGAGTGCGACGTGCAGGACGTCGCCGACGACGCGACCGAGGTCGGACTCCTCCGCACCGAACCCGCTGAGGGCCACGGTGTCCTCGAGCGGCTCCGGCCAGATCGGGCGGGGAGGGCCGAAGCCCGAAGCGGCGTCCGCCTCGACCACCGCGTCGATCAGGAGGTCGAGATCGGTCGGGGCCGTCTCGTCGGCGGCGACCGGGGAGGGGCCCTCGACGGGGACGCCCGTGGGTCCGACCGGGCGGACCTCGATCGCCTCGACGGCCGACGCCTCCGCGCGACCGGTGACCAGCGCCGTCTGGACGGGCGAGATGTCGTTCTGGCCCCGCTTCACGTACGCTCGGCCGGTCTGCGAGCGGGAGATCCCGGCCGCGCTCGCGACTCCGATCACGTCGGCGGAGTCGTCCCGGCTCTGCACCCGGAGGGCGACGCGGAGGTTGGTGTTGGCGAGGATGTCGTCGTTCACCACTCCGGCCGGACGCTGGGTGGCGAGGATCATGTGCACGCCGAGCGTCCTGCCGACCGCGGCGACGCTCACGAGGGACGTCAGGACGTCGGGATGCTCCTTCGCGAGAACGGCGAACTCGTCGACGACGAGCAGGAGCCGCGGCATCGGCTCCGGCGGCGAGGTGGCCCGGTACGCGTCGAGGTCGTCGACACCCTCGCCGGCGGCGGCGAAGAGCCGCTGACGACGCCGCATCTCGGCCTGGAGCGAGCGCAGCGCGCGGTCGGCGAGCTGGGCGTCGAGGTTGCTGATGGTGCCGATCGTGTGCGGGAGCCGCTCGCAGGACGCGAACGCTGCACCCCCCTTGAAGTCGATGAGCACGAAGGTGAGGCGCGTCGGATCGTTCCAGGCCGCGAGGCCGGCCACGAAGGAGCGCAGGAACTCGCTCTTGCCCGAGCCCGTGGTGCCGCCGACCAGGCCGTGCGGGCCGTCGGCGACGAGATCGAGCACGAGCGGACCGTGCTCGGACGAGCCGACGGGCGCGCGCACGCCCCGGGCGCTCGACCACCACCCCCGGACGTCCGCGGCGGTCGGACGATCGGCGCCCAGGAGCGGCGGCAGCCGCACGAGCGCGGAGAGGGCCGCCCCCGCGGTGAAGAGCTCCGGGTCCTCGAAGCGCGCCAGGTCGCGCGCACAGCGCTCGGCCGTGGAGGAGGCGAGACCGGCGAGCACCACGTCCTCGACGGTGATCCGCTCGTCGGGCCGGGAGAGGAGCGCCGAGGCGTCCGCTCCGACCCGGACGACGACCGTGCAGGAGGCGGGGAGCTGCTCCTCCGACGCCGCGAGGACGAGGCCGGAGATCCGGGTCGCCGCCTCGCGCTCGCCGCGGCCGAGTCCGAGGAGTTCGCGCGCCGGAGCGGCGCGTCCCTCGGTCAGCACGTCGGAGTCGAGCACCAGGAGCACGCGCGGCGAGTCCTCGTCGCGGAGGGCGCGGAGGAGCTCGGAGCTGCGGTCGCGCCGGTCGGAGAGGCGGCGTCCGCCCCCGGGCAGACGCGTGTGGGGGAGCCAGGAGGCCCAGCTCCAGTCGGAGTCGCGTCGCCGGTCGCAGAACACCCCGATCGCCAGGTCGGCCGGACCGCAGTGGACCGCCGCCTGGCAGAGCAGGCTCCTCGCCAGAGCGAGGCCGCCCTCGCGGTCGCCGACGATCCCGACGACTCCCGAGTCCGCGAGATCGATGGACACCGGCGCGCTCGGGACGACGCTCACCGCGAGGATCGCGCGCACCTCCTCCTCGAGCCGCGGCACTCCGCGCTGATCGAGCGGGGGAGACCACGGGACGTCGCCGACGCCGATGTGCAGGCGGAGCACATCGGCGGAGGTCGCGCGCCGCTGCCACAGCGACGTGGCGGGCAGCGCCGCCCGGCGGATCGTCGTCGCCGGGTCGGGCGCGTCCTCCTCGAGGCGGGCCCGTTCGACACGCGCGGAACGGGCGATGGCGTCGCGGAGCGTCTGCAGCGCCTCGCCGTAGCGCTGCTCCTCGGACCGGGTCGCTCGGGCGTGCCGGTGCCGCTGCTCGAACCACATGCCCACCCCGGCCACGGGGCTGAGCGCGGCGAAGAGGGCGTAGCGCGCATCGCCCATGATGAGGACCATCGCGAAGGCGAGGACGAGCGGCGCGGCGACGGTGATCACGCTGAAGGTCGTGGCGGAGGCGATCTCGAGGCGGGCCGGCGGGACGACCGCCTCGCCGGCCGCCGGACGTCCCGCTCGCGGCGGCCGGTTGAAGGGCACGGTCGCCGTCGCGGTGACGTTGTCCGTGCTCCCCGGCTCGGGCGCGAGGAGCTCGGGAGGCGCGGGGCGCAGGCGGAGAGCCGCCCCACCGGCGATCACGACCACGGCGTCGGAGACCAGGACCCCGTCCCCCGTCGCGGAGACGCCGTCGACCAGAGTGCCGTTGGTGCTGTCGGCGTCGCGCACCCGCAGGCCGTCGCCCTCGCGGGTCACCGAGAAGTGCTCCCAGGAGGCGCTCGCCGTGTCGAGGACGACGTCGGCGTGCGGGGAGCGGCCCACGATCAGCGCACGGCCCCGCGGGATCTCGACCACGGCTCCCGCGCCGAGACCGCCCGACAGCACGGCCGTCCACCCGCGGGCCGCGGCAGGTCGGGGCAGGGGGGAGCGGGCGATCCGCGTTCCCTCGAGCAGCAGCAGATCGGCCAGCCGGGTCTCCACAGGGTGCAGGGCGGTGTCGACGGCGAGGGCCGTCCCGGGCGGGAGGCGGTGCCCGGTGGCGGTGGCGATCAGCTCGCCGAGTGTCGCGGAGTCGCGGTGGCGGCCGAGGTCGATGTCCGAGCGGGTGCCGTCGAGGTCGAGGAGGAGTCGCACCGGGGGCTCACGGTCGGGGCTGTCCGGCGAACCAGAGCAGCGGCGGGTCGGCGGGCCGCAGGCCGAGGCGCTGCGGCGAGGAGTGGAGGGGGAGTGCCGGGGCGTCAAGAGCGTGCGCGGCGCCGAAGTCGAGCGGCGGACCGGCGAGCCCGTCCGCCGCTCCGATCGTGCATCCCCGGAGTGCGGCGGCGACCGCCGAGGGTGCCCTGCTGCCTGCGACGGCCGCGGCTCGCACGAGCGCCACGACGGCGTCGTGGCTGGGGGCGTCCGCGACCGCGGCGAGATCGCGGAACGCGCGGTCGCCGAGGAGGGTCGCCCGCGCGGCATCGTCGGCGGTCATCCGTACGGCCCCCAGGAACGCGGAGGCCGCGCGTCCGCGCTCGTCGCCGCGGAGGGCGACCGCGTCGCCGGAATCCGTGCCGATTGTCGTCAGATCTCCCGAGAGGGTGCCTCCGGCCGCGGCCAGGGCGGGAGCGAAGGCGGGGCTCAGCGCGTCGGGCGTGAGCAGGATCGGGACGGACGCCCCCGCCGCCTGCAGAGCGGCGACCGCCGTCGCCTGCGCCGCGGCGGGGCCGGACACGACGACGCGCTCGACCGCCAGCTCGCCCTCGAGGTGCGGGCGGGCGGCGGTGATGATCACGTCCGCGGCGGCGCCCGGATCGGCGGTCACCGTCGCGGCGGGCGAGAGACCGGTCGGGGTGCCTCCACCGGTGTCGACGAGGAGTACCCGGGCGCCTCCGCCGGCCTCCTCCACGAGTGCCGCGTCGGCCGAGGCGGTGTCGGGTCCGAGGGACCAGACGCCGTCGCCGGGCAGGTCGGGGCCGCCTCCGTAGGGGAGGACGGCCGCTGTCCCCGCGGCCCGAGCGGCGTCCACGGCTGCAGCGGTATGGGTGCCGTGGGTCGCGAGGACGAGGCCGGACACGCCCTGCCCCGTCAGCTCCTCGACGGCGGCGCGGGCACCCTCGGGCGTCCCGTGGTCGTCGACGGCGACGAGACCGATCTCGCAGCCGCCCATCGCTGACCGGTGCGCGGCGACGACGGCGCCGTTCGCCGCGTCCTTCCATTCCGCGCCCTCGCCCGGAGCCGAGCTGAGCGAGACCACCACCCCGAGCGTCATCCGCTCGGGCACCCGGGCGCACGAGAAGCCGACAGGCAGAGCGGCGATCTCCGTCATCGGAGCCGACTGCGGCGGCAGGAGGGAGACGAGGGCACCGCTGACGCCGAGGAGGGCGACGGCGCCGCCGACCAGCATCGTGGTCCGTCGACCGGTGCGGGGGTGCTGCGCCGCGCGCCTGCCCGGGCGGGTCATCGCTCGTCCCCGATCCGGAAGGAGTAGACCGTCCGGGTCCGCGTGCCCTCGGGCAGGTCGAGATGGAACGCGGGAAGCGCATCCCCGGCCCGGAGGGAGGCCCGCTCCTGGGCCTGCGCCAGCAGGATGCCCGAGACGTCCTCGGACCGCACCGCGGCGTAGCCCCGTGCGCTCTGCGAGGCGAGGGCGAGCTGCACGTCGGCGGTGCCGACCTTCGCGGCACTCGTGGTCATCGATCCGAGCAGGCCGGAGCCGCCGACCGTCCGGTCGCCGAGGTCCAGGAGCACCTTGTGCAGATCGGCCGCGAGGAGCGCGGCGGCCGCGTCGGTGTCGCGGGTCGAGGCGTCGATCGTCGTCGCGATGCCGGCCAGGGAGGCGCGCGTCCGCTCGGAGACGGCCCCGCCGATCCGGGCCTCCGCGGTGCGGAGAGCCCGGTGCCCGGCGTCCACCGTCGCCGCACCGTCGGAGCGGATGCCGGAGGAGGCCGTGCGCAGACTCGAGACCGACCGGTCGAACATCGCGACGACCGCGTCGGCGTCGGCGCCGGAGCGCGTCGAGATCCGCCGCACCTGCTCGTCGAGGAGTGCGGTGACCGCGGATGCGGCGGCCGTGCCCGCCTCGGCGAACGCCTTCTGGATCGCCGGTGCGAGAACGTCCTGCTGGGCACCGAGAGCGTCGATGCGGGTGCCGAGGGCGTCGCGCTGAGCGGTCAGCGCGCCGATGCCGGTGCGGAGGGAGGCGAGCAGGCCGGTGAGGCGCGTGTCGTCCGAGCCGGCCGTCGCGCCGGCCTCGGCCACGCCTCCGCGGACCGTGGCGAGCGCGGCGCGCAGGGCGGCGAGGTCGGCACTAGCGCCGGTGCTGCTGACGGTGGAGGCGACGGCGGTCCACGCGTGGACCTGGTCGCTCAGCCGGTCGGCCAGGGGGGCCGGATAGCCGTCGGGAGCGTCGAGGCGGCCCGTGCCGGAGCAGGGCGTCGCGGTCAGGTAGGCGCGGAGCTCCTCGACGGAGCCCCGGGTCACCTCCACGGGTGCACGCGTCGGGCGCCCGGTCGGCGTGGGTGCGGCAGCAGGGGACTGTGTCGCCGGCGACAGCTCGCAGAGCCGATCGGCCAGCTCCTGGTTCTGCGCCGACAGCGACCCCGCACTGGTCGGCGTGCCGAGCTCGTCCAGGGCGGTCGTGGCGGCGGCGCCGACCGAGGCGACCGTCGTCTCCAGGCCCGCGGTGTCCGCGTCGAGCCCGTCCAGCGTCGCCGACAGGGCGGCGAGCGCCCGGGTGACGGATCCCTCCGGGTCGGCCAGGGTGTCCACAAAGGCCGACGCGGCGTCCACCCTGCTCGAGAGGGCGGCGAACCCGGCCTGCACGCCGTCCATCAGCTCCGGCTGCAGGGAGTCGACGAGGTCCTGCCCGCGATCGAGCATCCCGAGCAGCACGGTGTCGACGGCGGCTCCGGAGGCGGCGAGGGAGCAGGTGGTCGAGGGTGCCGTGCAGGTCTCGGCGGAGGGCTGTGCCGGCCCCGCGGCAGCACGGAGAGCCGCGACGACCTCGTCGCGGCAGGACTCGGCCGCCGTCCCGTACGCGTCGAGCTCGGCCGTGAGCCGCAGCAGCTCGGAGTGGATCGAGCCGGAGCGGCCGCCGTCGACGGCGACTCGGCATCCGCTGCCCGAGACCGTCGGCGGCGGCACCGCGGCCGATGTGTCGCCCAGCAGGGCGTCCACCGCGTCGATCGCCTCGGACAGCTGCGCCAGCAGGTCGGACTCGGTGCCCGAGACCGTCGACGACAGCTGCGCCCGGAGCGCGCCGAGCTGCCCGGAGAGGCTCTGCATCGAGGCCGCTGTCGAGGCGGCGCCGGCCCGCAGCTCCTCGGCCATGCGGACACCGAGAGTCTCGGAGGTCGCGTCGAGCGAGGCCCGCACCTCGGCGACGGTGGTGCCGGCCTGCGTCAGCAGATCGTCCACCGCGGTGACGACCTCGATCGTGCGGCGCTCGAGGGCGAGCGGCGAGGCGTCGGAGGAGTCGAACGCGGCGCCCAGCGCCCCCTCGGTGGTCGGGTCGGTGCTCAGGCCGGGCTGGACCGCCAGGTCGAAGGCGGGGACGGAGAAGTCGGCGACGTCGGCGACGAGGGTCAGCGTCGCCGTCGCGCCACCGCCCGGGGGAGCGAGGAGAGAGGCCCACTGCACGACGGCGTCTCCGTGCTCGTCGCGGCTGAGCACGCCGTTGGTGACGGCACCCGACTCGCTCTCGGTGACGACGCGGCTCGGCGGGACGCCCGGCAGGACCGCGGAGGCTGCGATCGTCAGCGGAGCGCCGACGAGTGCGCTGCGGCGGGCTGCGCGACCGGCCGCGTCGAACGCGACCTCCTCGGGCCGGACCGTCAGGTTCTCCACCGCGAGCGAGATCTCGATCCGACCCGAGCGCCCGGCGAGCTCGGCCGGATCGGTGCCCGAGGCGTCGGCGGTGCGCCACGAGGGCCGGACACGGACCGGCAGGTCCGCGGAGACCTCGGCGGGATCGTAGACGGTGGTGGTCGCCGAGGTGTCGGACGGGTCGTCGCCGACGCCGAGGGCCGTCCCCTCGATCGCACGGACACCCCCGTCGGACGAGACGGCGACGGACACCGCCTGCAGCACCCTGGCGGCGGTGAGCGCCTGCTCCGGTGGCGTGCAGCCCGCCAGCACGGCGGCCACGACCGCGATCGCCGCTCCGGCCGTCGTCCTGCGAGCATTCGAGCGCACCCTGACCACCCCTCGTCCCGACGGGGCACCGGGCGGTGCCGCTCACGTCGACATGAGAGATGCTCGCAGATGAGCGGCAACCCGAGAGCCGGTGGCGCGCGATGACCCGCACCGCGCGCCCCGGGGTCAGACGAGCTTCAGCTTCTTGCGGAGCGCCTGCACGTGCCCGGTCGCCCGGACGCCGTACTGCGCGAACTCGAGTGCTCCCTCGGCTCCGACGACGAACGTCGAGCGCAGCACGCCGACGACGGTCTTGCCGTAGAGGCTCTTCTCGCCCCACACCGCGTACGCGCGGTGCACGGTCATGTCGGGGTCGCTCAGCAGCGGGTACGCGATTCCCTGGGCGTCGGCCCAGCGGCGCAGCGCCTCCGGAGCGTCCCGCGAGATCCCGAGGACCTCGTAGCCGGAGTCGCGGAGGGACGCCGCGTTGTCGCGGAAGTCGCAGGCCTCCGTGGTGCAGCCGGGGGTGTCGGCCTCGGGGTAGAAGAACAGGATGACGCGCCGTCCGCGGTAGTCCGCGAGCGAGACGGGCTCGCCGTCCTGGTTCGGCAGCGTGAACTCCGGAGCGGAGTCGCCGGCGGCGAGGCGCGCCTCGGCGGGGAGGGGGGAGAGGTCGGTCATCGTCTGCTTCCGTCGGTCGTGGCGAAGGTGGTCAGGAGGCGCTGGAGCGAGTCGAGGCGCTCCGGTCCGCTGGCGCCCAGCAGTCCGCCCTCGACCGCCTCGATGATGGCGCAGTCGGGGGAGTCGGGCAGGTGCGTG
The DNA here is from genome assembly GCF_002930955.1 of Rathayibacter sp. AY1A4. Lineage (NCBI taxonomy): Bacteria > Bacillati > Actinomycetota > Actinomycetes > Micrococcales > Microbacteriaceae > Rathayibacter > Rathayibacter sp. AY1A4. The sequence continues at coordinate 307,983 of NZ_PSTN01000001.1, read as the reverse complement.
CAGCCGCGCGGGCAGTCCCGGGCGATCACGGCGAGGGTCGTGAACGCGCCGAGGATGTTGTCGGTGTTCACGTGGCCGAGTCCGAACGAGCGGACGCCGGGGGTGTCGATCACCCAGCCGTGCCGGTCGCCGCGCTCCACGCGCAGCGAGACGGTGGAGGACGAGGTGTGCCGGCCGCGGCCCGTCACCGTGTTCACGCGCCCGATGGCCCGGTGCGCGTCCGGGACGAGCTTGTTCACGAGGGTGGACTTGCCGACTCCGGAGTGCCCCACGACCACGGTCTCGTGGCCGAGGAGGGCGTCGGCGATCTCGTCGACCGGCGGCTCGTCCTGGCTCGAGAGGAACACGCGGAGGTCGAGCCCCTCGAAGTTGCGGAGGAACGGGGCCGGGTCCGCGAGGTCGGTCTTGGTGATGCAGAGCATCGGAGTGATCCCGGCGTCGAAGGCGGCGACGAGGTAGCGGTCGACCAGCCGGGTCCGGGGCTCGGGGTCGGCGGCGGCCACCACGCAGAGCATCTGGTCGGCGTTGGCGACGATCACGCGCTCGATCGCGTCGGTGTCGTCGGCGCTGCGGCGGAGGAGGGTCGACCGCTCGCGGATGCGGACGATGCGGGCGAGCGTCCCCTCGTCGCCGCTGGAGTCCCCGACCACGTCGACGCGGTCGCCGGCCACGATCGCCTGGCGCCGCAGCTCGCGGGCCCGGGCCGCCGTGAACTCGTGCTCCTCGGGCGTCCCGTCGCCGATCATCACCGTGTAGCGACCCCGGTCGACGCCGAGCACCATCGCGATCTCGGCGTCCTCGTAGGCGGGCCTGTTCTTGGTCCGGGGCTTCGTGCCCTTCGGGTTCGGGCGCACCCGCGCGTCCGACTCGTCGTACCCGTCGAAGTCGTCGAGAGCACCGTCGGCGTCGAGGCCGCTGTCCGTCCACCACGACACGGGTCAGACCGATCCGGCGAGGGTCGTCCACAGCTCCGGGAACTGCGGGAGGGTCTTCGCTGTCGTCGCGACGTCCTCGATCACCACGCCGGGGACCACGAGGCCGATCAGAGCGCCGGCATGGGCCATGCGGTGGTCGGAGTAGGTGCGCCAGCGGCCGCCGTGGAGCTCGGCGGGCTCGATGCGCAGACCGTCCTCGAGCTCCGTGACCCGGCCGCCGAGGCCGGTGATCTCGGCGGCGAGGGCGGCGAGGCGGTCCGTCTCGTGGTGGCGGATGTGGCCGATCCCGGTCAGGGTGCTGGGAGTGGAGGCCAGCGCGGCGAGGGCGGCGAGGGCGGGGGCGAGCTCGCCTCCCTCCGACAGATCGAGGTCCACGCCCAGGATCTCGTCGCCGCCGGTGACCACGAGGTCCTCGCCGTCCCGCTCGACCCGGGCGCCGAACAGCGGCAGGATCCGCTCGAGGTGCGCCCCGACCTGCGTGGTGACGGCCGGCCAGTGGCGAAGCCGGACGCGGCCGCCCGTGACGAGGGCCGCAGCGAGGAACGGCGCGGCGTTCGAGAGGTCGGGCTCGATCAGCACGTCGGCGCCGGCGATGGGCTGCGGCGCGACGGTCCACTCGCCGTCGGCGGGCGTGCCGACCTCGACGCCCCGTGCCGCCAGTGCGGCGACGGTCATGTCGATGTGGGGCCGGGAGGGGACGGCGCTGCCCTCGTGGCGCAGGTGCAGTCCCTCCTCGAAGCGGGCGCCGGCCAGCAGGAGCGCCGAGACGAACTGGCTCGACCGCGAGGCGTCGACGACGACGTCGCCGCCCCGGACGGCCCCGGAGCCGTGGACGGTGAAGGGGAGCGCGCCACGGCCGTCGTCGGCGACGTCGACGCCGAGCGCGCGGAGGGAGACGATCGTCGCCCCCATCGGCCGCTTCGCCGCGTACGCGTCGCCGTCGAAGGTGGTGGGGCCGAGCGCGAGGCCGGCCAGCGGCGGGACGAAGCGCATCACGGTGCCCGCGAGCCCGCAGTCGATCGTCGTCGAGCCGAGCAGCTCCTCCGCGGGCTCCACGACCAGGTCGGCGCCGAAGCCGCCGGTCGAGCCGGACTCCCGGATCGTGGTGCCGAGCGAGCGCAGCGCCTCGATCATCAGGGCGCTGTCGCGGGAGTGCAGCGGCGCCCGCAGCGTGGAGGGTCCGTCCGCCAGAGCGGCGAGCACCAGCTCCCGGTTGGTCAGCGACTTGGAGCCGGGCAGGCCGACCTCGGCGTCGAGAGCGCCGGCCGCGAGGGGTGCGGGCCAGGCGTCGTCGCCGGGGAGCGCACGGGCGTCGCCGTACGGATCGAACTCGGGGGCGGAATAACGCGAGAAGACCATCGGTTGTCAGGATAGTCGGCGCGCAGGGCGTCGTCAGGAGCGTGACGGAGGCGGAGCATGACGGCAGCACCCCCGGTCCTCCGGAGCAGCAGGCCCGTCGCCCGGAGGCGCCCTCGCGCCGCAACCCCGGTCGTCCGCCGCGCCGCCGCTCTAGAATCGCTCGTGATGACTCGCGACGACGAACCCCGCACCACCCCCGCCGACGAGGCTCCCGAGCCCGCCGACGCGGAGCAGACGATCGTGGAGACCGTCGAGGAATCGCTGGACGACGCCCCGGTCGAGGCTCCCGTCGATCTCCGCTCCCTCTTCGAGCAGCAGGCGCTGCCCTTCATCGACCAGCTCTACGCGGCCGGTCTGCGGATGACGAAGAACCCCTCCGACGCGCAGGACCTCGTGCAGGAGACGTTCGCGAAGGCGTTCGGCGCGTTCCGCCAGTTCGAGCAGGGCACCAACCTGAAGGCCTGGCTCTACCGCATCCTCACGAACACGTTCATCAACTCGTACCGCAAGAAGCAGCGCGAGCCCTACCAGAGCGCGATCGACGAGCTCGAGGACTGGCAGCTGGGCGGCGCCGAGTCGACCACGGCCACCTCCAGCCGCTCGGCCGAGGCGGAGGCGATCGACCACCTCCCCGACACCGCGGTGAAGGAGGCGCTCCAGGCGATCCCGGAGGACTTCCGGCTCGCCGTCTACTTCGCCGATGTCGAAGGCTTCTCCTACCAGGAGATCGCGGACATCATGAAGACCCCCGTCGGGACCGTCATGAGTCGGCTGCACCGCGGCCGGCGCATGCTGCGCGAACGACTCACCGACTACGCACGCGAGCGCGGATTCCGCGCCGCATTCACTTCCGGGAGCACGAAATGACCGACAGCGGCTGCACGAAGGCGAAGGCCGAGCTCGAGGAGTACCTCCACAACGAGCTGTGCAAGGAGGACGCCGCCGACATCCGCGAGCACATGGCGGGATGCGTCGACTGCGCCGATGAGGCGAAGGTCGGCGTGGTGCTGACGGTCGCCGTGCAGCGGGCGTGCAAGGAGACGGCGCCGGAGGACCTCCGCGCCCAGGTGCTCGGCATGCTCCGCGACGAGCACGCCGCGCACTCGCAGGCGCCCGCCCGCCTCTAGGCGCCGCACGACCCGGGGAGCCCCGGCCGTTCGAGACCTCCCGCGCACCGCGGGCCCTCGAGGGGCCGGGGCTCCGTCGTGTCCGGCGGCCTCCGGTCGCCGCAGCACCCGCACGTCGCGAGCGCTTCTGCCGGTCTCTGCGGGCCTGCGGTCAGGCACGGTCCGCCCGCAACGCGACGGGCCCGCCGGAACACGAGGTTCCGACGGGCCCGACCGCGTCGTGCGGACCGCGGGTCAGCGGGTGAGCGCCCGCGACAGCAGGTCGGCCTGCTCGGAGGCGTGCCGCTTGGCCGAGCCGGCCGCGGGGGAGGCCGCGGACGGGCGCGAGACCACGCGCATCGACCGGCCCAGCTTCGGAGCGACCTCGAGGGCCATGAACGGCCAGGCGCCCTGGTTCTCGGGCTCGTCCTGCACCCAGACGAGCTCCGCGTCCGGGTAGCGCTCGGCGATGCCGCGCAGCTCCTCGATCGGCGCCGGGTAGTACTGCTCGACCCGCACCAGCGCGATGCCGTCGTCGGGCTTCTTCTCGAGCTCCGCCTTGAGGTCGTAGTGGACCTTGCCGGCGTGGAGCAGGACGCGCTTCACGGCGGAGGCGTCCTGGATCCGCGCGTCGTCGATCACCGGCTGGAAGCGGCCCGAGGTGAAGTCCTCGACCGGGCTCGAGGCCCCGCGCAGACGCAGCATCGCCTTCGGGGTGAAGACGATCAGCGGTCGGCGGGGCCGGGAGTAGGCCTGGCGGCGCAGCAGGTGGAAGTAGGACGCCGGCGTCGACGGGCGCGCGACGGTCATGTTCCGCTCCGCGCACATCTGCAGGTAGCGCTCGATCCGGGCCGACGAGTGGTCGGGGCCCTGGCCCTCGTAGCCGTGCGGGAGCAGGAGCACGAGCGACGAGCGCTGGCCCCACTTCTGCTCGGCCGAGGAGATGAACTCGTCGATCACGATCTGGGCGCCGTTCGCGAAGTCGCCGAACTGCGCCTCCCACAGCACGAGCGAGTCGGGCCGCTCCACCGAGTAGCCGTACTCGAACGCCATCGCCGCGTACTCCGAGAGCAGCGAGTCGTAGATCCAGAGCCGGGCCTGCTGCTCGGACAGGTTCATCAGCGGCAGCCACTCCTGGCCGTTCTCGCGGTCGTGGAGGACAGCGTGGCGCTGGACGAAGGTCCCGCGGCGCGTGTCCTGGCCGACGAGGCGCACCGGGGTGTCCTCGAGCAGCAGCGAGCCGAGCGCGAGCAGCTCGCCGAAGGCCCAGTCGATGGAGCCGGAGCGGCTCATCTCCTGGCGCTTCGCCAGCAGCTGCTGGAGCTTGGGGTGCACGGTGAAGCCCTCGGGCGGCGTCGTGAACGCGTCGCCGATGCGGGTGACGACCTCGGTCTTCACGCCGGTCACCTCGGGCTCGCCCGGGTAGTCCTCGCCCTGCTGCGCGTCGGGCAGCTCGAGGTCGGCCACGGAGTCGCCGTCGGCGGTGATCACGGGGATCGCGCCGGTCTGCGCGGCGTGGGTCTCGGCGAACGCGCGCTCCAGGCGGTCCTGGAAGTCCTGGTGGGCGCGGTCGTACTCCTCCTCGGTGATGTCGCCGCGGCCGACGAGCGCCTCGGTGTACAGCTTGCGGACCGAGCGCTTGGCCTCGATCAGGCTGTACATCAGCGGCTGGGTCATCGAGGGGTCGTCGCCCTCGTTGTGCCCGCGCCGGCGGTAGCAGATCAGGTCGATGACCACGTCGCGGTGGAACCGCTGGCGGTACTCGAACGCGAGCTGCCCGACGTGGACGACCGCCTCGGGGTCGTCGCCGTTCACGTGGAAGATCGGCGCCTGGATCGTCTTCGCGCCGTCGGTCGAGTAGATCGAGGTGCGGGCCTCGTGAGGGGGAGTCGTGAACCCGACCTGGTTGTTGATGTTGATGTGGATCGTGCCGCCGGTGCGGTACGCGCGCAGCTGCGACATCTGCAGGGTCTCGACCACCACGCCCTGGCCCGCCATCGCGGCGTCGCCGTGGACGAGGATCGGCAGCGTGGTGAAGGTGCCGATCGGCTTGCGGTCCTGCTTGGCGCGGACGATGCCCTCGAGCACGCCGTTCACGGCCTCGAGGTGCGAGGGGTTCGCCGCCAGGTAGACCGGGATCTCCTCGCCCGCAGCACCGCGGAAGGTGCCCTCGGTGCCGAGGTGGTACTTCACGTCTCCGGAGCCCTGGACCGTGCGCGGGTCCTGGGTGCCCTCGAACTCGCGGAAGATCTGGCCGTAGGTCTTGCCGGCGATGTTGGTCAGCACGTTCAGGCGGCCGCGGTGGGCCATGCCGATCGCCACCTCGTCGAGGTGCTCGTCGGCCGCGCCCTGCAAGACGGCGTCGAGCAGCGCGATGAGCGACTCCCCGCCCTCGAGCGAGAAGCGCTTCTGGCCCACGTACTTGGTCTGCAGGAAGGTCTCGAAGGCCTCGGCCTCGTTGAGCTTGCCCAGGATGCGCAGCTGCTCGTCGTGGCCCGGCTTCTCGTAGCCGCGCTCGAGCTTCTGCTGCATCCAGGCGCGCTGCTCCGGGTCCTGGATGTGCATGTACTCGACGCCGACGGTGCGGCAGTACGAGTCGCGGAGGATCCCGAGGATGTCGCGCAGCTTGAGCTGGCGCTTGCCGCCGAAGCCGTCCGTGACGAACTCGCGGTCGAGGTCCCAGAAGGTGAGGCCGTGGCTCTCGATGGCGAGGTCGGGGTGCGAGCGCTGCACGTACTCCAGCGGGTCGACGTCGGCCATCAGGTGCCCGCGGACGCGGAACGAGTTGATGAGCTCCTGCACGCGGGCGGTCTTGGAGACGCGCTCGGCGAGGTCGACGGCGATGTCCGTGGACCAGTGGATCGGGTCGTAGGGGATGCGCAGCGCGGCGAAGATGTCCTCGTAGAAGCCGCGGCCGCCGAGCAGGAGCTCGTGCACGATCTTGAGGAACTCGCCCGAGCCGGCGCCCTGGATGACGCGGTGGTCGTAGGTCGAGGTCAGGGTGATGGTCTTGCCGATGCCCAGCTCGACCAGCGTCTTCTCGGACGCGCCCTGGAACTCCGCCGGGTACTCGAGGGCGCCGGCTCCGATGATGCAGCCCTGGTCCTTCATCAGGCGGGGGACGGAGTGGACCGTGCCGATGCCGCCGGGGTTCGTCAGCGAGAGCGTGGTGCCCGCGAAGTCGCCGGCGACGAGCTTGTTGCCGCGCGCGCGCTTGACCAGGTCCTCGTAGGCCGAGAGGTAGGCCGTGAAGCTCAGCGTGTCGGCGCGCTTGATGCTCGGCACGAGCAGGGCGCGCGTGCCGTCGGGCTTCGGCATGTCGATCGCGATGCCGAGGTTGACGTGCGCCGGGGCGACGACCGCGGGCTTGCCGTCGACCTCGTCGTAGAACACGTTCTGGCTCGGGAAGTCCTTGAGCGCGCGGATGAGCGCCCAGCCGATCAGGTGCGTGAACGAGACTTTGCCGCCGCGGGTGCGGCGCAGGTGGTTGTTGATGACGATGCGGTTGTCGATCATCAGCTTCGCCGGGATCGTGCGGACGCTCGTCGCGGTGGGGATGCTGAGGCTGGCGTCCATGTTGGTCGCGAGGCTCTTCGCCATGCCGCGGAGCGGGGTGACGACGTCCTCGTCCGGCGTCGAGTCCTCGGCGGAGGGCTTGCTCACCGGAGCGTCGGCCGGGATCGGCTGCGCCTTCGGCTGCTTTGACGTCGTGCGGGAGGCGGGGGTCGACTCGGAGGAGGAGGCCGCGGCGGGATGGGTCACGGCGCCTCCGCCGCTCGACGAGACGCGCTCGGCGGCAGCGGCGGGCTTCGAGGCGGCGGGTGCGGGGGCCGCGGCGGGAGCCGGAGCCGGAGCGTCCTTGCCGGAGTTCGCGAGCTGGGCGCCGTAGCGCTCCAGGATGGGCCACCAGGACTCGTCCACCGAGGCGCGGTCGGCGCTGTACTGCTCGTACAGCTCCTCCACGAGCCACTCGTTGGCTCCGAAGTCCTCCGCGCCCTGCTCTGTTCCTGCTCCGGTCAACTGGCTCGACACAGCCGATCGCCCACTCTCTCCGTTGATTCGTCCTCGATCATCCGGACGGGCCCGTCGCATCCCTCGGCGCCTGCCACCGCGGCGGAGGAGGTCGTCCTCGCACCAGCGGGAACCGGTGCCGTCGCCTGGTCCCGTCCCGGTCGCCAAGCCTAGCCCCGTTCCCTGCACGGCCGACCCGGGGCCGCGCCGGAGTAGCGTTTCCCCCATGCGTTTCTCCGGCGGAACACCCTCAGGCGACCTCACCTACTCGGACGTCTTCCTCGTCCCCGGCCGCTCGTCGGTGACGAGCCGCCTCGACGTCTCGCTCGCCCCGGGCGACGGCACCGGGGCGACGATCCCCGTCGTCTCCTCCAACATGAACTCGGTCACCGGTCAGCGCCTCGCAGCGACGCTCGCGCGCCGGGGCGGGCTCGGCGTCCTCCCGCAGGACATGCCCCTGCAGGCGCTGGACGCCGCGATCCGCTGGGTGAAGCGCCAGCCGGTCGCCTTCTCCGGCGCCCTCACCGCCTCGCCGGCGACGACCGTGGAGGAGGCGCTGCGCATCCTGCCGGCCGTCGCCGGCCACGGCTTCGTGGTGCAGGAGGAGGGCGGCGCGATCCTCGGCTGCGTCCCGGCCGCGCGCCTGGCGACCGCGCTGCCGGACGCGCGCCTGGGCGACCTGGTGCACTCCGCCACCCCCTCGATCGACGCCGACGACGTGCCCACCGCGCGGGCCGCCTTCGACCTCATGGTGGCCGCCGACCTCGACTTCGCCCCCGTGCTGCACCACGGCGCCCTGGTCGGCACGCTGTCGCGCACCGGCGCCCTCCGCTCCACCGTCTACGACCCGGCGCTCGACGCGGACGGGCGTCTGCGCGTCGCGGCGGCGATCGGCATCAACGGCGACGTCGAGGCGAAGGCGCGCGCGCTCGTCTCCGCGGGCGTCGACGTCCTCGTCCTCGACACCGCGCACGGCCACCAGGAGGGGATGCTCCGGGCGCTCCGGACGGTCTCCGCGCTCGATCTCGGAGTGCCGATCGCGGCGGGCAACGTCGTCACGGCCGACGCGGTGCACGACCTCGTCGACGCGGGAGCGGACATCCTCAAGGTCGGCGTCGGCCCCGGCGCGATGTGCACCACCCGGATGATGACCGCGGTCGGCCGACCGCAGTTCTCGGCCGTCCTCGAGACGGCCGAGCGCGCGCACGAGCTGGGCGCCCACGTCTGGGCGGACGGCGGGGTGCGCTACCCGCGCGACGTCGCCCTCGCGCTGGCCGCGGGCGCCGCCTCCGTGATGATCGGCTCCTGGTTCGCCGGCACGATCGAGGCGCCGGGGGAGCTGCGCAGCGACGCGGCCGGCCGGGTCTACAAGGAGAGCTGGGGCATGGCCTCGGCCAAGGCGGTGCAGGAGCGCTTCGACCGCCTCGACGCCTACGAGCTCGCCCGCAAGCGCCTCTTCGCCGAGGGCATCTCCTCCTCCACCATCTACCTCGACCCGTTGCGGCCCTCGGTCGAGGACCTGCTCGACATGATCACCTCGGGGGTCCGCTCGTCCTTCACCTACGCCGGCGCCCGGAGCGTGGCCGACTTCCACGAGCGGGCGCACGTGGGCCTGCAGTCGGCCGCGGGCTACGAGGAGGGCAAGGCGCTGCCGGTCAGCTGGTGAGCGGGCGCCGCGTGCTAGAACCGAGCCCATGACCATCGTCGACAACGCCGTGTACGTCGACGGCCGCCGCATCCGGAACCCCGACTCGCTCGAGGACACCTTCGAGCTGATGCGCGACGAGCACGGCATGGCCTGGATCGGCCTCTACCGCCCGACGCGCGAGGAGGTCGAGGCGGTCGCCGAGGAGTTCGGGCTGCACCCGCTCGCCGTCGAGGACGCGCTCAGCGGGCACCAGCGGGCCAAGCTCGAGCGCTACGACGACGGGCTCTTCGTCGTGCTGCGGCCGGCGCGCTACGCGGACGCCGCCGAGACGGTCGTCTTCGGCGAGCTGCACGTCTTCGTCGGCCCCGACTTCGTGGTCACCATCCGGCACGCCGATTCCCCGGACCTCGCCCGCGTGCGCCGCCGCCTGGAGGAGGATCCGGCCCTCCTCGCCCGCGGGCCCGAAGCGGTGCTCTACGCGATCCTCGACCAGGTCGTCGACGAGTACGCGCCGGTGGTGTTCGGCGTCCAGGGCGACGTGGACGAGATCGAGGACCAGCTCTTCGGCGACGACTCGGACGACGGGCTCTCCGAGCGCATCTACCGGCTCTCGCGCGAGGTCATCCACTTCCAGCGCTCGGTGCAGCCGCTGACCGCCCTGCTGCACGAGCTGCTGCAGGAGTCGACGCCCGTGGAGGGGGAGCCCTCGCCCTCGCCGGAGCGGATCGAGCTGCGCCGGTCACTCCGCGACGTGCTCGACCACACCATCCGCGTGACGGAGGCGGTCGACTCCCTGCGCGCGATCCTCGACAAGGCGCTCACGGTGCACTCGACGCTCGTCTCGCGCCGGCAGACCGAGACCGGGCTCGCCCAGAACGACGTGGTCCGCAAGATCTCCTCGTGGGCGGCGATCCTCTTCGCCCCGACGCTCGTGGCCGGCATCTACGGGATGAACTTCGACGACATGCCGGAGCTGCACTGGCGCCTCGGCTACCCCTGGGCGCTGGGCCTGATGGTGCTGTTCGGCTTCGCGCTCTACGCGGTGTTCAAGCGGAAGAAGTGGCTCTGAGCCGCGGCATCGGAGCACGCCCGGCGGCGCTCCGCGGCGGGTAGACTCGGCGCCACAATGGACGACCCTCCCTCTGCGCATCCGGCCTGTTCCGCTCGCCGCCGTGCTCCTCGGACTCCCGCTCGACTCTCCGGTGCCGCCGCTCCGCCGGCCCGCACTGTCCGGCTCTCCTCGCACCACCCTCTCGTGACCGGGGGCGACCACCGTGGGAACTGAGTGGCTCCTCCTCGGCGTCGGCCTGCTGCTGACCCTGGGCACCGGCGTCTTCGTCGCCAGCGAGTTCGCGCTGGTGAACCTCGACCGGGCCGACCTCGAGGCCCGTCGCGACCGCGGCGAGACGCGCCTGGGGATGACCATCGCGGCCCTGCGCGTCACCTCCACGCACCTCTCGAGCGCGCAGCTGGGCATCACGCTCACGACGCTGCTCACCGGCTACACGATGGAGCCTGCCCTCTCGACGCTGCTCCAGGAGCCGTTCAGCGGACTCGGCATCCCGGAGGAGGCGCTCGCGCCGGTCATGACGGTGGTCGCCATCGTCATCGCGACCCTGCTGTCGATGATCCTCGGCGAGCTGGTTCCCAAGAACTTCGCCCTCGCCCTGCCGCGGGCGACCGCGAAGCTCGTCGTGCCGCTGCAGACCGCGTTCACGACGGTGTTCCGCCCGGCCGTCGCCCTGCTGAACGGCAGCGCGAACGCCCTGCTGCGCCTGGTCGGCATCGAGCCGAAGGAGGAGCTCTCGGGCGCCCGCAGCGCCGAGGAGCTCTCGAGCCTCGTACGCCACTCCGCCAGTGCCGGACTGCTCGAGGAGGACACGGCCGACCTGCTCGGGCGCACCCTCCGCTTCTCCGCCCTCACCGCGGGCGACGTGATGACGCCGCGCCTGCGCCTGTCGACGGTCGAGCGCGCGAGCACCGCGCAGGACGTGCTCGACCTCGCCCGCACCACCGGGTTCTCGCGCTTCCCGATCACGGACGACGACATCGACGACATCGTCGGAGTCGTGCACGTCAAGCAGGCCGTCGCCGTGCCCCGCGGCAAGAGGTCCGACGTGCCGGTCACGGCGCTGCGCTCCGAGCCGCTCCGCGTCCCCGAGACCATGAAGCTCGACGTGCTGCTCACCGAGCTGCGCGGACGCGGCTTCCAGCTCGCGGTCGTCGTCGACGAGTACGGCGGGACGGCGGGCGTCGCCACGCTCGAGGACCTGGTCGAGGAGCTGGTCGGCGAGGTCGCCGACGAGCACGACCGCTCCCGGGCCGACGTGGTCAAGCTCCCCGGCTCCACCACCTTCCCCGGCATGCTCCGCCCCGACGAGGTCCTCGACCGCGCCGGCGTGCACATCCCCGAGGAGGGGCCCTACGAGACGGTCGCCGGATTCGTGATGAGCGAGCTCGGCCGCCTCCCCGCCGTCGGCGACCGGGTCGACGTCGAGGGCGGCTCGCTGCGCGTCGAGCGCCTGGACGGCCGCCGCATCGACCGCCTCCGCTTCACGCCCGACCCCGACGCGGATCCCGACGGGATCCCCGATCCGCTCGCCGACGTCGCCCGCGGACACCGCGGACGGAAGGAGTCCGACGATGAGTGACTGGGCCGGAATCGCCTGGCTCGTGGTGCTCCTCGCCGCGAACGCCTTCTTCGTCGGAGCGGAGTTCGCGGTCATCTCCGCGCGCCGCTCCCAGATCGAGCCCCTCGCGGAGAGCGGACGCCGCAGCGCGATCACCGCGCTCGCCGCGATGGAGCACGCCACACTGATGCTCGCGACCACGCAGCTGGGCATCACCGTCTGCTCGCTGCTGATCCTCAACGTGAGCGAGCCGGCGATCCACCACCTGCTCGAGGTGCCGCTCCACGCCGTCGGCATCCCCGACGAGCTCTCCGGCACCGTCGCCTTCGTCATCACGCTGCTGATCGTGTCGTTCCTGCACGTGGTGCTCGGCGAGATGGTCCCCAAGAACATCTCGTTCTCGATGCCCGACCGCGCCGTGCTCCTCCTGGCGCCGCCGCTCGTCGCCATCGCCCGGGTCCTCCGCCCGATCATCGTCGCCCTCAACGCGGTCTCGAACGGAGTGCTCCGCCTCTTCAAGGTGGAGCCCAAGGACGAGGCGAACAGCACCTTCACGCTCGAGGAGGTGCAGACGATCGTCGACCAGTCCACCCGCGAGGGCACGCTCCGCGACTCGACCGGGACCCTCCTCGCCGCGTTCGAGTTCACCGAGAAGAAGGTCCACGACGTCGCCCTGCCCCTCGACGGGATCGTCAGCCTCCCCAGCGGAGCGACCCCCGCCGACGTCGAGCGCGCCGTCGCCAAGCACGGCTTCTCGCGCTACGTGATCCTCGGCGAGGACGGCACCCCCGAGGGCTACATCCACCTCAAGGACGTCCTCGACCTCGACGGCGACACGGAGGGCGCCAAGTTCCGCCTCCCCGTCCCCGCCAAGCGCATCCGCCAGCTCGCCTCGATCTTCGAGGCCACCGACCTCGAGGACGCCCTCGCGATCATGCGGCGCACCGGCGCCCACCTCGCCCGGGCGTTCGACGAGCAGGGCCGCGCCACCGGAGTGCTGTTCCTCGAGGACATCATCGAGGAGCTCGTCGGCGAAGTCGACGACGCCACCCGCCGCTAGGCGCGGGCCGCGGAGGGGCCGTCTGCGGCGTTGTCGTCGGGCGCGATACCGCCGGTATCGCTTCCTCCTCCGCCTTGCATCCGACCTCCGCGGCCCGCGCCCGCGGGTGCTGGAGGCGGCGTTGTCGTCGGGCGCGGTACCGCCGGTATCGCTTCCTCCTCCGCCTTGCATCCGACCCCTCCGCGGCCCGCGCCCGCGGGTGCTGGAGGGGGCGTTCGCGGCGTTGTCGTCGGGCGCGGTACCGCCGGTACCGCTTCCTCCTCCGCCTTGCGACTGCCCCCTCCAGCACCCGCGCCCCTCTGGAGCAAGGGGAGAGGGGTGCGGCTGCGCCGGCACCAGTGCGCTGCGCCGGCACCAGTGCGGCTGCGCCGGCACCAGTGCGCTGCGCCGGCACCAGTGCGGCAGCGGCGGCACCGGGCGGCTCCGTCGCAGGGCGACGTAGGGTGGCGGGATGGGTGAGCGGGTCGGGACGGCGGAGGCGGCGCGGAGCATCAGGGTGCCGCGGGAGGACGACGACAAGTACACGCGCGGGGTGCTGGGGATCGCGACCGGGTCGGAGCGGTACCCGGGAGCGGCGGTGCTCGGCGTCGAGGCGGCGGTGCGGACGGGAGTCGGCATGGTCCGCTACCTCGGACCGGAGCGGCCCGCGGGACTGGTGCTCGCCCGGCGGCCGGAGGTCGTGACCGCGGTGGGACGCGTGCAGGCCTGGCTCGTCGGCTCCGGCACCAGCGCCGAGGACCGCAGCGACGAGGAGCGGCGCACCCTGATCGAGCAGCTGCACTCGGGAGTCCCGGTGGTGCTCGATGCGGGCGCGCTCGACCTGATCGACGAGGCCGCAGGCCCGGTCGTCATCACGCCGCACTACCGCGAGCTCGCCGGAGTGCTCGGCCGAGCGGGTCTGGACGCGGACGCCGCGACGATCGCCGAGGCCCCGGGGGAGTGGGCGCGCCGGGCGGCGGACCGCCTCGGAGTCTGCGTGCTCCTCAAGGGCGGCACCACCCACGTCGTCGCGGGCGGCGTCGAGCTCGAGGTCTCCGGATCCACGCCCTGGCTGGCGACCGCGGGCAGCGGCGACGTCCTCGGCGGCGTGCTCGGCGCACTCCTCGCCGGTCGGGCCGCGGACGCCGAGGCGGCCGGGGCGACTCTGACCGCGGAGGACCTCGCCCCCGTGGCCGCCGCGGCCGCCGTCCTGCACGCAGAGGCCGGACGGAGCGCCTCCGCCGGCGGCCCGATCGCCGCGCTCGACATCGCGGAGCACCTGCCCGGAGTGGTCGCCGCACTCCTGCGCTGACACGCCCGTCGGACGAGCGCTGAACCGAACCGGGACCGCCGCCGTTGTCCTGGAGGAAGCGACGCCCGCGGCCCGGCTAACCGGCTCCGCACCGCCGCCTCATCGGGTGCTCGAAGCGAGCATCTCTACCGTCGGATCCGCCGCGTCCGCCTTGACCAGGAGAACAGACATGACCGCGAAGACCACGACTCCCGCCCGCTACGCCCTGACCCTCCTCGCCGGCGCCGGCACCCTCGCCGCGCTCGCCGCCTGCTCCAGCACCACCACGACCGGGAGCGACGCCGCCGACGCGGCGACCACCACCGCTCCGAGCACCGCCACCAGCTCCGCCCCCGAGGCCACCGGCGCCGCGTCCTCCGCCGCGAGCGGCAGCAGCTACGCCGACGGCACCTACGAGGCCGAGGGCGCCTACACCTCGCCCGGAGGGAACGAGAAGGTGGGCGTCTCGCTGACCCTCGCCGACGGCGTCGTCACCGACGTGACCGTGACCCCGGAGTCGGAGAACCCCACCGGCCAGCAGTACCAGTCGCGCTTCGCGGGCGGCATCGCGGGCGAGGTCGTCGGCAAGCAGCTCGACGAGCTGAAGGTCTCCAAGGTGTCGGGGTCCTCCCTCACCTCCGGCGGCTTCAACGACGCCGTCGAGACCATCAAGGCCGATGCCACGGCCTGACGCCCCGACGGTCCTCGGCCACGCGTGGCGGTTCGACGCGATCGGCACCGGCTGGCAGATCGACACCGCCGAGCCGCTCGAGCCCTCCCACCGCTCGCGGGTCGAGGCGCGCATCGCGGAGTACGACCGCACCTGGTCGCGGTTCCGTGACGACTCCGCCGTCTCGCAGCTGCGGGTCGGAGGCGAGCACGTCTTCCCCGACGAGGCGGCCGACCTCTTCGCACTGTACGACGTGCTCGACGAGCTGACCGGCGGGGCGGTCACCCCCTTCGTCGGCGGCTCTCTCGAGCAGCTCGGCTACGACTCCGCGTACACCCTCGTCCCGCGCGGACCCGCCGTCCCCGCTCCCTCCTGGGCCGCCGCCCGACGCGGGGCGGCGGGACTGCGGGTCGAGCCCGGGACCGTCGTCGACGTCGGCGCCGCGGGCAAGGGCCAGCTCGTCGACCTCGTCCTCGAGGAGCTCGACGGAGTCGGGCCCGCCGTCGTCGACGCGAGCGGCGACCTCCGGGGCATCGGAGCCGGACCCGTCCGGGTCGGCCTCGAGCACCCGTGGGACCCGAGCAGCGCACTGGGAGTGGCGGTGCCCGGCGACCGCGCGCTCTGCGGCTCGGCGAGCAACCGCCGCGCCTGGGGCAGCGGCCTCCACCACGTCCTCGACGGGCGGACCGGAGCTCCGGTCGAGAGCATCGTCGCCGCCTGGGCGGTGGCCGACACGGCCCTCGTCGCCGACGGGCTCGCGACCGCGCTGTTCGTCTGTCCGCCCGAGGCCCTCGCCGAGCGCTTCGACTTCGAGTTCGTCCGCGTCCGCAGCGACGGCACCCTCCACTACTCGCCTTCCTTCCCCGGAGAGGTCTTCCGATGATCGGCACCTTCGACCGCGCCCTCGGCCGCGTCACCACCTACCGGCTGGTCTGGATGACGCTCGCCGCGCTCCTGCTCGTCGCCGTCGGCTACGCCGCAGCCGGCCTGATCTTCTCGACGCCGCTCGAGATCCTCGGCACGACGCTCGTCGCCGTCGCCTCGACGGCCCTGGTCAGCGCGGTCCTCGCGCGGCTGTTCCGCAGCCGCGCGCACCTGGAGTCCTCGCTCGTCACCGGTCTGCTGATCGCCTGCCTGCTCTTCCCGACGGCCGATCCTCGCGGGCTCGCCGTGATCGCGCTCGTCGGCGCGATCGCCGCCGCGTCCAAGTACGTCCTGGCCTGGCGGGGCCGCCACCTCTTCAACCCGGCCGCGGTCGCCGTGCTGATCATCGGCTTCACCGGGCTCAACGCCGGAGCCTGGTGGATCGCCAGTGGCGCGATCTGGCCGTTCGTCGTCGTGGGCTCCCTCCTGATCGTCGCGCGGGTCCGCCGCTGGGCCGTCTTCGCCGTCTTCGTCGTCGTCGCCGGCGGGGTGTCCGTGCAGCAGGCGGTGCAGAACGGCCAGGACCTCGGCGCCGCGGCGGCCCTGGTCCTCACGGCCTACCCCTTCGTCTTCGCCGGCGCCTTCATGCTGACGGAGCCGCTCACGCTCGCGCCGCGCCGCTCGCAGCAGCTGATCATCGCGGTCGTCGCAGCGCTCGTGGCGAGCGTCCCCTTCCACATCGGCGTCGTCTCCGCCACTCCGGAGCTGGGCCTCGTGGTCGGCAACGCCCTCGCGTTCGCCTTCGCATTCCGCCAGCGTCGGCGGCACACGCTCGAGCTCGCCTCGACCCGCGTGCTGGCGCCGGGCATCGCGGAGTACCGCTTCCGCTCCCGCTCGCCGCTGACCTTCGAGCCGGGCCAGTGGCTCGAGCTCGACCTGCCGCACCGCGCCGACAGCCGGGGCAGCCGGCGCACCTTCTCGGTCTCCTCCGCTCCGTCCGACGGCGAGATCGCGATCGCCCTGCGGATGCCGGAGAAGGCGAGCAGCTTCAAGCGCGCCTTCGCCGCTCTGGAGCCCGGCGACTCGCTCCGGGCGACGAGCGTCGGCGGTGACTTCGTCCTGCCTGCCGATCCCGCCGTGCCACTGCTGCTGGTGGCGGGCGGCATCGGGATCACCCCGTTCGCCAGTCAGCTCCGCTCGCTCGCGGACGGTCCGCGGCGCGACGTCGTCGTCGTGGTCGCCGCGCCGAGCCTCGCCGAGGTCGCGTACCGCGACCTGCTGCAGGAGTCGGGGGCCCGGGTCGTGCTCTGCTCGAAGGAGGCGCCGACCGACCTGCCCGCACGGTGGTCGCACGTCACAGGCCGACTGACCGCCGAGCTGCTCGCGGACGCGGTGCCGGACGCCGGCCGCCGTGTGGGCTACGTCTCCGGGTCGCCGTCGTTCGTCGACTCGGTCCGCGGCGCCCTGCGCGGTGCCGGGGCGAAGCGGATCCGCACCGACGCGTTCGCCGGCTACTGAGTTCGTCGGGTCGCGACGCCGTCTGCTGACGCCCGGCGGCGACCGACGCCGCCGGGGGACCGATGCCCGGCGGGAGCGGCGCTCCCAGGCGGGCTCAGGTGCTGCCAGGGTCCCGTTCAGCGGCCCCTCTACAATGACGCGGTGCCGTCCTCCCCTCCTCGAGCGTCCTCCCGCCCCCTCGCCCGGCTGCGCGAGAACCGCGACTCCGTCGCCGTGCTCTGGGGCGCCTTCGCGCTGGTGCACGTGGTGCTCTCCCTCCTGGCGCTGTTCGCTCCGGGTCTGCCGATGGGCGACGTCAGCATCGTCTACAAGGAGTGGATGAGGACCGCCGTCGAGGGCGGCGGCATCGCCGGGATCGACACGGGCTGGGTCTACCCGATCCTCGCCTGGGGCCCGATCGCCGCCTCCTGGCTCTTCGGCTCGGCGGGCTACGACCTGATGTGGCTCGTCCTCGTCGCGCTCGCCGACGCCGCCGCCTTCGCCCTGCTGCTGCGCGGCCGGTCGGCACCTCGCCTCGCCGCGGCGCGCTGGTGGCTGCTGTTCCTCGTCCTCCTCGGGCCGATCGCGATCGGCCGCATCGACGCCTTCACTGCGCCGCCGGCCATCGCCGGGATGCTCTGGGCGGCGACCCGTCCGGGCGTCGCGGCGCTGCTGCTGACCGTGGCCACCTGGATCAAGGTGTGGCCGGCCGCGATCCTCGCCGCTGCCGTGCTGGTCCTGCGCGGACGGCTGCGGATGATCCTCTTCCCCGCGGTCGCCTCCGTGATCATCGTGCTCGCGGTCGTCCTCGTCGGCGGCGGGGACCAGGTCTTCAGCTTCGTCACCGATCAGACCGATCGGGGCCTCCAGATCGAGGCCGTCGTGAGCACTCCCTGGATGTGGCTGTCGGTCCTCCCGGGATCGGGGAGCTACGTCTACTACGCCGCCGACATCAACACCTTCGAGATGCACGGGCCCGGCACCGAGTTCGCGGCGAGCCTGATGACCCCGCTGCTCGCTCTGGCCATGCTCGGCGTGGCCCTGCTGGGTGCCCGTGCTCTCGCCCGCCGGGCGGACCCCGCGAGGCTGTTCCCGCTGCTCGCGCTGACCTTCGTGGTCGTGTTCATCGACACCAACAAGGTGCTCTCGCCGCAGTACATCGTCTGGCTCGCGCCGCCGGTGATCGCCGGGCTGATCGCGTGCCGCGACGGCGCGTTCGACCGGCCCGCGAAGCTGTCCCTCGTCACTGCGGCTCTGACCCAGGTGGTCTACCCGTACCTCTACCTCTTCCTCCTCTGGTCGCACTGGTGGATGGTGCTCGTGCTGACCGTGCGGAACATCCTCCTCGTGGTGCTGCTCGGCTGGCTGCTGCGCGAGCTGTGGAGGATGGGGACGGCGCGGGTCGTCGCACCCGGCGCCACGACTTCCGCGTCGTCGCTGACCGGCGAGACCCGCCTGGCGCCACAGGGCTCGTAGGCTCGGAGGGCGCGGGGCCGGCACGCGGTGCGCGCAGTCAAGGAGGCTCCCATGCTCGTCGCATTCTCGGTCGCACCGTCCGGGGGCGAGGCGCCCGACGCGTCCGTCCACGACGCCGTCGCCGCCGCCGTCCGCATCGTCCGCGAGAGCGGCCTGCCGTCGCGGACGACCTCGATGTTCACCGAGATCGAGGGGGAGTGGGACGAGGTCTTCGACGTCGTCAAGCGCGCGACGGAGGCCGTCGGAGCGTTCGGGACGCGCGTGTCGCTCGTCCTGAAGGCGGACATCCGACCCGGCTACTCAGGCGAGATCGACGGCAAGATCGCCCGGCTGAACGACGCGCTGGGGGAGTAGCGGGTCCCCGCCGCGACCTCTCGTGTCCAGGCTTTCTCGAATCGATTCGACATCCGCCCGATCCTGAGTAGCCTTGAGCGGTGACGCTCTCGCCCGCTCGGACCCGCCTCGCCCTGCTCGCCCTCGCGATGGGGGGCTTCGGCATCGGCTCGACCGAGTTCGTCGCGATGGGGCTCCTCCCGCAGCTCGCCGCCGACCTCCTCCCCGGGGTCTGGGCCGTGAGCCAGGAGCAGGCCGTCTCGCAGGCCGGGATGCTGATCTCGGCCTACGCACTCGGCGTCGTGGTCGGCGCCCCCACCATCGCCGCCGCAGCGGCGCGCTGGCCGCGCAAGAGGCTCCTCCTGACCCTCCTCGTCGCCTTCACCGTCGGGACGATCGGCTCGGCACTGCTTCCGAGCTTCCCGCTCGTCCTCGCCGCGCGCTTCGTCGCCGCGCTCCCGCACGGCGCCTACTTCGGCATCGCCTCCCTGGTCGCCGCCGACCTGATGGGTCCCGGCAAGCGCGGCAAGGGAGTCGCGTTCGTCCTCTCCGGGCTCACGATCGCGAACGTCGTCGGCGTGCCCGCGATCACCTGGGTCGGGCAGATCGCCGGCTGGCGCACCGCCTACCTCGTGGTCGCGGTGCTCTTCGCGCTGACCGTCGTGGCCGTCCAGCTTCTGGTGCCCGCGCAGCCCGGGAATCCGGCGGCGACCGTCCGCAACGAGCTGCGGGCGTTCGGGCGCCTGCAGGTCTGGATGACCCTGCTCGTCGGCGCCATCGGCTTCGGCGGACTCTTCGCGATGTACAGCTACATCTCGCCGCTCGCGACCGAGGTGACGGGCCTGCCGCTCGGCGCGGTCCCGTGGATCCTGGTCGTCATCGGCCTCGGGATGACCGTCGGCAACCTCGTCGGCGGCTGGGCCGCCGACCGCGACGTGCGGCGGGCGCTGGTGGTGTTCTTCGCCGGCGTCGGCGTCTCGCTGATCGGACTCGCGCTGTCGGCCTCGTCGGTCGTCGGCCTGGTGGTGTTCGCGTTCCTCTCGGCGGGCTTCTCGGCCGCCGCGTCGCCCGCGATCCAGACCCGGCTGATGGACGTGGCGCGCGACAGCCAGACGATCGCTGCAGCGCTCAACCACTCCGCGCTCAACATCGGCAACTCGGTGGGTGCCGCGCTCGGCGGCCTGACGATCGCCGCCGGACTGGGCTACCTGTCGCCCATCTGGGTCGGCGTGGGCCTGACCGCGGCCGGAATCGTGCTCGCCTTCGGCAGCATCGCGATCGACCGCGCCCGGGGCACGGTCTACCCGGTCCACCGCGAGCCCGCCCAGCCGGGCACCGGCGGCATCCCGGTCGACGCACTGTAAGCAGAGCGCGGCCCGGGCCTCTGGAAGACTCTCGGCATGCGCGCCGTGAGCTACTCGTCCTTCTCCGCCCTCCCCGCGATCGTCGAGGTCCCGGAGCCCGTCTGCCCCGTCGACGGCGTCGTCGTCCGCGTCGCGGCGACCGGGGTGTGCCGGAGCGACTGGCACGCGTGGAAGGGGCACGACGACTCGGTCGTCCTGCCGCAGATCCCCGGGCACGAGTTCGCCGGGACGGTGATCGCGACGGGAGCCCAGGTGTCGCTCTTCGCGGTCGGCGACCGGGTCACGGCGCCGTTCGTGTTCGCCTGCGGCGACTGCGAGCAGTGCCGGGAGGGGGCGACGCAGGTGTGCCTCCGGCAGCAGCAGCCGGGATTCACCCTTGACGGGTCGTTCGCCGAGGCGGTGGCCGTGCCGGGTGCGGACCTGAACCTGGTGCGCCTGCCCGACTCCGTCGGCTTCGTCGAGGCGGCCGGTCTCGGCTGCCGCTTCGGGACCGCGTACCACGCCCTGCACGAGCGCGGCCGGGTCGCCCCGGGGGAGTGGGTCGCGGTGCTGGGCTGCGGCGGAGTCGGCCTCTCCGCGGTGATCGTGGCGCTCGCCGCCGGAGCCCGGGTGGTGGCGTCGGATGTCTCCGCTCCCGCGCGGGAGGCCGCGGCGGCGCTCGGGGCGGTGACCGTCCCCGGAGGCGAGGGTGCCGCCGACGCGATCCGCGCGGCGACCGGAGGAGGGGCGCATCTGGCGGTCGACGCCGTCGGCAGCAGGGTCACCGCGGAGGCGTCGATCGCCGCCCTGCGTCCGCGCGGACGGCACGTGCAGGTGGGTCTGCTCCTCGGGCCCGACGCCGCACCGGCGACCCCGCTCGGCCGGGTCATCGCCCAGGAGCTGGAGCTGCTGGGCAGCCACGGCATCGCCCGGAGCGGCTACACGGCCCTCCTCGACGACATCGTCGCCGGCCGTCTGCGCCCCGCCGACTCCGTCGGCCGCACCATCGCCTTCGAGGACCTGCCCGACGCCCTCGCCGCGATGGACGCCCCCGCCGCGACGCCCGGCATGACGGTCGCCGTCCTGGCCCCCTGACGCGGGCCCGCAGGAGCACGGGCAGTCCCGGTCCGGTGGGTCTCGATGCCGCGCGTCCCGCGGCCTCTCGACCAGCATCGACCCGTTGCCCGTGCCTGGTGGGTCTCGATACGCCGCGTCCCGCGGCTACTCGACCGGCACGACTCAGGCACGCCCGCCCTGCTCGATCGCAGGAGCAGGTGGCCGCCGCTCGACGAGGTGGAGCCCGCCGACAGCGATCCGCGTGCCAGCGGATCGATGCCGGGCGACGCACCTCGCTCCGCGGAACGCACCACGTCGTGAAGCCGATCGCGCCGTGGCGGGCGGGGACCGCCGCGCCCTCGTGGAGCCCGCCGACAGCGATCCGCGTGCCAGCGGATCGATGCCTGGCGACGCACCTCGCTCCGCGGAACGCACCACGTCGTGAAGCCGACCGCGCCGCGGCGGGCGGGGACCGCCGCGCCTTCGTGGAGCCCGCCGACAGCGATCCGCGTGTCAGCGGATCGATGCCGGGCGACGCGCCCCGCTCTGCGGATCGCACTACGTCGTGAAGCCGACCGCGCCGTGTCGGGCGGGGACCGCCGCCCCCCTGGAGCCCGCCGACAGTGATCCGCGTGTCAGCGGATCGATGCCGGGCGACGCGCCCCGCTCTGCGGAACACGCCACGTCGTGAAGCCGACCGCGCCGCGGCGGGCGGGGACCGCCGCGGAAGAGGACTCAGTCCGTCTCGATGAGGATCCCGTCGTGGATGGCGCGCTTGCGGAGCGCCACCTTCGTGCCGACGTCGATGCCGACGACGCGGTACTTCTCGCGGATCCGCTTGAGGTACGACTTCGCGGTCTCCTCCGAGATGCCCAGCTCGAACGCGACCGACTTGACCGGCTCGCCGCCGCCGTAGAGGGCCATCACGCGGCGCTCCTGCGCGCTGAGCTTCGGCGCTCCGTCGGAGTCGCCGGTGGAGAGCGCCATGTCGAGCTCGTGCGAGATGTAGGAGTGGCCGTCCTTGGCCGCGCGGATCGCCTCGACGATCATGTCCGCGTCCTCGGTCTTCACGAGGTAGCCGAGGGCTCCGGAGGCGAGTGCCTCGCGGACCACGGCGGGCTCGGAGTAGGTGCTCATCAGCACGGTCTTCACCCCGGTGGTCTTGAGGGTCGAGAGCTTCACCGAGATCGGGATGTTGTCCTTGAGGTCGAGGTCGAGGAGCACGACGTCGACGGGGAACTCGGGGTGCGTGAGCAGCTCGGGCCAGGAGGCGACCGCGGCCACCAGCTGGATGTCGGAGGCGGCTCCGCGGATCCACTCCGTGAGCGCTCCGAGGAGCATCTTGTGGTCGTCCACGACCGCGAGAGTGATCTTCGCGTCAGCGGTGGGTGTCATCGGTGTCCTTCGGTCGGCGGTCGTCGGCGGTCTCTCGGCGGCTGCTCACCGGTCGGCGGGATTCTCGACCAGGCAGTCGATCTCGATCCGGAGCTCCCCGTCGCGCGAGGTGTCGCGGAAGACGCCGACCTGAGCGATAGCCTCCCACGTCGCAGGATCGACGCCGCGCAAGGGCGCGCCTGAGGAGCGGAGCGTGATCGGCACGAGCAGTCCTCGGGCGGCCGTCCCGGCTCCGGGATCGCGGGGGCTGCCCGACTCGACGTGGAGGACCACGGCGAGCCCGGTCGCGCTGTCGGCGATCAGCCAGATCGCCGAGAGGAGCCCGTCGCGCTGCTGGTGCCCGAGGAGCCCGGCGGTGCCGTCCGGGTCGTCGAGCTCGACGAGCGGCGCGAGCAGCTCGGACTCGAGCACGGCGTGGTGCAGCCAGGTCTCGCGCCGCCCCTCGATGAGGTGGAGGCGGAGCTGGGTGGCGAGCGAGGTCGCGTGCGCGGCGCGCTGGGCGTCGAGGGGCAGGCGGACCGAGCCGTCGCCCACCTCGGCGAGGAGGCGCTCGGCGGCGAGGTCGAGCCGTGCGAGCTCTTCCGAGGCGAGCATCCCGACCGCGTAGCGCGGGCCGAGCGTGGTGCTCTGCACGAGGGCGCGGTCGATCTCGAGCTGGACCATCCGGCGGAACCCGCGCATCATCACGACCACGACGACGGCCGGCGCGATCGTCACCACGAGGGCGCTGATGCGCACCGATAGCGCGCCCGCGCCGCCCGACTCCATCGAGAGGAACGCGATCACCTCGGCGATCGCGACGAGGGCGCTCACCGCGAGGATCTCGATCCCGCGCCGGTGGACGATCAGCGCGGCGTGCGCGACGGCGCCCGCGACCGCGGCGGTGGGGACGGTGCGGGCCGCGCCGGAGTCGGTCACGGCCACCAGGTCGAGCACGACGGCGGCTCCGAGGGCGACGAGGAAGCAGAGGTAGACCGGAAGCGGCAGGCGGCGTCCGCCGAGGTGGATCGCGAGGACGGTGGACCCGAAGGCCAGGACGACGAGGACCCAGGCGATCGCCGCGGGTGCGAGGTCGCTGTAGCGGGCGGAGGTCGAGAGGAAGATCAGCAGCTCGTAGGCGAGGATCGCGGCGGCGATGCCGTTGAGGCCGCTGCCGAGGTAGTTGGTGCCGAGCCCCTCCTGCTGGCGGCGGACCGAGCGGGCGGACCGGGAGGAGCGGCCGTGCGTCGCGGGCACGCGTCCCAGCAGCGGGGCCCGAGACTCCGGCGCGGGGCTCACTTCGGGACCTCCAGCACCACGGTCGTCCCCGATCCGGGGGCGCTGAACAGGCGGGTGCGGCCGCCGACGTCGCCGAGCCGGGCGATCACCGACTCCTTGAAGCCGAGCTTCGTGTCGGGGACGGTCGCGATGTCGAAGCCCGCGCCCGCATCCGTGACCATCGCGCGGACGGTCGTCTCGTCCTCGGTGATCGTCACGTCGGCCGAGGCGACGCCGGAGTGGCGGCGCACGTTCTCGAGGCACTCCGCCAGGGCGAGGACGAAGGAGTCGAGGGCCGCGCCGGTGAGCGCCACCTGGCCGGAGCCGTGCCAGATCACGTCGAGCCCCATCCGGCCGAAGCGGTTGCGGACGGTCTCGAGGGTGTTGGCCGCGGGGGCGGACGTGACGCTGGTCAGCTGGTAGGAGCCGGACGCGCTCGGGGTGGGGGTCCCGCCGAGCCGGAGCTGGCGCAGGAGCTGCGCGTCCTGCGCCGCCTGCTGCCGGAGCGCGTCGACCGACACTCCGCGGCCCGAGTGCGCGAGGAGCGTGAGGGTGGCCAGCACCGTGTCGTGCAGGAGCCGCGCGCCCTGCCGGCGCTGCGCCTCCGTCTCGCTGGCGAGGCGCTCCACGCGGTGGGCGTTGCCGATGCTGTCGATCCGCCGCACCACCCGCGGGACCGCTGTGCCGATCCAGAGGGCGAATCCGCAGAGCGTGCCCCAGGGCAGCAGGCTCTGGACGACCACGGTGGGGATCATGGTGCCGCTCGAGACGAGCACCGACGGGATCAGGCTCGGGAGGAGCACCGGCAGCAGCAGGAGCAGTCGGCGCGCGGACGTCGTCACGACCACGGCGATGCTCGCGGTCACGGCGTTCGCGGTGTTGACCAGGACGAACCCGGCGAAGTCGGCGCCCGGAGCGAGCCCCAGCGCGAGGCCCCAGCCCAGCAGCAGGCCGCCGACGGCGACCGCGATCACGCGGCTGCGGCGCCCCGTCCGGGCGAGCTCGACGTGGGCGGCCATCATGCCCAGGAGCAGCGCGACGGCGAACGGCACGGCGGCGGGCTGGAGCGTCCCGGGGATGAGGGCCATGCCGAGCGCCCCCGCCTCCGTGAGCAGGCCGATCCCGCAGGCGGAGTGGCGCAGCAGCCGGTCGCGCTCGCGGGCGCTGCGGATCATCGGCACGCTCTGGCCCCCTCCGGTCGTGGCGCGGGGCTGGCCCCCGTCTCACGATAGCCACTGGCCGGGCCGGCCGGAGCGGTTCGGGGCGTCGAACCGCGCCGGAGTCGGGCGGGTCAGGCCGTCGCGGGATGCGCCAGCAGCCGGGCGAGGTGCGCGCCGACCGCGTCGTCCTCGATGAGGAACCCGTCGTGGCCGAACGTCGAGGTGATCACCGCGACCTCTCCGCCGTCGAGAGCGCCGGGAGCGTGCGCCGCGATGATCCGCTGGCCCTCGACCGGGAAGAGCCGGTCGCTGTCGATGCCGAGGACGAGAGTCGGGCTGGTGATCCGGGAGAGGGCGGCCGCCTCGCCGCCCCGGCCGCGGCCGACGTCGTGCGAGTTCATCGCCTCGACGAGCGTGATGTAGCTGTTCGCGTCGAAGCGGCGCGTGAACTTGTTGCCGTGGAAGTCGAGGTACGACTCCACGGCGAAGCGGCCGCCGCCGCCGAGCGGGCTGAGCCCCGACTGCCAGCTGCGCTCGAAGCGGTCGTTGAGCTCGGAGGGGCTGCGGTAGTTGAGCAGTGCCATCCGGCGGGCGAGCGCGAGGCCGTGGTACGGGCCCTGGCCGTCGCCCGCGTCGTAGTAGGAGCCGCCCGCGAAGGCCGCGTCGTTGCGGATCGCCTCGAGCTGCACGAAGTTGAGGGCGATCTGGTCGGCCGTGGCCCGCGGGGGAGCGGCGAGGACCGCGAGGCGCGCGACCCGCTCCGCGTGGTCGATCCCCCACTCCAGCGCCTGCATCCCGCCCATCGACCCGCCGATGACGGTGTGCCACCGCTCGACGCCGAGCAGGTCGCTGAACTGCACCTGCGCCCGCACCTGGTCGCGGATGCTCGTGTACGGGAACCGTGCGCCCCACTCGTGGCCGTCGGGGGCGAGGGACGCGGGACCGCTGGAGCCCTGGCAGCCGCCGAGCATGTTCGGGGCGACCACGAAGAAGCGGTCGGTGTCGATCACGAGGCCGGGGCCGACGAGTCCCGACCACCAGCCGTCCGTCGCGTGGCCGGGATCGCCGCGGCCGAGCAGGTGGGAGTCGCCGGTCAGGGCGTGCAGGACGAGGACGGCGTTGTCGCGGCGCTCGTTCAGCGCGCCCCAGGTCTCGTAGGCGATGCGGGCGTGGGGGAGGCGGCCGCCCGCCTCGAAGTCGAACGGGCCGAGGTCGACGAAGCGGCGCCCGCCCGGGTGGTCGCCGTCGCGCCAGGCTCCGGTGGCGGGCGGCTTGCCGATGACCGAGAGGAGCTGGCGCTCGGTGACGAACGCCGACGGGACCGTGTCCTCGAGTGTCTGCTGCCAGTCCATAGCGCTGTCCATCGTGTCAGAGCGCCGCGGGGCGGAGCCGTTTGTTACGCCCTGCTCCCGCGCTCCTCCGCCCGCGCGCGGAGCGCCCTGACGTGGTCCTCGAGGACGGGGACCCCGTCAGGGCGCCGAGGGGCCTCAGGCGTTCGCGCGGGAGGCCTCGACGACGGCGCGCGCGGCGCGGAGAGCCTTGTCGAGGTCGGCGCGGAGGTCGTCGACGTTCTCGAGCCCCACCGACAGGCGCACCAGGCCCGGAGTGACGCCGGCGGTCAGCTGCTGCTCGGGCGAGAGCTGCGAGTGCGTGGTCGACGCGGGGTGGATGACGAGCGAGCGGACGTCGCCGATGTTGGCCAGGTGTGAGAACAGCTCCAGCGAGTCGACGAAGGCCCGGCCGGCGTCCACTCCGCCCTTGAGCTCGAACGAGAGCACCGCGCCCACGCCCTTCGGCGCGTAGCGGTTGGCCGCGGCGTACCAGGGCGAGGTGGGCAGGCCCGAGTAGTTCACCGAGGCGATGTCGGAGTGGTTCTCGAGGTACTCCGCGATCTCCTGCGCGTTCTGCACGTGGCGCTCGATCCGGAGCGAGAGGGTCTCGATGCCCTGGATGAGCTGCCAGGCGCTCGCCGGAGCGATCGAGGCGCCGAGGTCGCGCAGCAGCTGCACGCGGGCCTTGATGATGTAGGCGAGGGAGTCGCCGACCGCGTCGGTGTAGACGGCACCGTGGTAGGACTCGTCCGGCGTGGTGAGGCCGGGGAAGCGCTCGGCGTTCGCGGTCCACGAGAAGCGGCCGCCGTCGACGATCGCTCCGCCGATGACCGTGCCGTGGCCGCCGAGGAACTTCGTCGCCGAGTGCACGATGATGTCCGCGCCGTGCTCGAAGGGGCGGATCAGGTAGGGCGTCGCGATGGTGTTGTCGACGATCAGGGGCACGCCGGCGTCGTGCGCGACATCGGCCACTGTGCGGATGTCGAGGATGTTGATCTTGGGGTTGCCGACGGTCTCGGCGAAGAACAGCTTCGTGTTCGGGCGGACGGCGCGGCGCCACTCCTCGCGGTCGTCCTGGTTCTCGACGAAGGTCGTCTCGATGCCGAGCTTGGCGAGGGTGTACTTGAAGAGGTTGTAGGTGCCGCCGTAGATCGAGGACGACGAGACGATGTGGTCGCCGGCCTGGGCGATGTTCAGCACTGCCGCGGTCTCGGCGGCCTGGCCCGAGGCGAGCAGCAGGGCGCCGGAGCCGCCCTCGAGGGCGGTGAGCCGCTCCTCCACGACCGCCTGGGTCGGGTTCTGGATGCGGGTGTAGATGTTCCCGAACTCGGCCAGCGCGAACAGGTTCTGGGCGTGCTCCGCGTTGTCGAAGACGTAGGAGGTGGTCTGGTAGATCGGCGTCGCGCGGGCCTTGGTCACCGGGTCCGGCGCGGCGCCCGAGTGGATCTGCTTGGTCTCGAACTGCCACTGGTCGGAGTCGGTCATGGTGCTTCCCATCGGATCGTCGGGGTCGGGGACGGGGCCGTTCTCCGTCGCGACGAGCGTACGCGGGGGCCCGCCGGGCGGCCAGGACCGCCGACACACGGGGTAACGGCCGTCAGCGCCGCTCGGGCTGCCGGTCGCGCTTGGCGCCCGTGGGGTCGGCGCGGTCCGGGCGCCGGGGCCTCTCGTCGGCCGCCGGGGCGAAGAGCCAGGCCGCGCGGGGCTCGACCAGCCGGTGGAAGACCGTGCGGGTCCAGCCGAGCGAGAGCACGACCGAGACCGCGATGCAGAACACGATCATCAGCACGAGGGCGAGCGTGCTCTCCGTCCGCGAGAGGATCCCGGACTCCCGCAGCGGATAGAGGACGAAGCTGTGGAGGAGGTAGACGTACATCGTCGACTGCCCCCAGGCGGTGAGCGGGGTGCGGCGGCGCGGAACCAGCGCGAAGAGCGCGAGCGAGAGCACGACCGCTCCGGCCATCAGGGCCAGCCGCACCAGCCCGGCCCACCACTGGGTCTCGCCGAGGGCGTCGTAGGGGCGGTCGTAGAAGAACCAGTAGCGAAGGTCCGCCGCTCGGAACGCCTCGATGTTGACGGTCATGACGACCGCCGTGACCGCGAAGAGGACGACGGCGAGGATCCGGGCGAGGAGCACCCGCGACGGCGGCTGATCGAGCCAGCGCTCGACGGCGGAGCGGCCGCCGGGGGAGAAGCCGCGCAGCCGCCAGCCGAACACGAAGAACGGCAGGATCCCGATCGCGCGTGCGAGCGAGAAGGTCGAGTCGATGTTGTCGTAGTAGCTGACCCCGACCGCGAGCACCACGCTGATCAGCAGCGGCCAGCGCAGCAGCGCCAGGTAGGGGAGGACGAGGCGGAAGATGCCCAGCGCGAGCAGGAACCACAGCGTCCAGCTCGGCTTCGTCGGGTTGAACTCCTGCTTGCCCTCGACCAGGAACTGCACCAGGGTCCAGATCGTCTCCATGATCAGGTAGGGCAGGAGGATGTCGGTCAGCACCCGCCGCATCGCGCGCCCGCTCGGTGCGCCGCTCTTGGAGAAGTAGCCCGAGATGATCGCGAAGGCCGGCATGTGGAAGGCGTAGATCGTCAGGTAGACGATGAGCGAGGTGTCGGAGTTGGCCGTCAGCCTCTGGACGCCGTGCCCGATCACGACGAGGGTCACGCAGACGAAGCGCGCGTTGTCCCAGAGGGGCACGCGGCGCTTCGGGGTGACGGCTGTCCCGGCGGTCGCGGGAACCGGGTCGGCGGGCGGCACGCGGCCAGACTAGCGTTGGGCTGCGACGACGGAGTCGAGGGTGTCCGAGGCTTGACGGAAGGGGACGGGCGTGGATCGACGCGTTGTCGTGACAGGAGCGAGTTCAGGGATCGGGGCGGCCACGGTCCGCCTGTTCCGCGAGCACGGCTGGGAGGTCGTCGCCGTCGCGCGCCGGCGCGACCGGCTGGAGGCGCTCGCCGCCGAGACCGGCGCCGGGTACTTCGCCGCCGACCTCACCGACGCCGCCCAGGTCGACGCTCTGCGCGACCACCTCGCCTCCTCCGGGCCCGTGCACGCGCTCGTGAACAACGCGGGCGGTGCGCTCGGACTCGACTCGGTCGAGAAGTCCGACCCCGAGGACTGGCGCCGCATGTTCGAGATCAACGTGCTCTCGGTGAAGCTCGTGACCAGCGCGCTGCTCCCGCTGCTGCGCGCCGGGATCCGGGGGAGCGGCACCTCCGCGGACATCGTGACGGTCACCTCGATCGCCGGCCACGTCGCCTACGAGGGCGGAGGCGGGTACAACGCCGCCAAGCACGCCGCGCACGCGCTGGTCGCCGTGCTGCGGCTCGAGCTGGCGGGCGAGCCGATCCGCGTGATCGAGATCGCGCCGGGGATGGTGCACACGGACGAGTTCTCGCTGGTCCGCTTCGGCGGCGATCGGGAGCGCGCCGACGCGGTCTACGCCGAGGTCCCCGACCCGCTGGTCGCGGAGGACGTCGCCGCTGCGATCGTCTCCTCGGTGGAGCTCCCCGCCCACGTCAACCTCGACCTCGTGACCATCAAGCCGGTCGCGCAGGCGGCCCCGCACAAGGTCGCGAAGGGACCCCTGGCCCCGCGCGCCTGACCGATGTGACGCGGAGGCCCGCGACGGCCTAGCCTGTCCCTCATGGTTTCCGACGCCGACGACTCCGCCGCCCTCCTCGCCGCCACGGAGAAGGAGGTGCTCGGCTGGCTCGAGTTCGGCGACGCCGCTCGGCACCTGGCCGACGACGTGGTCGCGTCGGGCTACCGGCCGGAGCTGGTCGTCGCCATCGCGCGCGGCGGTCTGCTCCTCGCGGGCGCCGTGGCCTACGCGCTCGGCATCAAGAGCTGCGGCGCGCTGAACGTCGAGTTCTACACCGGCGTCGAGGCGCGCCTGGCGGAGCCCGTGGTGCTGCCGCCGCTGCTCGACGAGGCGTCCGTGCGCGGCAAGCGCATCCTCCTGGTCGACGACGTCTCCGACTCCGGCCACACCCTCGCCCTCTCGGTGAAGCTCATCCGCGCGATGGGTGCCGAGGTGCGCACCGTGACCCTGTACACGAAGCCGCGCACGGTGCTCGAGCCCGATTTCTTCTGGCGCCGCACCCCGCGCTGGATCGTCTTCCCCTGGTCGGCTCTGCCCCCGGTGGACGGAGCCCTCGCCGAGGACGACGAGTGAGCGTCCACCTGATCGGCGGCGGAGGCGGCGTCGAGCACGACCAGCAGCTGTACGGGGCGTTCCTCGCGGAGGCGCGCGCCCACGCGGTCGACGCCGGCCGGATCGAGGGCCCGCGCATCGCGATCGTCGTCGTCCACGACGGGCTCGGCCCGGAGGCCTACGCCGGCTACGCGGCACTGCTCGCGACGGTCGGCCCGCTCGACGCGTTCGCCGTGATGAAGCCGGAGGGCGGCCGGATCGATCCCGCGGTCTTCGACGACGTCGACGGGATCTTCGTCGGCGGAGGGCTGACCCCGGCCTACCGCGACGCGCTCGAGGCCTGCTTCCCGCGGCTGCGCGATCTCGTCTCCTCCGGAGTGCCGTACGCCGGCTACTCGGCGGGAGCCGCCGTCGCAGCCGATCGCGCCCTCGTCGGCGGCCACCGGATCGGCGGTGTCGCCGTCGTCCCGGAGGGCGCGGCGGAGGAGCTCGACGAGGTCACGGTGCTCGAGGGCATCGGCCTCATCGACGTGACGGTCGACGTGCATGCGGCGCAGTGGGGGACCCTCGGCCGCCTGGTCGCGGCCGTCGAGGCGGGCCTGGTCGACGGCGGCGTCGCGCTCGACGAGTCCACCGTGCTGATCGTCGGGACCGGCGCGCTCCGCGTCGGCGGCGCCGGCTCGGTGTGGCGCGTGAGCGGCAGCGACGCCGGAGTCGTCGTCGCGACGCTCGCGGCGGGCTGACCGGGTGGACCTCGCGGAGCTCGCGGCCTCGGGACTGATCGACAGGGGCTGGGCGGAGGCGCTCGCCCCCGTCGCCGGGGACATCGCCGCGATGGGCGACTTCCTCCGCGGCGAGGTCGCGGCCGGCCGGCCCTACCTCCCCGCGGGCCGCGACGTGCTCCGCGCCTTCGCCGCACCGCTCGCGGACGTGCGCGTCCTGATCGTCGGACAGGACCCGTATCCGACGCCCGGGCACCCGATCGGGCTGTCCTTCGCGGTCGAGCGCCACGTGCGCCCGCTGCCGAGGAGCCTGCAGAACATCCACCGCGAGCTCCGGGACGACCTCGGCGTCGAGCCGCCCGAGCACGGCGACCTCAGCGGCTGGACCTCGAGCGGCGTGATGCTGCTCAACCGGGTCCTCACCGTCGCCCCCGGCTCTCCCGCCTCGCACCGCGGGAAGGGCTGGGAGGCGGTCACCGAGCACGCGATCCGTACGCTGGCCGCCCGGGACGCGCCTCTCGTCGCGATCCTCTGGGGCCGCGACGCCGCGTCGCTCCGCCCGATGCTGAGGGAGGCCGGAGTGATCGAGAGCGCGCACCCCAGCCCGCTGTCGGCCTCGCGCGGCTTCTTCGGCTCCCGGCCGTTCAGCCGCGCCAACGCCCTCCTGGAGGAGCGCGGCGCGGAGCCGGTCGACTGGAGCGCTCTCGCGTGACCGGGCGCTCGCCCGCGGGGCGGCTACGCTGGCCCGGATCGATGGGCGGAGCCGAAGGGGAGCCGGATGCTTGAGGAAGAGTACGAGAGCCGGCGCGTCCTGCCGCCGCACCTGCGGAAGGCGCCGCCTCCCGAGCCCGGCTTCTCGTTCGAGATCCGCGACGCCCGCGACGCCGACCTCCCGGACATCCGCGAGATCTACAACCACTACGTGCGCAACACGGTGGTGACCTTCGACGAGGACGATTCGACGCTGAAGGAGTGGCGGACGAAGTTCTCCCGCAATCAGAAGCTCGGGCTGCCCTTCATCGTGGCCGTCTCGCCGTCGGGCCAGATCCTCGGCTACGCGATGGTGTCGCCGTGGTCCTCCAAGCGGGCGTACCGCTTCACCGTGGAGAACTCGATCTACCTGCGGGCGGCCTCCACCGGGAAGGGCCTCGGCCGGGCGCTGATGGCCGAGCTCCTCGAGCGCGCGAAGGCCGTGGGGATCCGTCAGATCATGGCCGTCATCGCCGACAAGGGCGCGGAGGCGTCGCTGGCGATGCACGCGCAGTTCGGATTCGTCGAGGTCGGCCGGATGGGCCGGGTCGGCTTCAAGTTCGAGCGCTGGCTCAGCACCGTCCTGCTGCAGAAGACCCTCAAGTAGGGCCGACCCGCCCCTGCGAATGCGCCTCATCGACAGGTGCCGGGGAGCGCGCCGTCCCTACACTGGACGGCATGGAATGGCTCGTCCCGCTCATCGTCGTCGTCGCGCTCGTCGTCATCCTCGGGGTCTACCTCTGGGCGACGTACAACTCGCTGGTCACCCTCAACGTCCGCGTGGACGAGGCGTGGAGCGACATCACCGTCCAGCTGAAGCGCCGCGCGGATCTGATCCCCAACGTGATCGACTCCGTGAAGGGCTACGCCTCGCACGAGCGCCAGGTCTTCGAGTCGGTGACGCAGGCTCGCGCCGAGACGCTGCAGGCCCAGGGCCCGGCGGAGGCGTCGGTCGCCGAGGACCACATGCAGAGCGCTCTGAAGTCGATCTTCGCGGTCGCGGAGGCGTACCCCCAGCTGCAGGCGAGCCAGAACTTCCTCCAGCTGCAGGGCGAGCTGGTCGACACCGAGGACAAGATCCAGTCGGCCCGGCGCTTCTACAACGGCGGCGTGCGCGAGATGAACACCAAGGTGAAGGTCTTCCCGAACACGCTCTTCTCGCGCCGGCTCGGCTTCTCGGAGCGCGAGTTCTTCGAGGTCGGCGATCTCGCTGCGATCTCGGAGCCCCCGCGCGTCCAGTTCTAGGCAGGCGCCGTGTACAGCGCGATCGCCCGCAACAAGCGCAACACGGTCCTGATCCTCGTCCTGTTCCTGGCGATCATCGGCGGCCTGGGCGCCCTGGCTGCAGCGGTCTACCGCAGCACGATGATCGTCGTGGTGGTGCTCGTGATCGCCGCCGGGTACGCGTTCTTCCAGTACTTCTTCGCCGCTCGCCAGGCGGTCGCGCTCAGCGGCGGCGTGGCGGTGGAGAAGGCGGACGAGCCGAGGCTGTACCGCATCGTCGAGAACCTCTCGATCGCGACGGGCACGCCGATGCCGAAGGTGTACCTGATCGACGACCCGGCGCCGAACGCGTTCGCGACCGGCCGTGATCCCGAGCACGCCGTCGTGGCCGCGACGACGGGCCTGCTCGCGATCATGGACGACGCCGAGCTGGAGGGCGTGATGGCCCACGAGCTGGGCCACGTCCGCAACTACGACATCCGCGTCTCGATGATCGTCTTCGGTCTCGTCGTCGCGGTGGGCTTCCTCTCGGACGCCTTCCTCCGCCTGGCCTTCTTCGGGCGGGGCGGCAACGGCAACGGCGGGGGCAACCCGGCGCTCCTGATCGTCGGGCTGGTGTCGATAGTCCTCGCGCCGATCGTCGCCTCGGTCGTGCAGCTCTCGATCTCCCGTCAGCGCGAGTACCTCGCCGACGCCACCGGTGCGCTGACGACCCGCCACCCCGACGCCCTCGCCCGCGCCCTGCTGAAGCTCGAGTCCGCGGGCCGGCCGATGCAGCGGCAGAACAGCTCGATGGCGCACCTCTGGATCGCCGACCCGTCGAAGCCGGGGGTGGTCGCGCGCCTCTTCGCGACCCATCCGCCGATCGCGGACCGCGTCGCCCGCCTCTCCGAGATGGGCTCGCGCTTCTAGCAGGCCGATCCGGCCGACGCCCCGTCGACGATCGCCGCCCCGCACCGCGTCCCGCTTCGGTCGGAGGTGCGCCCGTCACCGCGCCGGACGGGACGTCATCCGGTCGGAGCCGCGAGCGGACCGCCGTCGACGGTCGTCAGGTACTCGGCGAAGACCGGCGCCGGGTCGATGCCGCTCGCCGCCGCGTCGACCAGCGCCCGCCGGACCAGGGCGAGGACGACGGTGGCCAGGACGGCCGCCCGGTGCGGGGACGTGCGGCCGAGCCCCATCCGCTCCGCGAGGAACGGCGTCAGCGCCTCCTCGCCGTCGTGCAGCGACTGCGCCCAGACGGCGCGCATCGCCGAGGTCTCGGTGAGCAGGGGGATCAGCCGGAGGGTGCGGTCGAGCTGGGGACCGGAGGCCGCCGCGGCGAAGGCGTGGCCGAGCGCCGCGTTCAGCGGCTCGGCGGCCGGGCGCTCGAGGAGGGCGCGTCCCATCGCGGCGATCGCGGCGGCGAGCACCGGGCGCACGCAGTCCTCCTTCCCGCCGAGGTACCGGTGGAAGGTCCGGAGGGAGACGCCGGCCGCGTGGGCGAGCTCGCCCGTGCCGACCCCGACGACGCTCCCGCGCTCGAGCAGACGGGCGACGCAGCGCTCCGAGAGCGCCAGCGCCAGGACGCCGCCGGGCGCGCTCACGCGATCCTCCTCAGTGCTGCGGCGAGGGCGGCCGCGAGGTCGCCGCGACCGACGACCTCGACGGCGTCGAGGGCCTGCCAGGCCGCCGCCTCGACCAGCAGTGCGGCGAGCCGCTCCGGCGTGTCGGCCGGGGCCCCCGGCTCGAGCCAGGCGGCCTGCACGAGGAGGACCCGGCGTTTGCGCTCGCTCTTGAGGTCGACCCGTGCAGCGATCACGTCGTCGAGGAGCACGGGGAGGACGTAGTAGCCGTGGATCCGCTGCTCGGCCGGGGTGTAGATCTCGATCCGGTAGTGGAAGCCGAAGAACAGCTCGGCCCTCGGCCGGTGCCAGACCACGGGGTCGAACGGCGAGAGGAGCGCGTCCGCCCGGAGCGTGCGGGGGCGTCGGGCGTCGACGTGCCGCCAGAGCGGAACGGGCCGCCCGCCCCGCTCCCAGCCGCGCACCTCGACGCGCTCGAGCTCGCCCGCCTCGACCAGCTCGTCGATCGCGACGCGCGTGGGGGACTGGAGCAGCCGGTGGTAGTCGGCCAGGTCGCCGAGGGTGCCGATCCCGTGGGCCCGGGCCGCCCGGCGCACGAGCTCGCGGACGGCGTCGGGGAGGGGCACGTCGGCGTCGAGCACCGCGCTCGGGAGGAGCCGCTCGGCGAGACCGTAGGAGCGCTCGAAGCGCGTGCGCCCCGCCGTCACCACCTCGCCCCAGCGGAACAGGACCTCGAGGCCGCGCTTGATGTCGGACCAGCCCCACCAGGGGCCCGTGCGGACGTTGGCCTCGTGCTCGATCTCGGAGGCGCGGAGGGGACCGTCGGCGAGCGCGGCGCGGAGCCAGTCGAGGGTGGCGCGGTTCTCGTGGGCCCAGCCCTCGTGCTCGGGCAGGCGGACCCGGCGGTAGTGCTCCATCCGCCAGCGGTAGAGCGGGAGATCCTCGCGGCGGACGAGGGCGGCCTCGTGGGCCCAGTACTCGACGTAGGGGCCGTCGGGGGAGAAGGCCGCGGCGTCGAGGAGGGAGCGATCGTACGGGCCGAGCCGCGCGAGCAGCGGCAGGTAGTGGCTCCGCTCGAAGACGTTCACCGAGTCGAGCTGGAGCGGGCGGATCCGGTCCACGGCGGCGCGCACCCGGCGCGCGTCGACCCGGGACGGACGGGGGACGCCGAACCCCTGCGCCGTCAGGGCGATGCGGCGCGCCAGCGCGGCGGAGAGCTGCTCGGTCATGGTCCGCCCACGCTAGCGAACGCCCCCGACATCGCCGTCCCCGATTCGGCCCCCGGCGTTCGCCCGGCATTCACCGCCGCGCTCCCTCGCCGACTCGCGGCGCTCCTACCGTGCCCGAGGCCGTCCCACCGGGGCGGCCCACCCGACTCCTGGAGGACCCTTGACCATTCAGCGCCTGTCGCGCGCCGCCGCGGTCGCCGCCGCCGGCACCGCCCTCGTCTTCACACTCTCGGCCTGCTCCGGCGGCGCCACCGCCTCGTCCGACGGCGGCGGCGCGGACGCGGCGTCCGCCACGTCCGCCGCGGACCTCGGCGGGCTGGACGCCCTGGTCGAGGCCGCGAAGGCCGAGGGCGAGCTCAACGTCATCGCCCTGCCCGACACCTGGGCGAACTACGGCGAGCTGATCAGCGGCTTCGAGGACGAGTACGGCATCACCGTGAACTCCGCCGACCCCGACGTCTCCTCCGCGGAGGAGATCAGCACGGCGGAGAACCTCGCCGGGCAGGACACCGCTCCCGACGTGTTCGACCTCGGGCCGGCCGTCGCTCTGGCGAACACGGACATGTTCGCGCCGTACAAGGTCGAGTCCTGGGACGACATCCCCGAGGGGAACAAGGAGGAGTCGGGCCTCTGGGTCAACGACTACACCGGCCTGATGTCGATCGGGTTCGACGCGGCCGCGGTGCCTGCGCCCACGTCGCTCGAGGACCTCCTCGGCGCCGACTACCGCGGCTCGGTCGCGATCAACGGCGACCCGACCCAGGCGGGAGCCGCCGCGGCCGCAGTGCAGCTCGCGGCTCTCCAGTCCGGCGGCTCCGCCGACGACGTCCAGGCGGGGATCGACTTCTTCGAGAAGCTGAACGACGCCGGCAACTTCCTGCCGCTGGACCCGACCGACGCCACCATCGCCTCGGGCGAGACCCCTGTCGTCTTCGACTGGAGCTACAACAACCTCGCCGCCGGGAAGGCGAACGAGGGCACCCGCGAGTGGACGACGACCGTCCTCCCGGGCTCCGCCGTCGGCAGCTACTACAACCAGGCGGTCAACGCCGACGCTCCGCACCCCGCGGCCGCGCGGCTCTGGCAGGAGTACCTCTACTCCGACGCCGCGCAGAACCTCTACCTCGCCGCCGGCGCCTACCCGGTGCGCCTGGCCGCGATGACCGAGGCCGGCACGGTCGACCAGGACGCGCTCGACGCCGTCGGCGCCGCTCCCTCCGACCTCGTCCAGTTCACGGAGGAGCAGACCGAGGCGGCCTCGTCGCTCCTCGCCGAGAAGTGGGCCGCGGCGATCCAGTGACCACCGCTCCCGCCGAGGCCGTCTCCGGGGCGTCCGCGCTCCGGGGACGGCGCGGCACCCCGGCCGTGCTGGGCGTCGCCCCCTTCGCGCTCTACGTCCTGCTGTTCCTGGCCGTCCCCACGGTCCTCGCGGTGGCGACCGGATTCACGGACGGAGACGGCCGCTTCACCACGGCGAACGTGCTGGCGCTCGGGGATCCCGTCGTGCTGTCCGCCTTCGGCGCGTCGCTCGGGCTCTCGGCCGTCACCGCCGTCGTCGGCGCGGTGCTGGGCGCGGTCGTGTGCCTGGCCCTGCTCGGCTCCGATCCGCGCGGGGCGCTCCGGACCGTCGTCAATGCAGCGGCGAGCGTCCTCGCGCAGTTCGGCGGCGTGATGCTCGCGTTCGCGTTCATCGCGACGATCGGCGTGCAGGGGCTGGTGACCACCCTCCTCGCGGGAGCGGGCGTCGACCTCTACGCCGACGGCGTGTGGCTCTACCAGCTGCCCGGGCTCGTCCTCCCCTACCTCTACTTCCAGGTGCCCCTGATGGTGCTCACGTTCCTGCCCGCGCTCGAGGGCCTGCGTACGGAGTGGGCCGAGGCGAACGCGGTGCTCGGCGGGGGCCGGCTCGGCTACTGGCTGCACGTGGCACTCCCGGTGCTGGCGCCGTCGTTCCTCGGCTGCGTCCTGCTGCTGTTCGCGAACGCGTTCTCCTCCTTCGCCACCGCGGCGGCGCTCATCAGCCAGGGCGCGCAGATCGTCCCGCTGCAGATCCGCGCCGCGCTGGTCAGCGAGACGGTGCTGGGCCGCGAGAACCTCGCGGGCGCCCTCGCGCTCGGGATGCTCGCGGTGATGGTGGTCCTGATGTCCGGGTACGCGCTGCTGCAGCGCCGGGCCCGGCGGTGGCAGCGATGAGGCCCGCGCGGCTCCTGTCCGGGGCGGTGCTCGTGATCACCGGGCTGGTGTTCGCCGTCCCGATCGTCGCGATGGCGGAGTTCACGCTCCGCAGCGCCGGCGGCCACGACCTCGCGCACTGGACGGCGATCCTCGACCCGGAGAACGAGCGCGCCTACCGCTCGCTGTTCCAGGGGATCGGCAACTCGCTGGTCCTCGCCGTCGTCACCGCCCTCATCGTCCTGGTCCTGCTGGTGCCGACGATGCTGCTCGTCGAGGTCCGGCTCCCGCGCCTGCGCCGGGCTCTGGAGCTGGTCTGCCTGCTCCCGCTGACCGTGCCCGCCATCGTCCTCGTCGTCGGCCTCGCGCCGGTCTACTCCGTGGTCACCCGGCTCGCCGGCTCCGCGCCGTGGACGCTCGCTCTCGCCTACGGGGTGCTGGTCCTGCCCTACGCCTACCGCGCCGTGGCGGCGGACCTCGCCGGTCTCGACGCCGTGACGCTCTCGGAAGCGGCCCGCTCGCTCGGCGCGGGCCCGCTCGCGGTGCTCGGGAGGGTCCTCCTGCCGAACCTGCGCCGGGGCCTGGTCGCGGCCGCGCTGATCACCGTCGCAGTCGTTCTCGGCGAGTACACGATCGCCTCGCTCCTCAGCCGCACCACCCTCCAGACCGGCCTGGTGCAGGTGTCGAAGTCCGACGCCTACGTCGCCGTGATCTTCTCGCTGCTCTCGCTCCTCTTCGCCTTCGCCCTCCTGCTCGGGATCGGCCGCCTCGCGCGGATCGGCCTGCCGACGGGCCGGGCGCGCTCCTCGAAAGGCTCCTCGTGACCGCTCCCACCCTCCCCGGCGCCCGCGTGCGCTTCGTCGACGTGGAGCGGCACTACGGCTCCGCGCGAGCGCTCGACGGCGTCTCGTTCGACGTGGCCCCGGGTGAGTTCATCGCGCTGCTCGGCCCCTCCGGCTGCGGCAAGACCACAGCCCTGCGCGCCCTCAGCGGTCTCGAGCGGATCGACGCGGGGCGGATCCTCGTCGACGAGGAGGACGTCGCCCACGTCCCCGTCGCGAAGCGCGACATGGGCATGGTCTTCCAATCGTACTCGCTCTTCCCGCACCTGCGGGCGCGCGAGAACGTCGAGTTCGGGCTGCGCACCCGGGGAGTCGGGGCGCGCGAACGCCGGGCGGCCGCGGGGGAGGCGCTGGAGGTCGTGGGCCTCGGCGCCCTCGGCGACCGCTACGCGCACGAGCTCTCCGGCGGCCAGCAGCAGCGGGTGGCGCTCGCGCGCGCCCTCGTCACGCGGCCGCGGGTGCTGCTGCTGGACGAGCCCCTGTCGGCACTGGACGCGAAGGTCCGCGTCCAGCTGCGCGACGAGATCAAGCGCCTGCAGTCCGAGATCGGCATCACCACGTTCTTCGTCACGCACGACCAGGAGGAGGCGCTCGCCGTCGCCGACCGCGTCGCGGTGATGAACGCCGGGCGGATCGAGCAGCTGGGCGCGCCGGAGGACCTCTACGCGCGCCCGGCGACCGCCTTCACGGCCCGCTTCGTCGGCCTCTCGACGGTGGTCACGGGGACGGTCTCGTCGGGATCGGTCCTCGCGCTCGGCGTGCGCCTGCCGCTCGTCGACGCGGCG
This sequence comes from Rathayibacter sp. AY1A4, assembly GCF_002930955.1. Taxonomy (NCBI): domain Bacteria; kingdom Bacillati; phylum Actinomycetota; class Actinomycetes; order Micrococcales; family Microbacteriaceae; genus Rathayibacter; species Rathayibacter sp. AY1A4. Next base: position 268,139 of record NZ_PSTN01000001.1, on the reverse strand, counting down.
GCGGCGGACGGGCCCGTGTCGGTGTTCCTCCGCCCCGAGGACCTCGCCGTCGTGGCCGACGGCGCTCCCGACTCCCTGCCCGGAGTCGTCCTCGCCTCGAGCTTCCTGGGGCCGGTGCGGCGCTCGACCGTCCGGCTGTCGACGGGCGAGGAGGTCACCGTCCAGCACGCGTCGGGGCATCGCCTCGAGCCGGGGGAGCGGGTCGGCGTGCTGCCCGCGCGGCGCCCGGTGGCGGTCGGTCCGGCACCGGAGCAGGCGGCGGTCGGCGCCGCCGCATGAGCACTCCCCGGGGATACCGCGCGGGGTATGCGCCGGGGCCTAGTCTGGGCAGATGAGACTCGGCAGGTCCCGCCGCACCTCCGGCCCGCGCGCCGTCCAGCCCGCCGCGCCCGTCGCCCCGGCCGCCCCCTCCCGGCCCGCTCCCGTCGCCGATTCGGCCTTCGTGAGCGACGGGATGCGCATCGCGGGCGCCTGGGCCTGGCGCGTCCTCGTCGTGGTCGCGGCGCTCGCGGTGCTGGTGCTGCTCGTCATCGAGCTGCGGCTGATCGTCATCCCGCTCCTGCTCGCGATCGTGATCGCCGCCCTCCTGGTGCCGTTCTCGAGCTTCCTCCAGCGCCACCGCTGGCCCAAGTGGGCCGCCGTCGTCCTGGCGGAGCTGGGGATCGTCGTGGTGATCGGCGGGCTCCTCTTCCTCGTCGTCACCCAGGTCTACTCCGGCTTCGACGACCTCAGCCGGCAGACGGTGCAGTCCTACGACGACTTCAAGGCCTTCCTCCTCGAGTCGCCGCTCCACCTCACCGAGACCGATATCAACCAGTACGCGCAGCAGGCCCTCACGGCCCTGCAGCAGGACTCGGGGATGCTGGTCAGCGGCGCGCTCAGCGTCGGCTCGACCGTCGGCCACCTGCTGACGGGCGTGCTGCTCACCCTCTTCTCGACGCTGTTCATCCTCATCGACGGGCCGAACATCTGGAGCTGGGTCGTCCGCCTCTTCCCGCGCCGCGCCCGCGGAGCCGTCGATGGCGCCGGTCGCGCAGGGTGGGTCACGCTGACCAACTTCGTGAAGGTGCAGATCCTGGTCGCCTTCGTCGACGCGGTCGGCATCGGCCTCGGCTCCTTCCTCCTCGGCGTCCCGCTGGCCATCCCGATCGGCGTGCTCGTCTTCCTCGGCTCCTTCGTGCCGGTCATCGGCGCCGTGGTGACCGGGGCGCTGGCCGTCTTCATCGCGCTGGTCTACAACGGACCGCTGATCGCGCTCTTCCTGCTGATCGTCGTCCTCGCGGTGCAGCAGCTCGAGGGCCACATCCTCCAGCCGCTGATCATGGGGTCGGCGGTCAAGGTCCACCCGCTGGCCGTCGTGCTCGCTGTGGCCGGAGGCTCGATCATCGGCGGCATCGCCGGCGCCTTCTTCGCGGTGCCCGTCGTGGCCACGCTCAACGTCATGGTCAAGTACGTCGCGAGCGGAGCCTGGCGCTCGCCGACCCGAACCCCCGAGAGAGTTGCCGCAGAGCATGCAGACTAGCCGCGTCGTCGGACCCGCCCTCCACGAGTTCGAGGCGGCCCGCGCCGTCCTCGCCCCCGTCATCGCCGCCACCCCCATGGAGACGAGCACCTTCCTCGCGCAGGTCCTCGGCTCGCCCGTGTTCCTCAAGTGCGAGAACCTCCAGCGCACCGGCTCCTACAAGATCCGCGGAGCCGTGTTCCGGATGTCGCGGCTCACCCCGGAGGAGCGGGCCCGCGGAGTCGTGGCGGCCTCGGCCGGCAACCACGCGCAGGGCGTCGCCTACGCGGCGCGAGAGCTGGGGATCAAGGCCACGATCTTCATGCCGATCGGCGTCGCGCTGCCCAAGCTCGCGGCCACCCGTGACTACGGCGCTGACGTGGTGCTGAGCGGGCACATCTTCAACGAGGCGCTCGCGGCGGCGGCGGAGTTCGCCGAGCGCACCGGCGCGGTCTTCGTTCCTCCCTACGACCACCCCGACGTGATCACCGGCCAGGGCACGGTCGGCCTCGAGATCCTCGAGCAGGCCCCCGCCGTCGAGACCATCGTGGTGCCCATCGGCGGGGGCGGCCTCATCGCCGGGGTCGCCTCGGCGGCCAAGCAGAAGGCGGCCGAGGAGGGGCGCACTCTCCGCGTCATCGGCGTGCAGGCGGCCAACGCGGCGCCGTACCCCCTCTCGCTCGCGAGCGGCGAGCCGACCGCGATCACGATCTCTCCGACGATCGCCGACGGCATCGCCGTGGCGAAGCCGGGGCAGCTGAACTTCGCGATCGTCCGCGAGATGGTGGACGAGGTCGTCACCGTCGAGGACGACGACATCGCCCGGGCTCTGCTGGTGCTGCTGGAGCGGGCGAAGCTCGTGGTGGAGCCCGCGGGCGCGGTGGGCATCGCGGCGATCCTGACGGGGAAGATCCGCGACGCCGGAGCGACCGCGGTCATCCTGTCGGGCGGCAACATCGATCCGCTGATGATGGAGCGGGTGATCAGCCGGGGCCTGGCCGCGTCGGAGCGCTACCTCAAGATGAGCATCGGGCTGCCGGATCGTCCGGGGCAGCTGTCGCGCATCGCGGAGCTCATCTCGGAGGCGAACGCGAACGTGGTCGAGGTGCTGCACACCCGGCACGGCCGGGGCCTGCAGATCAGCGAGGTCGAGATCGAGATCAGCGTCGAGACCCGCGGCCCCGAGCACGCCGACCGCGTCATCCAGGTCCTCACCGACGCCGGCTACGCCCCCCGCATCTCCCGCAACTGACCGCTTGAGGGCGCCGCGGTGTTCTCCGCAGAGCGGAGGACAAAGCCGGTACCGGCGATCTCGCGCCCTCGCCGTCGCCGCGAAGCCTGCGCGGCGCTCCCGTTCGGAGAGGGCTGATCGTGCGTCACGGTGCTCTCCGCAAGGCGGAGGAGGAAGCGGTACCGGCGGTGTCGCGCCCGACGCTGTCGCCGCGAAGCCGGCGCCCCGCTCCCCTTCAGAGAGGGCTGATCGTGCGTCGCGGCGTTCTCCGCAAGGCGGAGGAGGAAGCGGTACCGGCGGTGTCGCGCCCGACGCTGTCGCCGCGAAGCCGGCGCCCCCCGGTCTGGAGAGGGCTGATCGTGCGTCGCGGCGTTCTCCGCAAGGCGGAGGA